>PWGD01000141.1 GCA_003554395.1 Syntrophomonadaceae bacterium
TCACCGGGCATAATGCCTGCTTCCATATCCATCTGCATCTTCTTTAAGACGGCCAAACCCTGATACTTGGCCAAAAACACCCCCACGAAACCGGTAGAGGCTATGAGCAGGATCGTGGGAACAGAACCGATGATAGCGCCTACTTCAATCAACAGCCAAATTTCTATTAAGGGAACAAGGGTGAATAGTAACAGGAATTTAAGCATGGTCCACCTTCTGCTGTAAACGTTGTCATCTTGATTCTAACACGAATCGCCGTGCTTTTTCACGGGCCTAAAAAACTACCCCGGAGCTCATTCGTCCTTCATATCCACAAAATGGATGCATTCATCCTGGTGGGTCATATGACGGTAAAACTGCTGGAAATCGATGCGGTAATTAAAATCGTCCTGTTCCTTGTTCTTTTGTTCCCTAATATCGAGGTTCCTGACTATAAGCAGTTCTTCGTTAATATTGGATGCCTGGAGTAGAGTCATTCCCGACGGGGCCCAGATACCGCTTCCGCCCCAGTAGTACTCCAGGCTTTTTTCATGCTTACCGACCCAGTTGCTGCCCAGGCTCCAGACCTGGTTATAGGCTGCTTTTGATCCGTTCATCAGGTTCCAGAGATAACCGTAATAGTGGTCGGTGCGGGTGTTCATCTTGGAATATTCCCTGACCGCTTCAGAATGCCAGGCCGCCGTTGTTATGATGGCGTCCACATGGTCTACAAAAGCATACTGGCGGGCCAGCTCCACAAAACAGAGATCGTAACAGATCATAAAGCCAAAGCGGCCCCACTTGGTATCAATGCTCAGCCTTTTATCAGTGCCCTGCCGGAAATAATCTCTTTCGACCGGGGTTAAAAAAACCTTGGCGTATATATATTCTTCCTCGGCGTAGTCTATTTCAGGGTTTAATATAAAGGTTGAATTATACAGGTTGCCGTCTCTCAGGCGGGCATTGCCGTAGCAAATATATTCCAGGCCGTCCCTGCCTTCGGTAAGGCTGTCTCTGATGTTTCTCAGCCAGGGCTTGATGTGGCTGTTTTCGCCTTCCATCAATAAATTCTTGACCTCATCATTATTAGCGCTGTCCCAGACATAACCTGTGACGGAAAGTTCGGGGAAAATAAGGATGTTTACTTTAGATTCATGGGCCAGATTAATGATTTGCTCCATTTTGTCCAGGTTTTTCCGGACATCCGCATTTCCATAAATATTGGCGATCATTACGGTGGGCAGGGTTTCATCGTCCGAAAAATACCTTTCCACGATCCTGAAGTCCATGATCAATATCCTCCTCCGCAATAGCTGGTAATGGTTGATAGGCAAACCCTATTATTCAAGATTCTACCTTTTATTCCAGGACCACGCCCAACCTTATTGCCAGGGACCGCTGTAAAAACCAGGATAGCCCTTTATGCCTTTTCATTATAAGGAGCCCTCAACTAAGCTTCAGCTGAGTTTAAACAACAAAGAATAAAGATGATTAATCCAACTATAAGCCTAAAGTGATTAATTAATCTTGATCCAGGCCAAAATAGATGAAAGCTGTCCTAACATGCATCTCAGTTCCGATCAGGAGCGCCTCTTCGTCGAGGTTAAAGCAGGGGTGGTGATGTGAATAGTCGGTTTTCTTTTTTCTGCTGCCTGAACCGATAAAATAAAAAACCGCTGGCACCCTGGCGGCAAATTCAGAAAAATCTTCTCCGCTCATGGAGCGCAGGCCTGCTGTAAGGGAGCTATCGCTGCCCAGGCACTCCACCGCTGCCCGGCGGGCCAGCGCCGTCATTTCAGGTTCGTTGGCCAGCATTTCATTGCCCACCTTATAACTTAAGTTATATTCTGCCCGGTGGGCAGAACAAACATGGGAGATAACCCGCTCAAAGCGATCTTTAATAGCCGCGCCGTCAGCAGAAAGGAACCTGATGGAGCCCTCCAGTTCTGCAGTTTCCGGGATAATCGTGGTATTGAAACCAGCCTTGATCCTGGTAAATACTATCGCTACAGGCTGCAGGGCATCGAGTTCCCTGGTCTGCATGGCCTGGACGGCCTGGATTAATGCCGAACTGACCATGATCGGATCAACCGCCTTATCCACATAACCGGCATGCCCGCCCACTCCTTTAACGGTCAGGTAAAAATAATGGCTGGCCGCCATGACCGGCCCTTCGCAGATGTCAATTACACCGGTATCAAGGGCCGACCAGAGGTGGGCGCCGGCTGCGGCATCAACGGCCGGATTATCCATAACCCCTTCTTCTACCATCAGGTAGGCTCCCGCATCTTCCTCGTTGGGTTGAAACACAAACTTGATATTGCCGGGGAGTTTGTCCCTGTGAGCGGAAAGGATCTTTGCCGCCACCAGGAGCATGGCGGTATGGCCGTCATGGCCGCAGGCATGCATTATGCCTTCATGCCTGGAACTGTAAGCCAGGTTGTTCTGCTCCTGGATCGGTAAGGCATCCATATCGGCCCTCAAGATCAGGGTCTGGCCCGGTTTCTCCCCTCTCAGCAAACCGACTACGCCGGTCTTTGCCATGCGTTGTACTTCCAGGCCGCAATTTTCCAGGTAGGAGGCAACAATCCCGGAGGTGCGGTGCTCTTCAAACCCCAGCTCCGGATACATATGGAAATCCCTTCTTAACCGGATCAATTCATCTCCAAGCGCTTCCACTTCTCTTTTTAGCCTCATTTAAATTATCCACCTTCTATTGGGGAGCTTCTAAAATAAATATGCATCTTAAGGCCTGACTTCGACCTGCAGGGTCAGGACATTGGACACGCGATCCGCTTCAGGTTCTCCATCAACCTGATAGCCAAAGATTGTAAATTCGAAAAGATCAGCCATGGTGGGAGTAATCCTAAACCAGATCAGGCGGGTCATGCCTTCTTCAAAATCAGCGCCTGCGGGAGGACCAAAATCTATCATCTGATGATCATTTTCGGCTTCGATCACTGCCTTTACTCTTTCTGCAGGAAGCTCTTCCAGGGGATACCATAGTTCTGCCCGGGGATCAAGCCATTCCACTTCCAGGTGGGCCGGGACCCCGCTTCCCCTGTATCTTACTCCTTTTAATTCCTGTTCCGAGGTTGCGCTGATCGGAACAATATAGCTTTCGTCGATCTCCCAGGTAACCATTATGATGTCTTCATCAACCGGTTCCACTTCCTCGCCCTGCAGTTCCCTCTGCAGGCCTTCAAAGGCGGTCACCTCTTCAGGGATGCCCCAGCTCATGGTGATCGGCGCTTCGACAGTTTCTTCTTCGCAGGCTGCAATGAAAAGGGCGATACCCATTCCCAGGACTAAAACCGCTATCATTAAGCTTTTTTTAAACATTTCGTGTCCCTCCTGATTTAGAGTTCCTTATTAACAGCAGACCCGCTCCACCCAGGATCATGATTAAAGATACCAGCTGGGCCAGGGTTAAATAGAAAGCGAACTCTTCGCTTACGCGCAAAAACTCGACCATAAAGCGGTAGCCCCCGATCAGGATCAAAAACCAGCCAAAGACAGAACCGCCGGCTTTGGCCGGGCCTGTAAATTCTCTTCTGCTTATTGTAAGCAAAATCACGGCTATGATCAGGACCGCCCCAAAAGAATAAAGCTGGGTGGGATGGCGCGGCACATCAGCAAGGGCCGGGTAAACCAAGCCCCAGGGCGACTCTGTAACATGGCCGTAGCAGCAACCGTTAAAAAAACAGCCCAGGCGGCCTATAGCGTAGCTGAGGGTGATGTAGGGGATGGCCAGATCCAGCAGTTTTCCCAGGGGAATCCGGCGGAACCTGGCATGCCAGGCCAAGGCGGGAACCGCGAGGATCAAGGCGCCGTGAAAAGCAAAACCGCCCCTCCAGAGAGCCAATATATTGAGGGGAACCTCGCTGTAAAGATCCCAGTTGACAACCACGTAGGCCAGCCGGGAACCGATAACGGTGCAAATTACGGCGATCAAGAGCGCTTCGCCGTTGTAATTAATGATCTCCGGCGGGAGCTTTCCTAAGCCTTTCAGGTTGGGGATTTCATAATACCTGATCAGCACCACAGCAGTAAATATGGCCAAAACAGTACATAGCAGGTAGGTGCGGATCGTAAAATCTCCCACTGTAAATAAAACAGGCATCATATAAAACACCCTCCCTTTACCGGGCCGAAAAAAAGCTGCATGCTGCCGGCACTGGATCGGTCGGCTGTATCCGGGGGAAGCCGCTAACAGTCCAGACTGGCAGATTTATTTAATTCGAAGATCCGGCAAAGAACCAGGCTGCTGAAAACCTTCCGGCCGGCAGCAGCTTCCGCCTCAGGGCCAGTCCCGGTAATAACGGACCAGGTGGTGGAGGGGGCCGCTTCCTTTTCCGATATGGAGGCCCTCTGCCAGGGCCTCCAGCAGATATTGCCTGGCTTCTCTAACAGCTTCGGGCACCGATGGTTTCCTGGTCAGCATAGCCGCAATGGCCGCGGCATAAGTGCACCCGCTGCCGTGGGTGTTAACCACCACCAGGCGTGGTGAGGAAAAATAGCTGTACCCGGAGCCGTCATATAAAAGATCCGTTACCGTAGAACCTTCCATATGGCCGCCCTTAATCAGGACCCAGTCCGGCCCGAAGGTAAAAATAGTCCGGGCAGCGGCTTTCATATCTTCTAAGGTTTTAACTTCCCGCCCGGTCAGGATGGCGGCTTCATCAAGATTGGGCGAGACGATGGTCGCCAGGGGTAAAAGCTCTTCCCGCAGAGCGGCAATCGCTTCTTTCTCCATCAACACATCGCCGCTCTGGGCCACCATAACGGGATCGACCACCAGGGGCCCGAGGCCGTATTTTCTTACCACGCCGGCAACGGCCCGGATTATATCAGAGTTGGCCAGCATGCCTGTTTTCAGAGCATCCACTCCGATATCTTCCACGACCGCTTCTACCTGCCTGGCCACGAATTCCGCCGGCAAAGCGTACACACCGGTGACCCGGCTGGTATTCTGGGCAGTAACCGCAGTAATTGCCGAGGTCCCGTATACCCGAAGGGCGGCGAAGGTTTTCAGATCGGCCTGAATTCCCGCTCCGCCGCCCGAATCAGATCCGGCCACAGTAAGCACTTTTTTCATTGCAATTCACCTTTCAAAAAGGAAAAATAGGTAGGGCCAGTGGCAACCAAATCTATTTTAGATTAACGCCGTTTACTGGTCGTCGTCTTGCTCGGGTTTAATGCCTTTGCTGATAGCAGAGTTGACATCTTCCATCAGCTTGTTGAAAGATTCCTGGGCCCTGGCATAAGCCTGGATGGTCAGGTTGGATTCCATTTGCTGTTTTAGCTCATTGAACTGCTGGATTTGTTCCTGGCTTGGCTGCACCCCGGACTGATGGGCAAACTGCATGTTTTGCTGGACTTCCTGGACCTTGTCGATCATTTTATTTGCTTCCGGGCTGTCCTTGACATTTTTACTGGTTCTTTCCAGCTCTTGATAAGCCTCCGTTTTAGCAATTTCATTTCCTAATTCTTTAGCTTTCTTTTCCAAACTCATTAATCGAAAAACCTCCTAAAATTAATATCGATCTGTATTCAGATCTATCTTTTTACCTGCCTGAAAAAACCTTCTTGAGATGCTTTGCAGATTCCTTCTGCAGGCAATATTAAAACTTAAATGCGCGGCAAAGCCGGAACATTTTCCCGGCAGCGCTTTACCAGCGGTATACTGCGCAGACGGGGCTTTCGTCCGGCATCTGTCCTTCTTGCACAGCATAAACATTGCCGCTGTTCAGGAAAGTTTCCGCCGCGGCAAGATCTATTAAGTCTTCGCTGCCGGCAAGGGGGCTGTCATTAAACCGAACTGCTTCAGTTTCAGGATCATAGAATCCCCACTGTTGAACACCCACGGTTACGAATAGTTCGCTAATCCGGCCGTGAACAGAGGCCGGCACGATGTCAACTATATCGTTCGCTGTCTTGCCGGTTCCGGCCAGCTCCAGGTAGCGCGCTTTGGCCCCTTCCTGCTTTTGTTGAAAATAGGGCCGGACAATTTCCCAGGCCTTTTCATGCAATTCTTGGACGCTCATGTTCTCAGGATTACCCCTAATCCCTTTTTCAAAGAGAAGCGGATATTTGCTGGCTTCCCGGTAAGAAGAAGAAATGTGATCCACGCAGGCCAGGACAATGGGCGCAATTGTTTGATCCAGTTTGTCCTGCAGTTCCCTGTCTATAAAGCGGAAGTACTTAAGAAGCTTTTCCTTTTGGATGCTGTCTATTTCCCCGCCGTGCCCGAAATAAATTGCCGCCCGAACATCACCGGTAGCCGGGGCCATGGTATGGAACTGCAAAAATTGTTCCGGCAGTTCAGTGGCAAACTTATCTTCAAACTTCTTAATTATATCACTTAAATCTATTTCTTCAACCTGCATGCTGGTTCCTCTCAGCAGCCGGGCATCCTTCTGGCTGAGGGCAAGCACATAAAACTGTCCGTCTGAAGCAAGCAACCTGAAAAGGGGCTTGATGTGAAAGCTGTCCCTTACAACAGAGAGTTCGTTAAATTCCAGCGGAAGCCGGTAATAGCGATTGTAGTATGGCGAAATAAAAAAAGCAAATCCATCGCTCTGGTTGGCCCAGAAATAACTATCATCTAACTTTTTGGCCGGTTCGAGGATCTTTTTTAAATCAGCTGCATTGGTGGTAGTTGTCTCAAGCTGCTTTTCAGCCTGAACCATTAAATTTTTAAAGCGGATAGAATTTTCCCTTTCTTTTTCTCTTCCCTTTTGGGTCGGCATATACAGCGAGAGGCACGGACCGTGCCCCCTCTGATCCAAAAGCAGCTTAATCTCTTCCCTATTAATAATTTCCATGCAATTACCCCCTTACACTAATATTGTGGGTGTAAATGGTCCGAATGTCAAATAGGCATCAACAGGCGTGATGCCGGCGCTTATTGAAGAAGGGTTTTATTCGAACAGCTCCGCCGGAGGCCGGTGGGGAATCCGGGCTATCTCCTGCTCCTCATGCCTGAATACGGCTTCTTGGCCGTCGGTTATTTCGCCAATATCTGCCACCGCTGCTCCCCCGGCAAGCGCTGCTTCCATGACCTCTTCCGCATCTTCCGGATCGACCTGGAATACCATCCGGGCCTGGGTTTCGCAGATCAGGATTTCTTCCGGGCTGAGGCCTTTCTTCTTGATCGGCGCCCGGGCCAGATCAATAATGGCCCCCAGCCCACCGAAGCGCACAGATTCACTTACCGCCGCCCCGATGCCCGCTGCCCCCAAATCGGAGCAGGCCTTTATTTTGCCGGTTTTTATAGCGGCCAGGGCCGCTTCCATGGTTGCCTTCTCTTCGCTGAACAATGCCTCGGCCGGGCGCATCGTTTCCACCAGGCCGGCCCGGTAGAGGGTATCATTGCCGTCATCGCCGGTTTCTCCAATCAGGAGGAGGCGATCTCCGGGGTTTTTAGCCGGCTTGGTCAGGGGCTGATCGATAATCATCCGCCCAATCACCGCCGCCACTACGGCCGGCACCACATCGCTAAAAGAGGTGGAAAGGCCACCGCCGACCACAAAGACATTCATTTCCCGGCACATGTCGTGGATCCCTTTTACGATCAGGTTAATTCTCTCGCCGCTGGTCATCGTTTCACACTGTCCGCAGGTGCACCGGCCCTTAAAACCGCAGGGCCCGACGATTACTTCTTGATCAAGCGGCCTGGTGCCGATGAAATCGAGCAGAAAGAGGGGCCGGCCGCCCATGGCCACCACATCGCGCATTGCCCCTCCCGCCCCGGTTGCCGCGCTGTCGTAGGGACGCGGCACACAGGGCGAACAATGGCTTTCCATTTTGGCTACGACCAGGCCTTCATCACAGGGCATTTTGAAAACAGCGGCATCGTCATTAGCGTCCGGGCCGATCATAAGGGTTCCCGGGGAGGTTTCGCCGACCATCTCGTTAAGCTTCTTAAACATGCCAAAATCAATAGCCTGATCAATATTATGATGCAAATGAATAAACAGGCCGTGCATCAAAGCTCTTTCCACTGTATTCATTAATTTGCCCCTCCTCATGATTTCCTATTTATTATTATAAACCATCAAGACCTTAAAACAACAGCAAACTGGGAGGCAGGCCGTGTTTTTTCAAAAATAATCTTTTATTGACTAAAATTAATTTAACCGGGTCAAATAACTATTATTGTTCACAATTGTACAATTTTGTGGTATTGTATTATTTGAGGAACTAGTTATTTAAATTTTCGGGCCAGCCGGACGGGTGCTGTTTACATCAGGCCCTGGCAACCGGCTAGATAGCAGGTGATCATATGCAGAACAGCTGGAATATGGAAACCCGCGCTAAAGATATTGAAACCGCGGCAAACAACAAATATGACCTGATCATTATCGGGGGCGGTTTTACCGGTGCCGGGATCGCCCGGGAATGCGCCCTGCGGGGCATAACGTTTTGCCTGCTCGATAAATATGATTTTGCCTCCGGCACTTCCTCCCGGTCCTCAAAGCTGATCCATGGCGGCATGAGATATCTGACTTCAGGCGATTTCGGGCTGGTCCGGGAATCGACCGGCGAAAGAAACTGGCTGCGCAGCCATTTGCCCCACCTGGTCAGGCCCCTGGGCTTTGTTTATCCTTCCTACCAGAACTATAAAGCCGGCCCTTACATGGTCAGGATAGGGGTTAAATTATATGATATTATCTCGGACTGGTTCAGCGGTTTTAAGAATTACCGCCAATCAAAGATTTTCAAAAAAGATTTTGTGGAGGAATTTGAACCGGCCATTGTAACCGAAGATCCGGACCTCGGCAGCATGATCCTGGCCGGCTTCTACTATGACAACATCTGTGACGATGCCCGGGTAGTCCTGGAAACGATCAAGGAAAGCCTGGACTATGCAGAAGGCCGATCTGTGGCCATTAATTACGCCGGTGTCGACAGCTGCCTGAAAAATCCATCCGGGTTGGTAAAAGGAGTAAAGGTTACAGATCCTTTAAACCACCGCGAGTTTCGGGTCGAAGGGCGATGCGTTGTTTCGGCGGCCGGGATCTGGACCGATCAGGTCCTCTCGGCGGCCGGTTATGAACAGCAGCGGATCTATCCCACCAAGGGCGTCCACGTTGTTGTGCCCACCGATAGGATTGGCAACCGAAACGCTTTCACCCTGGTTTCCATCGATGACGGCCGCTTTTTCTTTGTCCTGCAGCGGGGCAAAGTTTCCGTGATCGGGACCACCGATACCGCTTATTACCCTGAATCAAAAAACCTCGATCAACCCTGGTGCAGGAAAGAAGACTGCGACTACCTCCTGCGGACGGTAAACAAAATGTTTCCCCGGGCCGGGTTGACCTATGACGATATCATCGCCACCTATGCCGGGATCAGGCCCCTGATCAGGCAGGAAAGAGGCCGGTCCGAATCAGATCTATCCCGCCGGCACCAGGTCTTTCAGACCGGTGACGGGGTTGTAGCCATAGCCGGGGGCAAATCAACTATCTACCGGCGCATGGCAGAAGACCTTATTTTTTACCTGTCCGACCATAAATTCCTGGACCGCTTTGCCGACCCGGCATATCACAAGCGTAACTTCTCCAAAAAACCTTTCAAAATCGCCCTGACCAGGAAGCAGTTTGACAGGATTATTGCTGAAAAAATGCTGATGGAAGGAATGCACCCCGAACTGCTGGAGCATCTTTACCGCCAGTACGGCCGGGGCGGCATAGAAATCCTGGAAAAAATCAAGGAGGAACCGCAGTCGGGATCTCCCCTGCTGGAAGGCTATCCGTACTGCGAAGCCGAAATTCTTTACATCCTGGAACATGAATGCGCTCCCCGCTTAATCGATGTCCTCAGCCGCAGGACAGAAGCGCAATGGCTGATCTGGCATCACCGGCAGCCTGAACTGGCCGAAGCTGCAGCGCAGATCATTTCCGCCTATTACGGCTGGAGCGAAGTTAAGAAAGCGGCAGAGATTAAAGAATACCTGGACTATATAGAAGGCACCGTTCACTTCATAAACGAGGCCGACCCCGAAGAACGATCCAGGCCGGTCCGCTGACTTCCGGGCCGCCGAGACGAATCGGCAAAGATTTCACGGCGTTGCCCTCTCTGCCAATTTTTGCTATAATGGAACAAAGCTTCTTTCCTTTTGAAAACTGCATGCCATGTTACGGCCGCGTTTGTCCACCAGGAGTGATCAGCATGAAACTTAATGATTTCGGCCTTATTGTAAAATATCTACGCAAGAACAGTTTCGATAAAGAGGGAAACCGCTGGACCAGGGAAACTTTGAGCCGGGCTGTCCACCTCACAGAAGACCAGCTCGGCCGGCTTGAAAGAGGCGACCGGAAGTACCTCGACAACCAGACCCTGATGCTTTTGGCAGATTCATTCAACCTGACCAGCCTGGAGAGGAAAGAATTTTTTTATGCCGCTCTCGGGCTAAAGGATGAAGAGCTTTTTAACCAGGAAACACCCGAAACCCAATTATTAAATCTTTTTGAGACCCTGGAACAATTGCAGGCGCCGCTATACCTGATCGATGTCTACTCCGATCTGGTCGCTGCCAATAAGGCGATCAAAGACCTCTTCCAGCTAAACATGGAAGAAGTTAACAACTTCAGGCAGTCCCCGCTTGGGTTAAACCTGCTCCACTTGATTTACTCGCCACAATTTGGCTTGAAGGATTTGATCGGCCCTGACTGGAGGGAAGCAGCAATGATGGCTATCCTTGAATTCCGCCGTTCTTCCTTACGCTACAGGCATACAAACTATTTCCAGTACCTGCTTAACAGCCTGCTTGAAAACAAGCACTTCAAAATGGACTGGTCTTCCAGCCACCGCTTTTCAGATTATTATGACCTGACCTACGAACATTTCGAGTACGAGCACCCCGGGTTTGGGCCCCTGGCCTATACCGCTACTGAAACCATAATCAACACCATGAAAGGTGAGTTAAACCTGATTATATACAACCCGGCCGATTCGAATACTGTTTCAGTCTTTAATGAGCTTTTTAAAAATGCCGGCAACCAGGTCCTGCAGTTAGCGGACTGGCCGAAATAATGACCTTCCAGATGCACCACCGGTTAAACTGTTATCCCGGTTTTGCCGGGCCTGGGGGTTCCATCATTATCAGGGCAGCCTTTAAAATATGGACTGCCCGTATAGAAAACCAATCGTAGCCAGGATGGCAGAAAGGGCGGAGCCCCAGACCAGGTCCACTGCGGTTACGGCTTTGGGCCAACCTTCCAGGGTGGCCAGGTTGCTTAGATCATAGGTGGCGTAGCAAATCAGGCCAAAAAATGCGCCGGTCCAGAAAGCATAAAACCAGCTTTCCTGCCCTAAGGCGGGGTAGATCACGAAAAAGATCAGACCCACGATGTAAAGCAGGTAAAAAACCATTGCCGCCGCCCAGTTAATCCTTTTGGCCATCATGCTCCCAAGCTGGGTTTTGTAAAACTTTTTAGCCACCACCCCCAGCCAGATCATATCGATAATGAAAAATGAAGCAAATACAACCAGGTAAAGCTGGATAAATTTAAGCATTGTCAAAAACCTCCCAAATTATATTAGGACCGCTAATCTTTTTTAAGGGTTGCATACCTCTTTTTGGGAGGGAGAGGGAAAAACTTGCTCGTCCTCTCAGCATACTCCCGGTAGGCGGGGTTTTTCATCATCTGCTTCTCCAGCATGGGCACTCCTGATATAAAAAGCAGAAGGGTGGTAATGGTCAGCGGGCTGATTATCCCGGTCCAGCCCAGGGGCACTGATAGGGCCAGTATAAAGATCCCCCACCACATGGTCGCTTCTCCGAAATAGTTGGGATGGCGGGTATACTGCCACAGGCCGGACTGGATCACTTGACCCTTGTTGGCCGGGTTTTTAAGGAATTCCGCCAGCTGTTTGTCGCCGACCGATTCAAAGTAGAAACCTGTAATCCAGATCAACAGTCCAATGATATCAAGCCCGGTCAAACCACGGCCCGGATAGGCATTGATGAGGATTATAGGATAACCGATGACCAGCATCATCAGCCCCTGGAACATAAAAACCTGGAAAAATGCGCGGGGCACCAGCCAAACTCCCCATTCTTCGCGCCACTTGGCATAGCGAAAGTCCTCCGGCTTGCCCCAGTTGCGGCGCACGATATGGTAGGTCAGGCGCAGGCCCCAGATCGTAACCAGGAGGGTGACGATAATATTCCTGGCCGTAAAAGATCCGGCGATAAACAGGGTGGCAATGGCGATCAGCACAAACCCCGCGCCCCAGCCCATATCCACAATAGAGTTGTTTTTAATTACCTGGGCAACCAGGAAAAAGATGAAAAAATAAATAAATACGATTAAAATAGTCTGCATTAAAAGCTCGGTCATCATAACCCCTCTTTCATAATTTTTTACAGATAATCTGAAATTACACTTATCTATTCAAGTCTGGACGGCAGTAATCTAATTCTCTCACCCGAGCAGCTCAGCTCTGCAGCGTTGACAAAATAACAGCTTAGGTCTATAGTACAGACAGATTTTCCCTTGCCGGGGCCGAATTTTCGTAGACAGAAAAAATGTTGCTCCCGGCAACAAGGAGAGAAAAATGCCGGCCCGCAAACGCCTTTTCATGGGCTTATTTATGTTATTTACATTCATCCTGATTATATCGTTGGCCCTACTGGCTTTCTTTTTAGTAAGGCCCGAGGCCCCCCTATTTCATTACGCACTCTTATTTTTCTTAATCCTGGTGGGCGGCACGGCCCTGGTTTCCCTTTTCGCACTGGGCCTGATTACCATTTCGCTGCTGCGCGGCGCTTCACCTCCCTGGTTAAGCAGCGCAGTCAAAAAAGTGATGGTCTTTTTATTTCCCATTATCGTCCAGTTGGGCAGGCTTTTAGGCATAACCCAGGACCAGGTCCAGGCTTCTTTTATCGGCATCAACAACAAGCTTGTCGAGGTTGAAAACCTGGAGGTAACGCCCCAGAGACTGCTTGTCCTGCTTCCCCACTGCCTTCAAAATGAAGATTGCCCCTATAAAATAACTCTCGATCCACATAACTGCCAGCGCTGCGGCAAATGCCCCATCGACAGCCTGCTGAGCCTGGCTGAAAAATGGCAGGTCAACGTTCAGGTCGTCACAGGCGGCACCCTGGCCCGCAGGGCGGTTAAAATGCTGCGGCCCCAGTGTGTTCTGGCCGTGGCCTGTGAAAGAGACCTCTCCAGCGGCATTGTGGACAGCGCCCCCCTCCCGGTCTGGGGCATTCTCAACGAAAGGCCGATGGGGCCCTGTCGCAACACCCTGGTCTCCCTGGGCGCCGTGGAAGAAAAACTGGAAGAGATCCTCGGCAGCCGGGCTTAAAGGGAATCCTTAAGCCCCCATGATGTGGTAGCCGCAGTCTGCAAACAGGACGGTTCCGGTAACGGCGCTGGACAGATCGGAGGCCAGGAAAAGGGCCGTGTCAGCCACTTCATTGGCTCCGGCCAAACGGCGTAGAGGCGTTTTTTCCTCCACCCCTTCCAGCAGGCGGTTGAAATCTTTAACTCCCTTGGCCGATATGGTCCGGATCGGGCCGGCCGAGACCGCATTGACCCGAATGCCCATTGATCCGAGGTCGGAAGCCAGGTAGCGGACGCTTGCTTCCAGCGCAGCTTTGGCCACCCCCATGACGTTATAATTGGGCACTACCCGTTCCGAGCCCTGAAAGGTAAGGGTAATAATACTGCCCCCCTTTTTCATCAACGGATAAAGGCGTTTGGAAACGGCCGTCAGGGAATAGGCGCTGATATTCTGAGCCAGCAGGAAGCCTTCGCGAGAGGTATTGACAAACATACCGTCCAGTTCTTCCTTCCGGGCATAGGCAAGGCTGTGGACGATCCCATGCAAAACACCCCACTGATCCTGAAGGACAGCGGACAGGTTTTCAAGATCGCCGTCTTCGGCTACATCACAGGGAATGAGCAGCGAACCGGGAATTTCGTTTTCCACCAGCCTTTCTACTTTTCCTTTAAAGCGTTCGTTCTGGTATGAAAAAGCCAAATCAGCCCCGGCCGAGGCATATGCTTTGGCGATAGCCCAGGCAATACTGCGTTGATTGGCTACGCCCATAATCAATATTTTTTTCCCGGCCAGCATTTTTTCAAGGTTCATCTGCATCAAACCCTTTCCTGATTGATATTGCTCCATTAATGATCAGATCCCGATTATTAAATATCCAATTATTAAATATCATTTTAACATAAAGAGCGCTTTAAATCAGGTTCACCGGGCCGGTTATCTTCAATTTAGTGAGGAATGCTGCTGCGTGCTCGGTAAGGTTTCGTCGTAAGTGAGCCGCTCCCCCTTGGGTAAGATTTTAAAATGAGCGATCTCGTGCTGTTGACTTAACGCTTTCATGTATGCTAAAATATATGTGAAATAACGCATATGTGAAATGGAGGACACATATGGAGGATTATCTAAAAGCGGTTAAAAGTCTGTCGGAGAAAACCCGGATTCGAATCCTGGCTCTCCTGCACCAGGCCAGTGAAGCCTGCGTAACTGAAATCGTCGACTCACTCCAAGAGAGCCAGTACAAGGTTTCGCGGCACCTTAAAGTCCTGCAGGATGCCGGTATGGTGGAGACAAGAAAGAAAGGGCGCTGGATCTATTACCAGTTAAATGAAAACCAGGCTGATTTTAAAAAGACCCTTTTGAAGGCGGTTCAAGAAATATCATCAGACATCTTAAAAGATGACTTGAACCGGCTGCAAAAACGCCTGGCAAAACGCGTTAACGGCGAATGTGCCAGTCTCAAAAGCAATAAATATCGTGAAGTTACTTATGATTAGAGGATTAGATTTGTAACGAAAAAACAGGTCTTTTTAAGACCGCCCTTACTATTTATTGAATTAGATCAGAACTGTCAACATAAAGTACTTGACCCAGGCTGCCGCCTCCGATGGGGCCGCAAAAAGCAGAGAAGGAAGCGTTAAAGCTTAATTTTTAGCTTAAAATGGGGAGGGATGCTTTGTGATGATGAGCAAAAGCATGGATGTAGGCAAACGTTTCTTTGGAGAAAAAGTCTTTAACACGATCATAAGTTACCTGAAGAAGAATCCAGAAGAAAACATGGAAAAAGCCCTTGATTTGGTCGAAAAAGTGGCTGTGGCTCCAAACCACAAGGAGTACACGAGAAGAATCAAGTCCCAGCTGCAGCATAACCCTGCGCTCAGGGAATACATAAACCGCGTTATATACGAGCTGGATGAAAACGTTCACAACCACCTGATTAACAACTTCTTTGTCAATGCTTCGCTGGTAGGGGTGCCGCAGCAAAAGAGGATGTCTGAAAAGCTGGGCTACAGCGTACCCTATACCATCCTGATCGATCCGACCAGCAACTGCAACCTGAACTGTAAGGGCTGCTGGGCCGGCGAATACGATAAACATGACAGCCTCAGTTTTGATGAAGTGGACCGCATCGTTAGTGAAGCCAAGGAACTGGGCATGTATTTTATAGCCATGTCCGGCGGCGAACCGATGATGTGGAAACACCTGCCGGAACTTTGCCGCAAACATTACGACGTGGCCTTTATGATCTATACAAACGGGACCCTGATCGATGAAAAGGCCGCCGCCTGGATGCGGGAAGCAGGCAATATAACGCCGGCTATCAGCCTGGAAGGAGGCCGGGAAGAAACCGACCAGCGGCGCGGTAAAGGTGTATACGACAAGATCATGGCCGCAATGGATCACCTCAAAGAAAACGGGGTAGCTTTTGGCTTCAGCATGACCATCACCAGGGAAAACGCCGATCGCGTTTATTCGGAGGAGTTCGTGGATCACATCATTGAAAAAGGCGCCCTCTACGGGTGGTCGTTCCATTATATACCCATAGGCAGGAACCCCGACTTTTCGCTGATGATAACGCCTGAACAAAGGGCCGCCCTGATCGACAGGGTGCGCCGGGTCCGCAGCACCAGGCCGCTCCAGGTCGCTGATTTCTGGAACGACGGTGAAATGACCCGCGGCTGCATCGCCGGCGGAAGGCGTTATTTCCACATCACCGCCAACGGAGATGTAGAGCCCTGCGCCTTTGTCCACTTCGCCGCCGACACCATCAAGGGCAAATCGCTGAAAGAAGTGCTGGGCAACCCGCTGTTCAGGGCATACCAGAAACGGCAGCCCTTCAGCGATAACCTGCTCCGGCCCTGTCCGCTGATCGACAACCCGGAAAATCTGCGGGAAATGATCGGCGAATCAGATGCCCGGCCGACCCATGACGGCGCCGACACTATCCTTTATGATCATATGGCAGCCAGGATGGACTCCGTGGCTGAAGCCTGGAGGAAAAAAGCCGAACCAAAATGGCATGAATTAAACGAAGTGGCAGAAAAAGAAAAAGCTCACATTTAAGAAGGGCCCGATCCTGATCAAGGTGGCCGAAACTGCCTGGCCAGGTTGGCCACCTTTGGTCATTTGTTTTGGAGCGGTACTGCAAATTACCGGGCCATAACCGGGCTTTGCAGTCAATAACACGGGGGCTGGCCAATGAGGGAACAAAAAGGAAACACCACCAAAAAAGTGGGCTGGTTTTGCACCTATACGCCGGAAGAAGTAATTCATGCCGCCGGTTTTACCCCGCACCGCCTGCTTCCCGGGCCTGGCTCCGGGAACGGCCCGGTCGAAGATGCCCTGCCGGGCAGCATCTGTCCTTATCCCCGAAAAATCCTCAGCAACCTGCGCAGCAGCATTTATGATGAGCTGGCCGGCATTGTCGTCGCCAATTCCTGCAATGCCATGATCCACCTTTATAACGTCCTTAAGGAGGAAAGCGGGCCATTTGTTTATCTGCTGGACGTCCCCCGCAGGCAGGATCAGGAGGCCGTAAATTACTATACCCGGGAATTGGAACTATTGGCGGACTACCTGGGCAAGAAGGGCCAACCGGTCAATGCAGAAAACCTGACCCGCTCCTTAAATATCTACCGGCGCAAAAAATTACTGCTGGATGAATACAGCCGCCTGTACGGCCTGGGCGCCTTAAACCAGGACCGGGCAGGCTTATACGGGTTGGCTATTGAAGCGGCAAATAGCGAACCGGAAGCTTTTAATAAAAAGCTGTCCGGGGTGCTTGAAGGCAGGCAGAAGAAAAGAGGCGCTCCCGGAGCCGTTCAGCAGGGCGATAATCCATCGGCCCTGCTTTTGGCCGGGGGCCTGCCTCCGCAGGGCCTGGTAGAGCTGCTTTCCGAACAATCAGGGCTGCTCCTGTACCCGGAAAACTGCGCCGGGATCCGCTACTTGCAAAAACCGGGGCCGCCGGCACTTTCCGGGGGCGATCTTTCCCGGAAAGAAATCCTGCACATCATCTCCGGCAATTACCTGGCCAAGCTGCCCTGTCCGCGGGTTTTTAACCACCGGGCCAGGGAAGACTACTATTGCCGGCTCTTAGATGAACTGGCGGTCCGGGCAGTGATCTATCACGATTTGCTTTTCTGCGACATGTGCCATTATGATTACCTGCTCCTTAAAGATTTATTGAAAAAAAGAGATATTCCGCACCTGAAAGTAAAAACTGAACTCGGTCAGGAAGACCTGGGACAGCTCAAAACCAGGGTGGAAGCTTTTTTAGAAATATTAGCCTGAGCAGGGAGGCGTAAGCTCTGTGAACCCGCAGCAATTAATTAAAGAAAAACTGAACGGCCGGCTGGGGCGCAAGCTGCTCTCTTCTCCGGCCACCTACCGGCTGGCCAGGGATATTTTTGTCAGGCGGAACAAATTCCAGTTTGAAGCAAGAAGAATGATGACGGCAATGGGCCTGGAACAGGCCGCCGAAGCGTACCATAACACAAAAGCGGTGGCCTGGACCAGCGCTTTTTTCCCGGGGGAACTGGTTTACCTTTTTGACCTGGTTCCCTTTGCCCCGGAAGCGTCGGCGGGCACTTTTGCCGCGTTGGACCTGGCCCCGGGCCTGCTTAAACATTCCGACCAGATGGGTCTATCCACGGACAGCTGCAGCTTTCACCGCTGTGCGGCGGCCGGAACGGACCTGGAATATTTCCCCCTGCCCGATTTTCTGATGGCCAGTTCGCACCTCTGTGACGGCGCCCCCCACCTTTTCCAGTACATGGCCCGGCAATACGGCAGACCCTTATACCTGCTTGACGTCCCCGCCCGGGATAACGAGGAGGCCCTGGATTACGTGACCTCTCAACTGGCCGGCTTTGCAAAAGACCTGGAAAGGCAGACCGGCAAAACCCTGACCCGGGAACGGATCAGGACAGTTTTTGATCGCTCCAACCGGGCCCGCCTGGACCAGATCGAAGTGGCCAAACTGCGCCAGAATATTCCCTCCCCCCTGCCTGGCCAAGAGGGCCTGAGCTATTTCTATCTGACCCTGCTCGGCCAGGGGCACCCCGAAACACCCGCCATCTACCGGACCCTGGCCGGTGAGCTGCGGGACATCATGGAGGGCCGGCGCCATGACGCCGCCGACTTAAAAAAGGAGAGCTACCGTTTAATCTGGCTGCACCTCCGCCCCTATTACCCTTCCGCAATGATCAGTTACCTGGAAAAAGAGCTGCATCAAAAAATCGTGGCCGAGGAAATGAACTACGTCTACTGGCCGCCGCTCGATCCGGAAAAACCTTTCCGCAGCCTGGCCCGCAAGGCCCTGTCCCATCCCGGCCTGGGACCCATTGAGCGGAGGCTACAAATAATTGAAAAGATGGTTGACGACTACAGCGCCCATGGGGTAATGCACTTTTCACACTGGGGCTGCCGACAGTCCGTGGGTGGAACTCCGTTCTTGAAGAAAAAACTGCGGGAAAAAGGAATCCCCTTCCTGGCCCTCGACGGCGACTGCATTGACGGGGCCAGTTTTCCCTGGGGCCAGGCCCTGACCCGTATTGAGGGTTTCTGCGAGGTTTTAGAACAACTTCATGCCTAAAGAAGAGCAAACCTGTCTACATCGACCAGGCCGCGGTCGGTAATTTTCAAAGAAGGAATTACCGGCAGGGCCATAAAAGAAAGGGTTAAGAAAGGCTGGGGCAGATCTGTGCCCAGTTCACGGGCCGCTTCAAGCA
>PWGD01000130.1 GCA_003554395.1 Syntrophomonadaceae bacterium
ACCAGTTGCCTGGCACCTCAAGCAACCTAACCCGGGGAGTCGGCGGGCAACCTCATCCTCCCCCTATTTGGTTTTGCTCCGGGTGGGGTTTACCTAGCGAACCGGTCTCCCGGTTCCTGGTGCGCTCTTACCGCACCGTTGCATCCTTACCCGGCGTCCAGCGACAAAAACAGCATTTAAAATAATTATACAGCAAACAGGCTTAATACTGTTCTTATCGCTGAACACCGGGCGGTATTTTTTCTGTGGCACTTGCCTTGAGGTCACCCTCACTGGGTGTTACCCAGCACCCTGCCCTGCGGAGCTCGGACTTTCCTCGAAAAGAACCTTGCGGTTTTCTTCCCGCGACTGCCTTGTTTACTCGGTCCCTTATCAAATCTCTAATAAAAGTATAGCATCGTATATTCACTGTGTCAAAAGACAGATCACAAATCTGCAAGATCTGACAAAAATTGCAGGACCTCTTCCAGCTCAGAAACGGGAACAAGCTGAACATTTTGAGCCGCCATTTTGGCATCAGCATAATTATTCACGGGCACAAGGAAATAATCGATCCCGGCGTTTTCAGCGGCAAAGACCTTCTGAGGCACACCACCGACCCGGCCTATTCTTTCATCCAGATCAATAGTGCCTGTGCCGGCGATCATATTTCCGGCGGTCAGGTCTTCCGGGGTCAACTGGTTTAGTAATTCCAGGACAAACATCAACCCGGCCGAGGGCCCGCCTATATTGCCGGTATCCATGGTAATTCCAAGGGGTAGTACCGGTTCCCAGGTTAAGGTTTGGATATAGATGCCCAGGAAAGGGGCCTCTTGATCTTCAGGATGGGGGCCGGTAGGCACTGAAAGTCTTAAATTTTCCGCATTACGCATTATATCTATGATTACTTCTTCGCCGACCTTGCCCTCTTTAACCAGCAACTGTACTTCAGAGGCCAGCATTACAGGAGTATGATCAACATTTTGGATAATATCTCCCACCTGGAGAGTCCCTTCTGCGGGCGCATTTTCAAGAAAATCGATTACCTTGACCCCATCGCTATTGATATCGACATCATAACCTGCCCGGCGCAGGGCTACGACCTGGGCAATATGCTTGCTCTCGCTCATGTACTCCCTTAGCAGCTCCCTGTATTCCTTTTCGTCCATATCCCGGGGAATAACCCTCTCTTTAGGGTTTAATCGCATCTGCGGATGCAGATAACCATAAGCGGCAGCAAAAAGATTGGCCTGATTCTGGGTTACAGTCAGCAAAAAAAAGGTTCCATTTTCACCGTCCTCAAAATTTTCAACTGTAACAATCTCTTTTAAATCAACGGCCCGGCTGGGCCTGACCACATAATAATCTAGCTGGATATAATAACCGGCTAAACCCAGGATTAAGAACAATGCTAAAACAGGGACAAACTTCTTAAATCTCAAATTAAAAGCCTTCTTTCAACATCATATTTTGGGGCCGCTTCAATTGGCCTCTAGTAACTGTACAGCCTGCCGGACTGATGGCACGTCCGGGAGAACAATATTCGATCATCTAAACTGTAATTATGATCGGTATTTTGAAATAATGATATCATGGACTTCTGGAGGAACCAGGCTGCTGATATCGCCTCTCAGCCCGGCAATTTCTTTTACAATGCTTGAGCTCAGGTAGGAATACTTGTTGTTTGTCATCATGAACAAAGTTTCAATAGAGGGGTTCAATTTTTGATTGACCAGGGCCATTTGGAATTCAAATTCAAAATCAGACATGGCCCGCAGGCCCTTAATAATAATATTTGTTTTGTTCTTGTGGGCATAGTCAATCAATAAACCTTCATAATAATCAACTTCTACATTAGGATAGGGTTCAGTTACTATTTTCAACATTTGCACTCGTTCCTCGATATCATAAGTTGCAATTTTACGCGGGTTTTCCAGAACAGCAACCGTAACTTGATCCATAATTTTACTCGATCTTTTTATGATATCAAGGTGCCCTTTGGTAACCGGGTCAAAACTACCGGGATAAATTGCCTTGGTCAAATCAGTTCCCCCTTTTAAAAACAACGATAAAAAGACAATAATAAATACTTTTCGCTACTTTTTTGCCATAACCTGCATAATATCGGTAAAAAATCTTGTTGATCAGGCTTTGATGTGCTAAAATAAAACGCGTGGTTATAAACGTGCCGGGAGGTCTAATAAATGGCTAAAATATGCGCAGTCTGCGGTAAAAGTAAAACCACTGGTTTTCAAATCAGTCATTCTAATATTAAAACCAAAAGAAAATGGCGCCCCAATATCCAGAGAATAAAGATTATGCTGAATGGATCCCCAAAACGGGTTAATGTATGTTCCCGCTGTATAAAAGCAGGCAAAATTGAAAGAGCAATCTAAAATCTAACCTTATTTTTTAGCTTTGATCTTTAAGGGAGCAGATAAAATTACTGCTCCCTTATTGTTTGCTCTTTCTAATTATTTCCTGCTTTAGTTTTTATTTAAACCTTAATCTTTAAATACGGTCAATGAAGTACTTCTTGGCATCATAAACTGCTTCAGCTATATTCCGCTTCGGAGCGTAAGTATTAATCGGTTCATATTTTGTAAGCATGCGAATCCCTGAATATGCTTTGCCTGCTTCTTCGCCTTCCAGGGTACCGGCTATAACTTCCTTGGCCCAGTTTTCCATCTTCGGGACCATTTCGTGGATGAAACAAGAAGTCATGTCCATAACCAGTTTTGATTCTTCGCTTTCCCCCTGGGCCAAGATTTTTTTAGCCCGGAGCAGCCCGCTTTCGGCGGCAAATATTTCCATGGCCATATCTGCCAGTCTGCAGAGAACTTCCTGTTCATGAGTAAGATCTTCACCAAATTTCTGGGCCGCATTACCTGCAGCAAGTAGGAATAAAGTCTTCATGTTGTTAAGGTAAAACTCTTCACGTTCCGGACTTTCTTGAGGCATTTCTGCATCCTTTAGCTGCTTCAAAGTCCCGCCCAGGCCCATCACCGCTTCCATAAAGGGAACCTCATTTTTCATAGCTTTGCGCAGTAAAGTTCCCGGAATCAGCATCCGGTTAATTTCATTTGTTCCTTCAAAGATACGGTTAATACGGCTATCCCGATATGAACGCTCTGCAGGGTATTCCTGTCCGTAGCCGTACCCGCCAAAGACCTGCACTCCCTCATCAGCAATTTTATCCATGCATTCAGAGCAGAAGACTTTAGATATTGAACATTCAATAGCATATTCATGAATTGCCTTGGCAATATCTGACAGATCCCCGCCGCTATCTTTCACTTCATCAAGCTTCTTGTCAATCATGCCGGCTATACGGTAGACCATACTTTCCTGGAGGTAGGTTAGGATAGCCATGTTGGCAAACTTGTTTTTCATCAAGTTAAACTTGGCGATCGGCTGGTTGAACTGGACCCTCTGCTGGACATATTCAGAGGCAAACTCCAGTACCGCTTTGCTTCCGCCAACACAACCTGCTCCCAGCTTGAACCGGCCAATATTTAAAATATTGAAGGCGACCTGGTGCCCTTTACCTTCTTCCCAAAGCATGTTTTCAACCGGTACCTTGGCATTCTCCAGGATAACACTGCAGGTGGAAGAACCCTTGATACCCATTTTTTTCTCCTCGGGATCGATGGACACCCCTTCGGTATCCGCATCGACAATAAATGCAGTAAATCTTTCCCCGTCGATCTTGGCATAAGTGACAATGACATCAGCCCAGGAAGCATTGGTGATGTATTGCTTGGCCCCGTTCAGGATGTAATACTTACCATCATCGGAAAGGACAGCTTTGGTTTTGCAATTCAAAGCATCCGACCCTGCTTCCGGCTCGGTTAAGGCATAAGAAGCAATTTTTTCTCCCGTTGCCAGGCCGGGCAGGTATTTTTTCTTCTGCTCTTCATTGCCGAAAAAAACAATAGGCAGGGTCCCGATTCCAGTGTGGGCGCCAAAAGCGGTAGCAAATGAACCGCCCGTTAAAGAAGCACACTCGGCAATTATATTAGTTGTGATTTTGTCCGCTTCTTCCCCTCCGTATTCTTCGGGTATATCGCTGCTCAAAAGGCCCAGTTCCCCGGCTTCTCGCAACAACCCTGTCATGACACCTTCTGCCATGGCTTCAATTTCATCAATTTTTGGCTCTACTGAATTTTTCATAAAGTCATAGCAAGTTCTCTTAACCATCAAATGCATATCGTCGAAATCTTCCGGTGTGAAAACTGTATTTTCTTCAACCGGCCCCAGCAAATAAGCTCCACCTTTAATTAATTCACTCATCGACAAATCACCTCGAATTTAAATAGTCAGGCAAAAAATACTTTCACCGTTTAATAGTTTCTATAGTAAAACATTTATCCCTGCTTTGTGAATTAATTAACTTTAAAAATCATGATATCTTAAATAATACTTTTAAAACCTGATTTGAATCAGTCTTAAAATAAGGTTTTTAACTTTTTCCTCAGCGGCGCTTCCTTGATTTGAAACAATGTTTGTGCTAACATTAAGATGCGAACAGGCCGAAGTGGCGGAACTGGCAGACGCACACGACTCAAAATCGTGCGGGCTATGCCCATGTGGGTTCAACTCCCACCTTCGGCACCATCTGAAAAA
>PWGD01000151.1 GCA_003554395.1 Syntrophomonadaceae bacterium
CCTGAAGCTGCCGCCCGAAAAATTTCCGGTAAATATTGATCGTTTGGGCAATACTTCCTCAGCGACAATACCGGTATCCCTCCACGAAGAAGTTGTGGCCGGCCGCCTCAAGGAAGGGGACCTGGTAGCCATGGTGGCCTTTGGAGCGGGCCTGACCTGGGGTGGTGTCCTGATGCGATGGTAGAGGATAAGGGTGCTGGAGTAAAAAATAAAAGAACGGCCTTTTTATTTCCCGGGCAGGGAGCGCAGTATATCGGAATGGGCCGCGATTTCTATGATCTGTATCCGGAGGCCCGTCTAGTTTTTGACCGGGCTACCGAAATACTGGGACCGGAGATTGTCGATGCTATTTTTTACGGACCCGAGGAAAAGCTGCAGCAGACAGAATTTGCCCAACCGGCTATCCTGACTGTCAGCCTGGCCATATACCGGGTTCTTGCCTCCCGGGGCTTAAAGGCTTCGGCTGTTGCCGGTCTGAGCCTGGGCGAATATGCTGCTCTGGTTGCCGCCGAAGCGCTTACTCTTGAAGATGCCCTCCCACTGGTCCAGAAAAGGGGGATTTATATGCAGGAAGCAGTGCCGTTTGGTAAAGGGAATATGGCGGCAGTAATGGGCCTGGATCACGGAGAGGTGGAACAAATCTGTCAGGAAGCTCAATCTGAGGGTGTAGTTGCCCCGGCCAATTACAACTGTCCCGGACAGACAGTTATCTCCGGGCAAAAAGATGCCGTAAAGCGAGCCATGCAGCTGGCCAGTACAGCGGGCGCCAAAAGGATAACCGAATTAAAAGTCAGCGTTCCCTTTCACTGTGCTTTATTAAAACCGGTAGAAGAGAAAATGGCTGCAGAACTGGAAAAAACCGAGATCAAAAAAGCTTTAGTGCCGGTAGTTTCAAATGTAACAGCAAATTTTGGCAGTGAACCGGAGGAGATCAAGCAAAACCTTATTGTGCAGGTTAGTAACCCGATCCTGTGGGAACAGTCAATCCGGCGCTTGATTGATTCGGAAATAAATTGCTTTATCGGGGTGGGGCCAGGTACTTCTTTAACCAGGCTAATGAAAAGGATTGCCCCTGAAATGGAGGCCTATGCATTAGAAAAAGCAGGAGAACTTGATCAGCTGATCGCTAATTAACTGACTGTGAGGTGTACTCTTTGGAATTGGATGGAAAGACAGCCGTTGTTACCGGAGCCTCAAGGGGTATCGGACGGGTCACGGCTATCTATCTGGCCCGGGCCGGAGCTTCTGTTATGATCAATTACAGCGCTAACCGGGCGGCTGCCCAGGAGGTCAAGGAAAAAATTATGAGCGAAGGCGGCCGGGCAGAGATTTTTCAGGCCAACGTTGCCGATTACAGCCAGTGCGAAGCCCTCCTTGAGAGCGCTATTGACCATTTTAAGAGAATTGATATACTAATTAATAATGCCGGTATTACCCGTGACAATATCCTGGCCCGCATGAAAAAAGATCAGTGGCAGGAAGTGATTGACACAAACTTAACCGGGGTCTATAATTGCTGCCGAGCTGTTCTGCGTCCTTTGTTGAAGCAGAAAAGCGGCGGCAGAATTATTAATGTCGCCTCGGTAGCCGGTATTTACGGCAATACCGGGCAGGCCAACTATGCAGCTGCCAAGGGTGGGGTTATCGCGTTTACCAAAACCCTGGCCAAGGAGCTTGGTTCCCGCAACATTGCTGTTAATGCCGTCGCGCCCGGATTTATTGAAACCGAGATGACAGAGCAGCTTTCAGAACAGGTTAAAGAAAAAGTGCAGGATCGGATAGCACTGCGCCGTCTTGGCAAACCGGAAGATGTAGCCGAAGTTATTCTATTTCTGGCTTCTTCTTCAGGATATGTGACCGGTCAGGTTATTGCTGTTGATGGCTGCCTGGCTATGTGACATCAACACATTATAGCGAAATTTTTAAAGCTGCGGCCGGGAGGAGGTGACTAGGTGAGTATTGAAGGTAAGGTTAAGGCAATAATCGCCGACCAGTTGGAAGTAGACAGTAGTAAGCTTTCCGGAGAGACTACTTTTGAAGATATAGACGCTGATTCACTTGACATCGTTGAATTGGTCATGGCCCTGGAAGAAGAATTTGACCTGGAGATTTCCGATCAGGAAATTGAAAACATCAAATCGGTTGGTGATGTAGTCAAGTATATCGAATCTAAAACTTAAAAACCCTTTGAGGTGAAGATTTGCGCAGAGTAGTAATTACGGGAATTGGGGTAATTTCGCCGATCGGCTCTGATAAAGAAACCTTTTGGGAAAACCTGGTTGCCGGCAAAAGCGGCATTTCGGCCGTGGAAAGCCTTGATGTGAGCCAGTATCCATGCCGAATCGCCGGTGAAATAAAAGACTTTGATCCTACCAGGCACATGGAGAAAAAAGAAGCCAAGCGAGTCGATCGTTTTACCCAGCTCGGCGTTGCCGCGGCTTTACAAGCCTGGAACGATTCCGGGTTGGATAAATTACAGTTAAATAAAGAGGAAATCGGGGTCCTGATCGGTTCAGGAATAGGCGGAATTCAGACTATGGAAGAACAGTGCAGGGTCCTCGCAGAAAAAGGGCCGCGTCGGGTAAGCCCTTTTTTTATACCCGCTTTGATTGCCAATATGGCTTCCGGATATATTTCGATTCTGCTGGATTTAAAGGGTCCCAATTCAACAGTTGTTACAGCCTGCGCCAGTTCGACCCATGCCGTGGGCGATGCCTGGCATATTATAAAGCGCGGTGATGCCGAAATAATGCTGGCCGGTGGCGCAGAAGCAACCCTGGGTCATCTTGCCTTTGCCGGGTTTTCATCAGCCAGGGCTCTTTCCACCCGCAATGATGAGCCTGAAAGGGCTTCCAGGCCCTTCGATAAAGAGCGGGACGGTTTCGTAATGGGTGAAGGAGCAGGAGTGCTTATACTGGAAACCCTAAATCATGCCCTGGATCGGGGAGCACATATATACGGCGAAATTACCGGATATGGGATGTCGGGAGACGGCTACCATATGACTGCTCCCGACCCTGAAGGGCGAGGAGCCTTTTTAAGCATGCAAAGGGCCTTGCAGAGCGCAGCATTAAAACCGGAAAAAATTGATTATATTAACGCCCATGGCACTTCTACAGAATTTAATGATAAGATTGAAACAAAAGCTATCAAGGATCTTTTTAGTGAACATGCTTACAAGCTGGCGGTTAGTTCGACCAAATCAATGACCGGTCATCTGCTGGGCGCAGCCGGAGCTGTTGAATTGATAGCGACTCTGTTAATTCTTGAGAACCAGATTATTCATCCGACTATTAACTATGAATATCCGGACCCGGAGTGCGACCTGGACTATGTGCCCCAGGTTTACCGGGAACGGCCTGTGAAGCTGGCCATGTCAAATTCTTTTGGTTTTGGCGGCACGAATGCCAGTATTGTCGTAAAAAAGTACAACAAGGCTTAACGGGTTATTTTAAAGATTCCTGGACGTCATAAAGGCATAAAATAGGTGAGGAATAATTATGAATCAACCTGGCAAAAAATATAATTTACTGGATGATATTGAATGGAAGATTAAGAACAGCAAATTGTATGAACAGGCCGTGACACATACATCGTACGCTCATGAGAAGGGCCTCAACAACTTTCATAATGAGCGCCTGGAATTTCTTGGCGATGCCGTCCTGGAACTGATTATCAGCGATTATTTATTTTATACTTACCCTGATACACCAGAAGGCAAATTAACTAAACTCAGGGCGGACCTGGTTTGCGAAGCTTCCCTGGCCAGGCTTGCTTTCGAATTAAACCTGGGCAAATATATCCGTCTTGGTAAGGGTGAAGTTGTGGGGGGAGGAGTTACCCGGCCTTCCCTGCTGGCTGATGGAGTTGAAGCTTTAATCGGCGCTCTTTATCTTGAAAATGGGCTGGAAGAATGCCAAAACTACGTCCTTGAACTTTATAAGCCTGTATTTCGCGATTTACAGGAAGGGGTTTTGTGCCGCGATTTTAAAACACTGCTCCAGGAATTTGTCCAGGCCCGGTTTGCTGTTACCCCGGTTTACCAGATCATAGACGAGAGCGGTCCTGATCATGACAAGGTTTTTGAAGCGGAAGTACTCATGGCAAAAAAACCGGTAGGAAAAGGCAGGGGGCGCAGTAAAAAAGAGGCTGAACAGGCAGCAGCCAAAGAGGCCTGGAACAAACTTACACCATAATAGCAGTTCTCCGTTTAATAAAAAATGAGGAGTTGAATCAGTTAATATGGAAACCTTAAAAGTATCGGGCCATTCCAAAACAAAAGCCCTGGCCGGAGCGATAGCGGGTGTTATTCGGACCGATGGGATTGTTGAACTGCAGGCCATAGGGGCTGGCGCGGTAAATCAAACCATTAAAGCCATTGCCATTGCCCGTGGTTATGTTGCTCCCAACGGCATTAACCTGGTTTTTATTCCTTCTTTTGTTGATATTACCATTGATGATGAAGAAAGAACTGCCATTAAGTTTACCGTAGAACCGAGATAAATATAATTGCGCTCTATTATTTTTTTCAATAGTTTACCGGCCTGCCTTTTTTACCGGGCAGGCTGGTTTTAGAATGGACAGGAGCATGTTATATTAACAGCAGCACGCTTACTCAATGAAATAATGGGCAAGGAGTTTGTTTAATTGCACCTTAAACGGATGGAGCTTTTTGGTTTTAAATCTTTCGCAGAAAAATCAGAGCTTGAGTTTAGCCCGGGAATTGCTGCGGTTATCGGCCCCAACGGTTGCGGGAAAAGCAACCTGGTTGATGCGGTCCGGTGGGCCCTGGGAGAACAGAGCGTGAAATCGCTGCGTGGAACACGCATGGATGAGGTTATATTTTCAGGATGCGAAAGCCGCAAGCCGCTTAATTTTGCCGAGGTGTCGCTATCTTTTTCAGGGGCCTCCAGTTTCCTCAACCTCGATTATGATGAAATAACCATTACCAGGCGCTTATTCAGGAGCGGAGACAGCGAGTACTATATTAATAAATCGCCCTGCCGTTTGAAAGATGTTACTGAGCTTTTCCTCGATACTGGATTGGGTAAAGATGTTTACTCGGTTATAGGACAGGGCAGGGTTGATGAAATAATCAACAACCGCCCTGAAGAAAGACGGGAAATCTTTGAAGAAGCGGCCGGGATTTTTAAGTATAAAATGCGCAAGAGAGAAGCCCGGCGCCGCCTGGACGAAACCAGGGAAAACCTGGTTCGTATCCAGGACCTGATTTTTGAACTGGAAACCCAGATTGAACCACTCCAGGGGCAGGCCGAAGTTACCAGCCAGTACCGCGCCCTGAAAGAAAATATCGATCAAGAAGAGAAAAAACTGCTTTCCTATAAACTCCTGCAGTCCCGGGAACAGCTTAATAAAATAAACAAACAGCTGCAGAATGTCAATGATGCCCTGATGGCCGCCTCTTCCCAGGAAGGCCTGGAGGAAAAAGAAATTCACGATTTAAAAAACCGTCTCCAGGACCAGTTTGAGCAAAGGCGAAAACAGGAGCAGGCCTTGAACCAGGTTTCAAGGACTCTGGAACAGCAGGAACATGAACTAAAACTGCTCGAGGAAAGGGAAAACCGCTACCGGGAACAGATCCAACAAAACCGTCAACGGGTCAAACAGTTGGAGCTGTTGATGCAAGAAATGTCCGAACAAAAAGTGAAAGCAGAGCAAGACCGGCAATCAAAGCAGGAGGAAATAAGCCTCCTCAAAGAAGATCTTGAAAAACTGCGCAAAAAGATGAAGGACCTGGAAGAGAGCGCTCTACCGGCTGAAGTCGAGAAACAGCAGGAGCGAATCTATCAAGCCGGTGTCCGCAAGGAGGCCGCCTCTTCAACAATCGAAGAGCTCAAACGCCGTTTGCAACGTTTAGAGGCCCAGAAAAAAGCCCTGGAAAAAGAAATAGCCGAGCTGGAAGAAAAATTAGCCCGCCTGGGGGAGAAAGCTGAGCAGTTTAAAACCAGGAAAAGCGAATTAAGCGGGGCGCTAAAAGCAGCCGACGAAAATGAAGCCGGGCAGGTGGAGGAAAGAGATAGGATCAGAAAAGACCTGGAAAATTTATCTTCCCGGGAGCAAAAACAAAAAGAACTGCTCCACGGGATTAACAGCAGGCTCTCCCTGCTTCAAGACCAGGAATCAGCCCTGTCCGGCTATTATCGCGGGGTTAAGGAGATTATGCAGGCCCGTTCTTCGCTGCCGGGTATTATTGGCCCGGTGGCGGAGCTGATCGAGATCGACGAAAAATATATCCAAGCCCTGGAAACGGCCCTGGGCGGGGCCATGCAGTACCTGGTGGCTGAAAGCGAAGCAGCGGTGCATGGGGCTATCAAATACCTTAAGCATAACAACCGGGGTTGGGCAACTTTTCTTCCCCTCGACATCCTCCATAAGGCCTCTGATCCCCTGGAACGCCATCCCGGCTGGCGGGATCTGGACGGGGTAATAGGCAAGGCCTCTGAATTGGTCGCCATCGATCCCGCTTATGACAATGTCGTTAATTACCTCATGGCCTCAATCCTGGTTTGCCGGACCCTGGAACAGGCTTCAAAGGCGGCCCGTTTTATTAAGCACAGCTGCCGGGTAGTAACCCTGGAAGGGGAAATGATCAACCCAGGGGGCATAATCCGGGGCGGCAGCATGGCTAAGAGCAGCGCGGGTCTGCCGCTTGGCAGGCGCAAAGAAATTGAAGGACTGGAAAAACAAAAATCGAGAGCGGAAAAGGAATTAAACCGGATCAGGTCTGAGCTAAATACGGTCAAACAAAAGCTTCACAGTACTGAAAATGATGTCGAAAATGCCATCAAAGAGTGGAAAAATGCAGCAGAACGGTTAAGCGGCATGCAAAGAGAAAGCGATAATCTAAATCATGAGCGAAGGATCTTAAAAGATCGCATCGAGGCAGGTAAAAGCGCATATCTTGAACTTGAAGCCGAAGCGAATGATATTCATGAGCGCTTTGGCACGCTGCAGTCAGAAATAGATCACAGCTTGGAAGAAATTAATAGCCTGGAAAATGAACTGACCGGTAAAAAGGAACAATACCAGAACTACCTTGATAACAAGAAAAAGCTGGAACAGCAAATCACGGAGGTCCTGGTCCGGATCAGTGCCTACACGGAACAGCGGGATACCCTTGCCAGCAGGATTGAAGAAGTTGAAGCCAATATCAAAGAACCGGCCCGGGAGATCGAAGAAAAAGAAAACGAATTTGAAAAACTGAAGCACAGTTTAGCCGACAATACAGCGGAACAGGAACAGACAAAAACCCGTCTAAATGATCTTACCGAAGAAAAGGCCGGCTTGATTGCCGATCTGGATCGTAAAACCGAGGAGGTTAACAGGGTTGAATCTGAACTTATAGAGCATGAGGAAAAGGTAAAACGCCGCCACAACCAGGTTTCCCGCCAGGAAAAGCGGGAAAGACAGCTATCCATGGAACAGACCAGGCTCCAGACCGAAATTAATTACCAGGAGCTCCGGTTCAGGGAACTATTTTCCAGCCTTGATTTAATCGAACTGGAGGATGATTTTGATCCGGAAGAAAGCCGCCACCTGATCGACAATTACAGGGAAGATATCGAGGCGCTGGGCGAAGTAAACCTGGGAGCCATTGAAGAGCTGGCCAGGCTCGAGGAAAGAATTAATTTCTTAAAAGACCAGAGAGATGACCTGCAGAAAGGTGAAGAATCTCTTTGCAAGGTTTTATCTGAAATTGACCAGCGTATGAAGTATTATTTCAAGAATGCTTTTAAGGCTATCAGCGATAACTTCGAGCAAACTTTCCAGGAACTTTTCGAAGGCGGACAAGTTATGCTTAAGATGACCGATGCGGACGACATCCTGGAGTCGGGGATTGAGATTATTGCTCAGCCCCCGGGTAAAAAGCTGCAGAATATCACCCTGCTTTCGGCCGGTGAAAAAGTGCTGACTGCCATTGCCCTGGTTTTTGCGATCCTGCGTTATAAACCGGCGCCATTTTACCTGCTCGACGAGGTCGAATCAACCCTGGACGACGCCAACCTGGGCCGTTTCACCAAATTTCTCAAGCAGTCTGCCGAGCAGGCCCAGTTCATTATGATCACGCACCGCAAGAGAACCATGGAAGAAGCGGATGTTCTCTACGGGGTAACCATGTCGGAACCGGGAGTATCGCGCCTGGTGTCGTTGAAACTGGAAGATGAAAAAATTGTCAGGGAGAGTTAAGAAAATGAGTTTAATCGATCACTTTAAAAAGGGGCTGGCCCGGAGTAAATCCGGTTTCATGGGCCGCCTGGACGGCCTTTTCAGCTCCGGCGAGATAAATGATGATTTTTATGAAGAACTGGAAGAAATAATGGTCAGCGGAGATGTCGGGGTCAAGACCAGCATTAAGCTGGTTGATAAATTGCGGGAAGAAGTGAAAAACCGCAAGCTCAAGGAACGCGAGGAAGCAAGAAAGCTGTTGTTGAATTTGATTATCGATATTATGAATTCTGGAGAGAATCCTGCAGAGCCGGAAGAAAAGCCCTATATCATTCTTTTAGTCGGCGTTAACGGTTCCGGCAAAACTACATCGGCAGCGAAACTGGCCAACCTGTACCGGCGAAAAAATAAAGAGGTCCTCCTGGTAGCGGGCGATACTTTCCGGGCTGCGGCCATTGAACAGCTGGAAATTTGGGCCGAAAGAGCAGGGGTGGAACTGATTAAACAGCAGGCCGGATCAGATCCCTCGGCGCTTTTTTTCGATGCCATGAATGCCGCCACCGCCAGGAACATTGAGGTAGTGATCGGCGATACCGCCGGCCGCCTTCACAGCAGGTATAATTTGATGGAAGAGTTAAAAAAAATTCACCGGGTTATCGGCCGCAACATTGCCGGCGCCCCCCACCAGGTTTTGCTGGTAGTCGATGCCACTACCGGCCAGAATGCCGTGGCCCAGGCTAAAAATTTCAATCAGTCCCTTCCCATCGACGGCCTGATCCTGACCAAGCTTGACGGGACCGCCCGGGGCGGGATCGTAATTAACATCCAGGATGAGTTGGGAATACCGGTCTGTTATGTCGGAACCGGTGAAAAAATGGAAGACCTGGCTTCTTTTGATCCGGAGGACTTTGCCCGCGCCCTCCTGGAAAGCTAAAGGGGGAGCGGTAAATATAAGCATCACAAGAGCAGAATTTAAAAAGGATTTGCTTTGTGTCTTTTTTTTTGCTATACTTCCTCTGTAAAGTAAAAACACTTTACAGAGGTGAATATGCTCGATCAATTAAACAGAATTAACCTGCTGTATGATATATATGGGCCCCTGCTGACCCTGCGTCAGCAGAAAACCCTGCACCTCTACTTCAGCGAAAATTATTCCCTGGCTGAAATTGCCTCCGAAAATGAGACCAGCAGGCAGGCTGTTTATGACCTCATTCAGAGGGCTCTTGATTCAATGGAGAAGCTGGAAGAGAAGCTGGGTTTGTACAGGCTTTTTAATGAGCAGCAGGAGCTGCTCGCCGAAGCTGATGGTTTGCTGTTGCAAAATCAGCTAGATAAGCAGGATCTAAAAAGGCTGAAAGAAATTATTGCCGACCTGCGTTTGAGCAATGAAAAGTAGGAGTGGATATTGACCATGTTTTCCAACCTGGCTGAGAAACTGCAAGATACTTTTCGCCGGTTAAAGGGCAAGGGCAAGTTAAGCGAAAAAGATGTTGACGCGGCCATGCGTGAAATCAGACTGGCCCTGCTTGAAGCCGACGTAAATTTTAAAGTTGTGAAGGAATTTGTTAATTCCGTCCGGGAAAGAGCGGTAGGGCAGGAAGTTATGGGCAGTTTGACTCCAGGCCAGCAGGTTATAAAAATTGTCAATGAAGAAATGACCAGCCTGATGGGCGATAAGCAGAGCGCCCTGGCCGGCCCGGGCAAAGAGCCCACTAAGGTTATGATGGTGGGTTTGCAGGGCTCCGGCAAAACAACAACTGCAGTCAAACTGGCTGCGCATCTGCGCCGGGAAGGAAGAAGGCCGTTCCTGGTAGCGGCCGATATATACCGGCCCGGGGCGGTAAAACAGCTCGAGGTGCTGAGCGATTCGATCGGGGAGAAATACTACAGCAATCTGGAAATCGATCCGGTGGAGATATGCCGGGAGGGTTTAAAAATGGCCGATCGGGAAGACTGTGATGTGGCAATCTTTGATACTGCGGGTCGGCTTCACATAGACGAGGATATGATGTCCGAAATCGGCGCTATTAAAAACGAGATCGAGCCCGATGAAATTTTACTCGTAGTTGATGCCATGACCGGCCAGGATGCGGTTAATGCTGCCGCATCTTTCAATGAGGCGGTCGGTCTGAGCGGTGTTATCCTGACCAAACTTGACGGTGACACCAGGGGCGGGGCCGCGCTTTCGGTCCGTAAAGTCACCGGATGCCCGATTAAATTCGTCGGGGTTGGCGAAAAAATCGAAGCCCTGGAGCCTTTCTATCCCGACCGGATGGCTTCAAGGATCCTGGGTATGGGCGATGTTCTGTCCCTGATCGAGAAAGCGGAAGCGTCCATAGACCAGGATAAAGCCAGGGAAATGGAAAAAAAACTGCGCCAGCAGCAATTTACCCTTGAAGATTTCAAGGATCAAATGGTACAGCTGCGCAGTATGGGTTCCCTGGACGATATCTTGAGCATGCTTCCTGAAGGCGGCAATATTCCAAAAGAAATCCGGCAGATGTCTTTGAATGAAAACAATTTGAAAAGGGTCGAGGCCATTATCAGCTCGATGACCAGGGAGGAACGCTATAATCCTTCTCTTCTTAACAGCAGCCGCCGCCGCCGGATCGCAGCAGGCAGCGGGACTACCGTCCAGGATGTAAATCGGTTACTGAACCAGTTTAACCAGATGCAAAAGATGTTCAAGCAGATGAACTCAGGGGGTAAAAAGGGCATGGCCAAAAAAATGAAAAAGATAAAAAAGCGGTTTCCTTTTTAATAACAGCAGGGCAGAAGGTAAGGGCTGAAGATCCCGGAATTAATTCCGGTTGAAATAGATTGCCAGCTTTATAGCAAGCAGGATTAAACCACTCAATTTAATAATGGAGGTGACCAGTTTGGCAGTACGAATCAGGTTAAAGAGAATGGGAGGAAAAAAGAAACCGTTTTACCGGATCGTGGTTGCTGATTCCCGTTACCCAAGGGACGGCCGCTTTATTGAAGAGCTCGGTTATTATAACCCGACTACAAAACCGACAACTTTTGAAGTGAACACTGAAAAAGTCCAACAGTGGCTTTCCAAGGGAGCCAGGCCTTCCAACACGGTCAAGGCCCTTTTTGATAAAGCCGGCCTTGGTAAGTAGTATTACAGGAGGGTGGTATTCATGAAGCAACTACTGGAGTATATAGCAAGAGCTTTAGTCGATGAGCCGGACCGGGTAGATGTCCAGCAGATTGAAAGTGACCGCTTGATTATACTTGAACTCAGAGTTGCGGAAAGCGACATGGGTAAAGTAATCGGCAAGCAGGGCCGTATAGCCAAAGCGATCAGAACGGTTGTCAATGCAGCGGCGGTTAAAGAAAACAAAAAAGTCGTCGTGGAAATAGTGCAATGAGCGATGGTTTTGATGTGGTTATAGGAAAAATACTCTCGCCGCATGGTACAGGAGGTATGGTGAAAGTATATCCCTATTCCGATTTTCCGGACCGGGTCCACTTGCTGGAAGAGGTAGAGGTGGAACAGCAATCCCGGCGCTTATTGCACAGGGTAGAAAAAGCCTCCGTGCACGGCAGGTTCTGGCTGATCAAATTCCAGAAAATTGATACCCGCGATGAGGCGGAAGAACTTCGCGGCAGCCTGATCAGGATCCCGCAAGCTGAACGGATGCCTCTCCCGGAGGGGACATTCTACCACGATCAGCTGAAAGACCTGCAGGTGTTCGACACCGGAGGCAGACTGCTTGGAACAGTGGTCGAGATAATCAGCGGTGGGGGTCATGATCAGATTTTAATTGCCCGCGCCGGAAATGAAGATCAGACAAGTTTAATACCGGTGGTAGAGAATTTTATCAGGCAGGTTGATCTTGTAAAAGGTGTCATTGTGGTTGAGCTGCCGGAGGGAATGCTAGATTTATAAGGGAGCAGTTTAAAGATGAAAATCGATGTGGTAACCATTTTCCCCGGCATTCTTGAAGGCCCCTTTAAAGAAAGTATGATCAAAAGGGCGATTGACCAGGGCTTTGTGGATATCGATCTGGTTGACTTAAGGGCTTATACTCATGATCGACACCGCCAGGTAGATGATTACCCCTATGGCGGAGGTTGCGGCATGGTTTTAAAGCCGGAACCGTTGTTTGAAGCAGTGGAAGATCTTAAGTCTCACTCCGGGCAAAATGATTCCCGGGTAATGCTTTTAACACCCCAGGGACGCCGATTTGATCAGCAAAGGGCCCGGGAGTTTTCAAAAATAAATCACCTGATCCTGATCTGCGGGCGTTATGAAGGGGTTGATGAAAGGGTTCGCAGCGCCCTGGTCGATGAAGAGATCTCCATCGGCGATTATGTAATGACCGGTGGAGAACTGGCGGCAGCCGTGGTGGTTGACGCGGTGATTCGATTACTGCCCGGTTTTCTGGCTGAAGAAGCCTCCGGTGATGAATCTTTTTCCGGGTCACTGCTGGAATACCCCCATTACACCCGTCCGCCTGTTTACCGGGGTATGGAAGTGCCTCCTGTTTTAATGTCCGGAAACCATGGCGAAATTGCCCGCTGGCGCAGGAGGCAATCATTGAAACGGACCCTGGAAAGACGGCCTGATCTGCTTAAGTCAGCAGATCTATTGCCGGAAGAAAAAGAGGACCTGGAAGAAATCAAAAAGCAGCAGTCCTAAATAATAACAATGTGTTATAATTACCCAGTGAGTTGGATAGGAGGTCATGAGGATGGATCTGTTAAAAGAAGTTGAAAAGCGGAATACGAAAGAAAATGTGCCGCATTTTACACCGGGCGATACGGTCAGAGTTTACGTCAAGGTAATCGAAGGCAACCGGGAAAGGACCCAGGCTTTCGAAGGTGTGGTAATCAGGCGCCAGGGCAGCGGGACCAGGGAAACATTTACCGTGCGCCGGGTTTCATTTGGCATCGGAGTAGAAAGGGTCTTTCCCGTTCATTCGCCGTCAATTGACAGAATTGAAATCGTAAGAAAAGGCAAGGTGCGCCGGGCCAAGTTATATTACCTGCGCAAGCGTAAAGGCAAATCGGCGAGGATTAAAGAAAGCCGTTAATTTCTGCAACGGGGATGATTTGGTTGAACAAGTGGAAAGAGCTCTGGGACTGGACACGTTCTATTCTGATTGCGGTAGTTCTGGCTCTGCTGATCCGCATGTTTTTGTTCGAGGTTTTTGTCGTCGAAGGCAAATCTATGTATCCGACCCTCGTGGAAACAGAACGATTAATGGTCAACAAAATTGTTTATCATTTTGACGAACCACGGCTGGGCGACGTGATTGTATTCGAACATGAACCCGGACGAGATTTTATCAAGAGAGTCATTGGCGTGGAAGGCGATAAGGTGGAAATTAGAAACAGCCTGGTCTATGTCAATGGTCAAGCCCTGGAAGAACCTTATCTCAATGAGGATGTTTTTATGTATAATTACGGGCCGGAAGTGGTCCCTTCCGGTTTTCTTTTTGTCCTCGGTGATTATCGCCACAACAGTATGGATTCGAGGGATCCCAGGGTTGGTTTCATTTCATTGGAGCACTTGAAAGGGAGAGCTTTCTTAATATTTTGGCCGCCCTGGGAAGCACGGTTCATCGATACCGAGGTGGATAACCTTGAGTAAAGGGCAGTGGTATCCCGGAAGCATGTCCAGGGCGGTAAACCAACTGCGGGAAGATTTAAAAGCGGTAGACCTGGTTATAGAACTGCTTGATGCCCGAATACCCTTTAGCAGCCGAAATCCTATTTTCCCCGAGTTGATCAACAATAAAACGCATCTGGTTTTGCTGCATAAATCAGACCGGGCTGAAAATGTTTACACCAAGGCATGGCTGGCCTATTTTAAAAATATGGACACTGAGGCAATGGCTTTCAGCGTTCAAAATAAGCAAGACCTGAACCGGATTCTAAATTACCTGAAAAAAGAAGAAAACCGGTTGCGTTCGGGTCGGTTTATACGCCCTTTACGAATGATATTTGTCGGCATACCCAATGTCGGCAAATCTACTTTAATCAATCTTTTTGTCCGTAAAGCTGTAACCAGGACCGGCAACCGCCCCGGTATTACCAGGGGGAAGCAGTGGATACGGATCATGCCCGGGATGGAACTTTTAGACACACCGGGCATTTTAAAGCCTAAAATCAATGAAAAAACTACCATGCCCCTGGCAGTGGTCGGGGCCATACCAGCCGGCAGAGTGGATATTTATGACGCCGCTCTGTGGCTGATCGGTCGCTACCTGGAAAAAGGAAAAGCAGATCTGTTTATTAAGAAATACCAGGATTTAATACCAGGAAATGCAGAGCAAATATTTGAACAGATCGGAATATCCCAGGGCTGCCTGCAGTCGGAAGGTAGAATTGATACTGAAAGGACGGCGGCCCTCTTGCTGCGTGATTTCCAGGAAGGCGCCCTGGGCCGTTTTACCCTTGAAGAGCCTCCACAGTAGTCTTAATAATCTTAATCTCTTAACGGGCTTTATATTGGAGAGTTTATGGTGGATTTTAAAAAAATGACCATTGCCGAAATAAAAACTTTCCTGGATCGGAAAGCTGAATTAAGCCCTGAGGAGAAAGAACTTCTAAGAGCCGACGGCAGGAGAGGCGCTGCCGAAATGCTTAAAAGCCATATCCGGAGAAAAGAAGCCCGGGAGCGGGAAGAAAATCGTCTCCGCGGGATGTTAATTGAAGAAGAACTTTTATTCAAAAAAGGTTTTAGAGCTGTCGCCGGCGTGGATGAGGCCGGCCGCGGTCCCCTGGCCGGGCCGGTAATTGCCGCAGCGGTTATTTTAAAGCCCGGCGTGCTGATCAATGATTTAAGAGATTCGAAGCAGCTATCAGCGCGGGCCCGAAAAATAATCTTTGATCAAGTTGTTTTAAATACCCGCTGCTACGGCATTGCAGGCGCCACCCGGGAAGAAATAGACGATTTGAACATCCATGCCGCTTCCCTGTTGGCTATGAGGAGGGCCCTGGGAAGGCTTTCCATTAAACCGGATTATATCCTGGTAGACGGTTTCCCGATCCGGGACTGTCCCTTTGAGCAAAAAGCTATCAAGGGCGGCGACACCCTTTCTATGTCGATAGCCGCGGCCTCGGTCCTGGCCAAGGTGAGCAGGGATAATATGATGCTGGCCCTGCATCACAAATATCCCCACTACGGCTTTAATCGAAACATGGGTTACGGAACGGCAGAGCACCGGCATGCAATCTCCAGATACGGCCTCTGCCCGGCCCATCGCCGTTCTTTCAGGCTGGTTTAAGCAGTTTGCAGTAAGTGCTTTAAAACTGCCCCCGGCTTAAAAGAGCTATCACAGGAATTGGAGCAAACAATGACCAAAAAGCGCCGGCAGGTCGGCCTGGCCGGAGAACAGGCGGCCCGGGCTTACCTTGAAGAACAGGGGTATGAAATAATGGAGGCAAATTACCGCTGTCCTCTTGGCGAAATAGATATTGTGGCCCGGGATCGGGGCACTATTGTTCTGGTAGAGGTTCGTACCCGCACCGGCCTTTCATTTGGGGCACCGGAAGAATCGATTACTGCCGAAAAAGCGCGCCGCCTGCGCCGGTTGGCCCTATATTACCTGAAATCATTTCAAGGAAAAGAACTGCCCTGCCGGATCGATCTTGTTGCGGTCATGTTAAACAGGCATAATCACGCTTTGGAAAAACTTAACCATATTCGCGGTATCCTGGAAGGTTAAAAAAGACTCTATTTACCCGAGGTGATTGCCCATGCACTACATTGCCGTCGTCGGGGGCTCTGAGTGTACAGAAGAAGAAAAAATATTGGCCCGTGAAACGGGTAAAGAAATCGCCCGTCGGGGAGGGGTTGTTATCTGTGGTGGCGGAAACGGCGTCATGGAAGCGGTTTCGGAAGGAGCCCGCGGGGAAGGCGGAAATGTTCTGGGTATTTTACCCGGCAGTGACCATCGCCAGGGAAACAGGCACCTTAGTTTTGCTGTGGCTACCGGGCTGGGTGAAGCCCGCAATGCAATTATTGCCCGCACAGCAGACGCCGTGATCGCCATCGGCGGAGAATACGGCACCCTGTCTGAAATTGCTCTGGCCCTTAAAATGGGCAAGCCGGTGATCGGCATCAAAAGCTGGGTCTTGCAGGCGCCCCACCGGATTTCGGGTCGGGCCATTATCGAGGCCGGGTCGGCGGATGAAGCAGTTACCATTGCCTTCAATGCTGCGGGTCATTGATAAGCGTTTTTACTGACTCTGGCACATGATCAATTACCATGTCTGCCGGTATGATGTGTTATTCATAGGATATCAAAATTCAAAAAAAGAGTTGACGCAGTCAATTCACTGCTGTATAATAAGGTCCAATTTTTAATCACAAAAAAGCAATGAGAGAGGAAAGTAAACTGGCAGTGTTTTACACAGAGAAGCCGGGCCGAGGCTGCAAGCCCGGCGGTTTAACAGCCAGGAGAAGTTCCCTCTGGAGCTGCAGGCTGAAATAACAGTTATTTGAGGCTGTTGAGTAGGCTTAGACGGAAACTTCCACCGTTAAAAGGAAGGAGGTATACGGTCGGCATTTGTTATCTTTTTTGCGATAATTGATGATGTGCTGATTGCCCCGGCCCGTACCTGAAAAGAGGGGAGCATATAATGTGCTCAACCAGGGGGGTACCGCGTGAAGCCTGAGCTTTCGTCCCGATGGACGGAAGCTTTTTTATTTTCCCAAAGGAACGGTCAGGTCAGATGGAATTCGCTTTAGGAAGATTAAAATGCCTGCTGAGGCACTTTTAATAAATCTAACGGAAAGGATGTATGAAAAATGGAAGTCAAGATTAAGCCTGTTGAAAGAATTGAAGGAGAATTGAAAGCTCCCAGCGACAAATCAATTTCGCATCGGGCCCTGATTTATTCGTCTATCACGGAAGATACGGTGGAGATTGAGGGGCTGATGCAAACAAGGGACATATCGGCAACCCTGGATTGCTTGAGTCAACTGGGAGTAGAGTATGAAGAAGATGGCGAAAAGGTGAAGGTTTATGGCAAGGGGCTGCGCGGTTTTAAAGAACCGGACAATGTCCTTGATGTAGGACATTCTGAAATAGCAGCCAGCTTACTGACAGGATTACTGTCTGGACAGCTCTTTTTTTCAACTATTACCGGGAGTGAATCTTTGCAGAAACATCACATGAAACATATTACCGGGCCTTTACAGGAAATGGGGGCTACCATCAAGGGAAGAAGCGAAAACGATCTATTGCCTCTTTCAATCCGGGGCTATGATCTGATGCCCCTTAAATATGATATGCCCGTCGGCAGCGCCCAGGTTAAATCAGCTTTGCTTACCGCCGCCCTTTACAGCAGGGGTATAACCGAGTTAACCGATCTTTACTGTACCAGGGATCACACAGAAAGGATGCTGCGTTACCTGGGTGCCAATATCAACAAATTAAGTGAACGCCACATTGCTTTGAGCAGCCCCTCCAGGCTGAGGGGCGAGAAATTGATCATTCCGGGTGATATATCTTCGAGCATTTATCTGATCCTGGCAGCGGTCCTGGCCCCGGCCGGGGAATTAAAGCTCAACGATGTCGGAATTAATCCATCCAGGACCGGAGCGATGGATACCCTGAAGATGATGGGGGCAGAGATCAGTATTCAAAACGAAAGGGAGTATAACAACGAACCGCTGGCTGACCTGGCGGTAATAGGCGGTGGGAATTTAACAGGAATAGAACTGAATGAAGACATGTTTACCCGCATTATCGACGATATTCCGGCGGTAATGGTGGCTGCTGCCTATGCTGATGGAGAGACAACGATCAAGGCCGATGCCAACCTGAGGCCAAAAATAACCGAGCGCCTGCAAAACATGGCCCGTGAGCTTGTCAAAATGGGGGCATCGATAGAAGAAAACCAGGACGGGCTCAAAATCAACGGGAATAAGAAGTTAAGTGGGGCTGAATTAAACAGTCATGGCGATTACCGGATTGCCATGGCCCTGGCCACTGCATCGCTGTTTGCAGAAAAGGAATCCACAATTAGCGGGGCCGAAGCGGTAGATAATTCCGTACCCGGATTTTATGATCTTTTAAACAGTTTACACGCTTAAAAATGTGTCAGGTGTATAGGGACTTTGACACAACCGGTAGCCTCCACCCGGGCTCCTGTAGAAGGTTAAGTTTAAATGTCAAAGGGACGGTTCTTAATGTCAAAGGGACGGTTCTTTTGACATTATTTTTCTTTGAGTTTCCCTGTTTTGCTCCAGCATGGCTGTATTTTCCGCAGAAAATAATCCAGCTGTTTTATTAATTCGAGTACGAGATCCTCACGCAAGCTCTTAATTTTTTTGTTTTTTGGTTTGCTTTTACTAATACCTTTTTCCTTCAGGTATTTATCTACCGTTATTCTCGCCTTTGAAAAGCCGAAAACTTTGGGTGAGAAATAACTGTATTAC
>PWGD01000101.1 GCA_003554395.1 Syntrophomonadaceae bacterium
GAAGAGGAAATTGAAGCCCTGCGCAGGGAGCTGGAAGAAGAAAAGCAGCGCCACCTGCGCACCCGGGCCGATTTCGAGAATTTCCGCAAACGAATGGAACGCGAGGCAGAATCGAAGCGGATCCATGCCAAAAAAGAAATCCTGCAGGACCTGCTTACTTTTCTCGACTATTTCGACCAGGCCAAAAAACAGGTTAAAGACTCCGCCGCGGCCGAAGGTATAGAAATTATGGCCCGTCAGTTTTACGACCTGCTGTGCAGGCACGGAGTCAGACCGGTCGAATGCCTGGGTCAACCATTTGACCCCGAAGAGCAGGAAGGGCTTGGTTACCTGGAAACCGGGGAATACGGGGAAGGTTGCGTATGCGAAGAAATCAGCCCTGGTTACAAGTTCGGTGATATTTTGCTTAAACCGGCCCGGGTCATGGTAGCCCGGAACCCGGAACAAGATTCAGATCATAAATAAAAAGGCCCCGGGCGGCAATTTGCTGCAGTTGGAGGAATGGGTATGACCGTAAAATTTCAAGATTACTATGAAATCCTGGGCGTTGATCGCAACGCCTCGGAAAAAGAGATAAAAAGCGCCTACCGGAAGCTTGCCCGCAAATGGCACCCGGATCTGCACCCGGCCGGTGAAAAAGAGAAGGCCGAGGAAAAATTTAAAAAGATCAATGAAGCCTACGAAGTCTTAAAAGACCCGGAAAAGAGAAAGCGTTATGACCAGCTGGGCAGCAATTGGAAACAGGGGCAGGATTTTTCCGGGTTCCAGCAAGGCCACCCCGATATGGGAGGGGTCCGGTTTTATACCTCCGGCGATTTCAGCGGCAGCGGCTTTGAAGATGCCTTTGGAGGCGGATTCAGCGACTTCTTCAGGACTTTTTTTGGTGAAGGAGCAGCCGCCGGCCCTGCCGGAAGAACCGGCCGGTCCGGATTTGCCGGGCGGAGCGCCGGGCGCCGCGGCCCGGTGCGCGGCGAAGATGTAGAAAGCGAGATCGAACTGTCACTTGAAGAAGCCTACCGGGGAGTAACCAGATCAATCCGGGTCAGCGGCAGCGCTGTATGTGCCAACTGCGGCGGGACCGGAGCTGAGGGCCGGGGTTTTTGCGCGCAGTGTGGTGGAACCGGCGCCACTCCCGAAGAAAAAACCCTGGAAGTGCGTGTCCCGGCCGGAGTGAAAGAAGGAAGCCGTATCCGCCTGAAAGGACAGGGCGGGGCCGGCCTGGGCGGAGGCCCGAAAGGAGATCTTTACCTGAAGGTCCGTCTGCGTCCGCATCCCGTATTCAGGCTGAAGGGCGACAATATCGAGGTTGATGCCGTGATCCGTCCCGAACAGGCTGTTTTCGGGGACAAAATACCGGTCCAGACCCTGGACGGAAAAGTTACCCTAACGGTACCCCCGAACAGCCGCAGCGGCAGTAAACTGCGCCTGCGCGGCAAGGGCTTCCCCAAAAAAAGCAAAGGCCGCGGAGACCAGTACGTCCGGCTGACCATCGATACGCCTTCCGATCTGAGCGAAGAAGAAAAGAACCTTTACAGGCAGCTCTATGAGCAGCGGAAAGGTGGGGAGGGATCAGCATGAAACTGGTTCGCATTCACTGCCACACCGATGTCGGTGAAAAAGTAACGGAGTTTAGGATGGAATATCATCCCGACATCCTGGCCCTTTATGAAGAGCTGGGAATTATCAATCTGGAAGAAGATACAATTGATTATGAAGATCTGCGCCGGTTAAAGAAAATGCTCCGGCTGAAGAAAAACATCGGGGTGAACACAATCGGCGCGGTTGTTATTGTTGATTTACTGGATAAAATAGAAAAATTGCAGGACGAAATTGAACGTCTGAGAAAAAAGTAGGTGATTAAAGATGGATTTAGAGCGTTTAACCAATAAATCAAGAGAAGCTCTGGCCAGCGCCCAGGAAGTGGCCGTTAACCGCGGGCACCAGGTAGTGGGGCCCAAGCATCTGCTTTTAGCCCTGCTGGACCAGGAAGAGGGCCTGACCGGCAGGTTCCTGGAACATGCCGGGATCGATCCGGCTGCCCTGAAACAGAACCTGGAAAGCCTGCTGGATAAAATCCCTAAAGTTTCCGGCTATGAGGGGACCCTGCAGATGAGTTCATCCCTGGCCCGCGTATTATCGAGAGCCGAGCAGGAAGCTAAACAGTTAAAAGATGATTATGTCAGCGTAGAACATTTGATCCTGGCCCTGACTGAAGAAGGCGATGAAGATTTAAAGAAATTGCTGAGCCAGTTCAACCTGAACCGCGACAGAATTTTAAATTCCCTTAAGTCAGTGCGCGGTTCCCAGCGGGTGACCAGCGACAATCCGGAAGAAACTTATGAAGCCCTGCTGCGTTATGGCCGGGACCTGACCGACCTGGCTTCGAAAGGAAAGCTCGATCCGGTCATCGGCAGGGACGATGAAATCCGCCGGGTAATGGAAATCCTGTCCCGCAGAACCAAGAATAACCCGGTTTTGATTGGCGATCCCGGCGTTGGAAAAACCGCCATTGCCGAAGGTCTGGCCCGCAGGATCATCGCCGGTGACGTCCCGGAGGGGCTGAAGGAGAAAAAAGTGATCTCACTGGACATGGGTTCGATCGTATCGGGAGCCAAGTACCGCGGCGAATTTGAAGAAAGGCTGAAAGCCGTCCTCAAAGAAGTCCAGGAAGCGGAAGGGAAAATTATCCTATTTGTCGACGAACTGCACACCGTGGTCGGCGCCGGCGCCGCTGAAGGCGGCATGGATGCCAGCAACCTTTTAAAGCCTATGCTGGCCCGCGGTGAACTGCAGTGCATTGGAGCGACGACGGTCAGTGAATACCGCAAGTACATTGAAAAAGACGCCGCCCTGGAGCGGCGTTTCCAGCAGGTCCAGATCAACCAGCCCTCGGTTGAAGACACCGTTTCAATCCTGCGCGGTTTGAAAGAACGCTACGAGGTGCACCACGGGGTGCGCATCCAGGACAGCGCCCTGGTTGCGGCCGCGGTTTTATCGGACCGCTATATCAGCGACCGCTTCCTGCCCGACAAAGCGATCGACCTGATGGATGAAGCGGCGGCCCACCTGCGGACCCAGATCGACAGCATGCCGGCCGCCCTGGACGAAATAACCCGCAGGGTGATGCAGCTTGAAATCGAGGAAGCGGCCCTGAGCAAGGAAAAGGACCCTGCTTCTCAAGAGCGCCTGGAGAAACTGCGCGGAGAGCTGGCCGAACTGCGCAGCCAGGCCGACGCCATGAAAGCCCAGTGGCAGACCGAAAAACAGTCCATTTCCAGGGTCCGCTCCCTTAAACGCGAAATTGACCAAGTCCGCACCGAAATTGAAAAAGCGGAACGGGAATACGACCTGAACCGGGCCGCCGAGCTGAAATACGGGCGCCTGAACGAGCTGGAACGGCGCCTGCAATCGGAAGAAGAGCACCTGGCCCAAAAGCAGAAAGAAAATATGCTGTTGAACGAGGAGGTAAGCGAAACGGAAATCGCCCAGGTGGTCAACCGCTGGACCGGCATACCGGTCAGCCGCCTCTTAGAGGGAGAACGGGAAAAACTAATCCGCCTGGAAGAGATCCTCCATGAGCGGGTAATCGGCCAGGATGAAGCGGTCCGGGCCGTGGCCGACGCCGTGTTAAGGGCCCGCAGCGGGATCAAGGATCCCAATCGTCCGGTAGGCAGCTTCATTTTTCTTGGACCGACCGGAGTCGGTAAAACCGAACTGGCCCGGACCCTGGCCCAAGCGCTGTTCGACGACGAACGCAACATGATCCGCCTCGACATGTCCGAGTACATGGAGAAACATACCGTGGCCCGCCTGATCGGGGCCCCTCCGGGTTACGTGGGCTACGAAGAAGGCGGCCAGCTGACCGAAGCAGTCAGGCGCAAACCGTACAGCGTAGTCCTTTTTGATGAGGTGGAAAAGGCCCATAATGATGTTTTTAATGCCATGCTGCAGATTCTTGATGACGGGCGCCTGACCGATGGAAAAGGACGAACCATCGATTTCAGGAACACGATTCTGATCATGACCTCCAATATAGGAAGCCAGGAAATCTTATCTTTCCATGAGCAGGGCGGAGATTACGAGCAGATGCGGAGTACCGTTTTAGGCCTGCTCCGCCGGCACTTCCGACCGGAATTCCTGAACCGGGTCGATGAAACCATCGTCTTCCGGGCCCTGGAAAAAGATCAGGTCCACAAAATTGCTGAACTGCTGCTCAAAAGATTGGCTAAAAGGCTTTCCGACACGGCCGACCTGGACCTGGCGTGGAAAGAAGAGGTCATTTCTTACCTGGCCGACAAGGGCTACGATCCCGCCTTTGGAGCCCGCCCGTTGAAGCGGGTAATCCAAAATGAAGTAGAGACCCCGCTTTCCCGGCGGATTATTGGCGGCGAGGTCAGCACCGAGGGCCCGATTAAAATCGATAAAGGC
>PWGD01000146.1 GCA_003554395.1 Syntrophomonadaceae bacterium
AGTAGCTACCCCCAACCCATCAGGAGGTGTCAAGTCCCATGGAAGAACAGCAAGCCTTAGAGATCGCCAATTTCCGTTACCGGCTCATCTCCCCCATTGTCAGCCGCCAGAACCTGCCCCCAGGTCAGATTCAGGCCTTGATCGGTGAGGCGGCCAAGAAAACCTATTCAGTTCCCTATAGCAGTCGCACCACGGTCAGTGTGCGCACCATTGAGCGTTACCTTCAAGACTACCGCACCGGCGGCTTTGAAGCCTTGAAGCCCAAAGTCAGAAGCGGACGCCAAAGCAGAATCCCGGAACAATACTTAGAGCTGGCTGCTATGCTGAAAAAAGAAAACCCCAGGCGTTCCTGCTGCCAGATCATCAAAACCTTAGAACTCACCGGTAAAGTGCCGGAAGGGGTTTTGAAACAGAGCACCGTCTACGATTACTTTGAAAAAAAGAAGCTCACCCGCCGCTACACTAAACAGGTGCACAAAGCCTACCAGCGCTACAGCGCCCGGCACCGCAACCAGCGCTGGATCGGCGACACCTGCCAACTTATTTACCTGGCCGATCCGGATAAGCCGGACAAAAAGAAAAAGGTTTACCTGATCGCCTGGCTGGATGATTTTGCTAGATTAGTTACTCATGCCCAGTGTTACTGGGCCGAAAAGCTGCCTATGCTTGAGGATTCATTAAAAAAAGCGATCATAAAATTTGGAAAGCCGGAACAAATTTATGTCGATCTGGCCAAGATCTACACCTCCCGCCATCTGGAGACGGTCTGCGCAAAACTGGGCATCCAGCGCTCTTTGGGACGCCCGTACCGGCCCCAGGGTAGGGGTTATGTGTAGATAAATATTATGTGGAGTTGGGCTTAATTATTTCTTGTATCATCACATTTAAACTTGTTTAACTCAACATAATTATCCAAACTGTAATTGGCACGACCACACACGTGCACAAACAGATTTGGAGGGATGATGATGCAAGTGAATGAAAGGAGTCTAATTAATCTCACTCAGGCGGTAACAACCGAAATGCGAAGAACCAACTTCAAAGAGACTACCATTGCACAATATGAAGAAATCTGGAATAAGTTGATTCGATTCGCAAATAATCAGGAGCAACACCGATTTACACTGAAGTTAGGGCAAGATTTCCTCGAAGAAGAATATGTTTTGATGAGCTACCCGAAAACGGATCGCATTTCTCAAATGCGGTTACGTGCTATTCACATGTTGGAAATATACCAGCTTCACCAAGTGTTGCCTCTCCGCGTCCCTACAAAATATTACTATTACGCTGCCCCATTCAGAGAGGCTTTCGAAGATTTCATTGGGCAACGTCGTTTAGTGGGGATTACAGAGAAAACCATCAAAGAAAGCCAGATTTACCTTGAACGGTTCTCCAATTACCTACACAACCACGGTATTAAGTCCATTTCCGAAATTGATGTTCCAGTTATTCAAGGGTTTGTGCGTACTCTCTCCATTTACAACCCACCAACCATTTACTGCACCTTGGGTATACTTCGCACCCTCCTTCGTTTCTTGCATGAACAAAACTATCTCAAGACTGACTTTTCGAATTCTGTTCCCTCTATGAACTACAGAGGCCGTATCAATATCCCATCTGCATACTCTAAAGAGGAAGTAGAGGCCATCATCGATCAAATTGACAGGGGCAACCCTAAAGGCAAACGTGATTATGCCATGGTATTACTGGCGGCGAGACTCGGCTTGAGAGCGTTGGATATCTGTGCTCTCTCGTTTTCAGAAATACGCTGGGAGCTTAATACTATCGAAATTATTCAACGAAAAACGAAAGAGCCATTGGTGCTGCCTTTGTTAGATGATGTAGGTAACGCTCTGATAGATTACCTCAAGTATGGGCGCCCAGCTTCCGATTTGCCCTTTATTTTTTTACGACACATTCCCCCTATAGATCAGTTAACGCCGCCAACTTTACACAGTTTCATTACACACTACATGCAAATGGCTGGGATTCCCGTATCCGGTGAGAAAAAACATGGTCCTCATGCACTCCGCCACAGTCTTGCAGGAATTCTCTTGCAGGGGCATACCCCGTTTCCGATTATTTCCGGCATCCTTGGACACACAAACAGCAGATCGACATCGATCTATTTGAAAATCGATGTGGTTCAGCTAAAGAACTGTGCGCTTGAAGTACCGGCATACACTGTTGCCAAAAAGGAGGATCCTAGTAATGAATAATAGCAGTTACATGGAATTTGGATATGTCGGTTCCTTAGCTGAACAAATTAGCGAATTTATCCGGCACAAACGCATGCTTGGGTTTAAATATGCCACTGAGGCCCGCTATTTGTTCGTTCTTTCTAAATTGAGCCTTGCCTACGATCTATCCACGGAAAAATTACCGGAAGCGCTGGTTTCTGATTGGATAGCCCGGAAACCAAACGAAACTGAAAAAACAAGGGATAACAGAATCGTTTTGCTCAGACAATTTGCTCTTTATCTGGCTGAACGGGGATACCGGGTTAATATTCCGAAGGTGGTGACAGGCACTAAAACACGCTCTTCCTTTACACCCTACATATATACCCATGAAGAGATTGCCACTATTTTTAAAAACAGTGACCGGCTTAACTTACGCTACCATGCCACAAGTAACACGCAAATTACATTTCCTGTGATCATAAGAATGCTTTATGGCTGTGGTTTGCGAATTTCCGAGGCGCTAAACCTGCGGGTTAAAGATGTAGACCTCGACCGGGGGATTCTTACTCTCCGAGAAACCAAAGGGGGACAGGAACGATTAATCCCTATGTCCGATTCCTTGCATGCTATTTGCAAGGATTATTCCAGCAAGATGCACCAATTTTCCGGTCAAGAGGAGTATTTCTTTGCCCATAAAGACGGCAGCCCCTTTAACGCATCAACAGTCTATAAACGTTTTCGGCGCGTATTGTGGGCTAGTGGCATCTCTCATGGCGGTAAGGATCACGGCCCTAGGCTGCATGATGTCCGGCATGCCTTTTCGGTTCATTCACTCAAAATGCAAGCAGACAAAGGAATTGATCTTTACTGCGCCCTGCCGGTACTGTCCACATACCTTGGACATAAATCGGTGAAGGCAACGGATGGTTATGTCAGACTGACAGAGGAAATGTACCCTGAACTGATTAAAAAGATGAGTGCCGCCAGCGGCCATGTCATCCCGAGGACCAGCCGATGAAAAAGCAGAGCGATTTTGCTTACTATCTCACTAAGTTTCTGACAAACCATTTGCCTGCAGTGATCGGTGGAAGTCCGAACACTATCTTTGCCTATCGTGATTCTTTCGTATTGCTGATCAGATACTGTTCAGAGGTAAGAGGTATTGATGCCCAAAAACTGGAGATCTCTAAATTCAGCCGAGAACTTATCGAAGAGTTTATGGACTGGTTGGAGAAAGAGCGCGGTTGTTCTGTGAGCACCAGGAATCAGCGATTAGCAGCACTCCATGCATTCTTTAAGTATATGCAGTTAGAAGAGCCTACGCAGTTACATCTTTATCAGCAAATCTTGGCTATCCCGAGAAAAAGAATTGCAGCACCATTAATCAATTACCTCTCTAAGGATGGCATTGAAGCACTTTTGAAAGCCCCTGATGCAAAGACCCTTAGTGGCCGTCGAGATACGGTTCTGCTCAGCCTGATGTATGATTCTGGCGCTCGAAATCAGGAAATAGCAGACCTTAGGGTGTCAGATCTTCGCCTCGCTACGCCATCGACCGTTAAGCTTACGGGGAAAGGAGGGAAAGGGAGAATTGTTCCACTGATGAAACCTACTGCTGAACTATTGCAACAATACTTTGAAGATCAGAGAATGGATCACCCATCAAAAAGCGTCTATCCATTATTTCCAAACCGCTCTGGCCAAAAATTAACACGGTTCGGCATTCGCTACATTCTCAGCAAATATGTCAAGCAGGTACAAATATCTAACCCGGGGCTCATTCCGGATGTGGTATCCCCTCATAGCATTAGACACAGCAGGGCTGTTCATCTGCTTCAAGATGGCGTTGAGTTGGTATATATTCGAGACTTACTTGGTCATTCCAGTATCGAAGTGACAGAAATCTATGCTAAAACGGATAGCCTCATGAAGAGGAAAGCTTTAGAAGCAGCCTATGAAAAAGGGACACTCACAACCAGCCTACCATCCTGGCAACAAGACGTTGAACTTCTTGCTTGGTTAAGAGGTCTTGGAAAGTAAGTAAAATTACACTCAGATTATGTGGAGTTATATGACGATCATGCCACACCAGAAGGCGTATTTGAACTCCAACTCCACATAATATTTATCTACACATAACCCCTACCCTGGGGCCGGTACGGGCGTCCCAAAGAGCGCTGGATGCCCAGTTTTGCGCAGACCGTCTCCAGAT
>PWGD01000152.1 GCA_003554395.1 Syntrophomonadaceae bacterium
GCAGTTTGACATGCGCCTTGAATTTGAACAAGCTCCCGGAGCGGGGGGCTGGCAGATCAGCTCACCCCAGATTTTAAGCACCGCCCCGCTTGAAGGGTCTCTGCATATTTTTAGCGAGGCAGGGATAGAAAAGGTGCGCGAAAAATCGCTAAAGCTTACCGCCTATTTAATGTTCCTGCTTGAAGAAGAAGGTCTGACCCGGACTCCCTACAATTACAGCATTGGGACACCCAGGGATACAAAGCGCAGGGGCGGGCATGTAGCCGTTGAACACGCCGGTGCGGCCAGTATTTCCAGGGCCCTGAAAAAGCGCGGCATTATTCCCGATTTTCGTTCACCCAACATCATCCGCCTGGCCCCGGTTGCCCTTTATAACAACTTTTTGGAAACCTGGCAGGTAGTAAAAGCTTTAAAAGAAATCATCGACGGCGGGGAACACGAACAGTTTGAAAACGTGCGGGACACCATCGCCTGATTGATCCAGACAAGCACAGCTAACCCCTTTGCCAGGTGAGTAAATAATGATACTGGTTACCGTTAACCTTGACTTTTCAAGCGGTTTGTATTACAATATGTAATACATGGAGGTGAAGCTGATGTTTAGCATCAGGCTGCCGGGTGAATTGGAAGAAAAAATTAAGAGGCTGGCGAAAAAATATGATGCCAGCAAATCTGAAATTGTTAGGGAAGCCATTGAAGATTATGTGGCTAAAGAAGAAACTAAAGAAAAACCCTACGAACTTGGAAAAGACCTTTTTGGCCGCTACGGAAGTGATGAAGGCAATTTATCAGAAACCTACAAACAAAAGGTGAAAAAGAAACTAAATGAAAAACACCCTGATTGACACCGGACCATGTATCGCGCTTTTTGATCGAAATGATAAGCATCACCACAGGGTTAAGTCTTTTTTAAAAACCTTTACAGGTAACCTGACAACTTCATGGCCGGTTGTTACAGAAACCCTGCACATGCTTGACTTTAGCGTTCAAGTTCAGATTGACTTCATGCGCTGGATCCACAGGGGAGCCCTCGTCATCGCCACCTTAACCACGGAAGATCTGGAAAGAATAATGGCTTTAAGTGATAAATACAAGGATCTGCCCATGGATTTTGCAGACGCTACCCTGCTTGTAATCGCCGAAAAAGAAAATATTAAAGATGTTATTACCCTTGACTCAGACTTTCGCTTTTACCGCATAAACCGGGACCAAATGCTCAACGACCTCCTGGCATAAGTATAACTTTCACGCAAACTGCACCTACCCTGCAGGAAGGCGGATTAAAACAGCTGCTTTAACCACCTTCCCTGCCCTAACCGGGATAATTAATTGTGGAACCAGAACATATAGCTGCAGTTTGCACAAACGTAGTTATTGGCATTCCGGTTGGCCCAATCAACGCCAAAGAAGGTTGCCCCCCTGGTGTTTAGCTGGGTTTTTCGTTCCCAAAATTTTTCTCCGCTGCAAACCGGACAAACCAGTTTGTTGCCGGCAACATTGATTTCCTGACCTTCCATTATTGAAACTCCCCCTTGCAGCAATTTGATTTCCCAACTATGATACCACAGAGCTCAAAGGCAATGATTTACAGTCAAAACAGAGAATCACCCCTGCGTGTATGCTGCGCTTGGGGAAAACAAAGAACCGTCCCTGCTATTCCACAGAGAACCGTCCCTGCTTTTCCCTGTGTTTGGTGGGGGTCGGGATCTTGACGGGTAGAGGGATGTGCGATATTATATTTATACCCCCTACGGTATATTTATGTAAAGGAGTTATCTCATGCAGAACAACCAGCAGCGACATCTTAAAAGATCTCCAGCCTTGACCTGAAGCCAAGGTCTATATCTGCAGAACGGCCCAGATGGCAGGCGGGGCTACAAAATTGCTGGTTGATAAGGGTGTGCCCGAAGAAAACATCTATTACAAAAGCTTTATTTAGGAGCGTGCAGCGATGGAAGCCAATGAAGAAAGCAAAAAAAAGGTGATAAACCGCCTGTCGCGGCTGGAAGGCCAGATCGGCGCCGTGCGCCGGATGGTTGAAGAAGGGGAAGAATGCGAAAATATTGTTACCCAGCTCAGCGCCGTCCATTCGGCGCTGGAAGGGGCAACCAAGCTGATCGTGGCCAACTTCTTTTTAATATGCCTCGCCGAATCACGGGAAAAAGGAGATAACCAGCAGGAAGCGGTGGACCGTTTTATTTCCCTTTTGCTTAACACCAGGATGTAAAGGCTCATTTAGAACTTTAAAGCGGCCAACAGCCGCAGCAGGATGGCCGGAGCTAAACTTCACGGTCCTTGATGAGGCAGTCGTGTTGCTATATACAATCTAATAAATGCTCATTATATCGTTAATAATAAATAGTGAAGTAATTTTGTAATTATATTCAAAATATGCTTTAATTACAGTAGCGATTTTTATTTAAAGGGAGTGTGGACTTATGGAGAAGAACAAAGGTTTTTTAATCAAAGTTGTCGTAGCCGCGACTTACCTGATCATGGTCATTGTCAACGCCCTGGCCAATGCGATTCCCATTAACGGGATATCAACCGGACAAGTATCCGATGCATATCCGGATCTTTTCGCCCCGGCATCAATTACATTCAGTATCTGGGGTCTGATCTACCTGCTATTAGCCGGCTACATCCTTTACCAGTTCGGCTTTTTCCAGGCCGACCGGGGGGCGGCCCGGGAACAATTGTTCCAGAAGATCGGGATCTATTTTGCCATATCTTCGGTAGCAAACTCGTTATGGATCTTTGCCTGGCATTATGACGTGATCTGGCTGTCCCTGCTATTTATGCTCGTTGTGCTGGTTTGCCTGATCCAGATTGCCACCCGGTTGAGTGAAGAGGAATTTTCCTTCAAAGAAAAAGCTTTCATCCGGCTGCCGTTCAGTATTTACTTTGGCTGGATTACCGTGGCCACCATTGCCAACGTGACCACCTTCCTGGTCAGTGTCGGCTGGGGCGGTTTCGGGATCGCCGAGCAGGTCTGGATGGTAATCATTTTACTGGTCGGAGCGGCCATAGGCATTGCCAGGATGAGGCGGGATATGGATCTGGCCTATGGTCTGGTCATTATCTGGGCTTATGCCGGGATCCTGAACAAACATATTTCCCCGGCCGAGTTTGCCGGCCAGTACCCGGCGGTTATTATAACGACTATTGTCGGCATCATATTGCTGATTGTTGCCAAGGTAATCCTGTTTTATCCCGGCTTGAAAAAAACAGCTTAAACCAAGAAAAGGCGGCAACCATATCAACAATTCCGTTGAACTAAAACTGCTGAAAGCGATACTGGCGTCATATATTATCATGGCCCTCGGCATAGCCGGCAGTTTCCTCACCCTACGCCTGGTGGGCGGCCATTCAAGAACAAACTGCCAAGGAAAGATATATCAGGTTATTCAGAAGATGGTTTTTAAATTCCCAATTGCTTCACTGCGGTGGTTGTAAATCGAAAAGTCCAGCCGGTCAATCATTTCCTGTTCCTGAAGACGATCAATATAGTTTAAACGGCGCAGGATCTCGATAATAACCGGTTCGATGGCCTTTATTACCCCGCACTCTACTTTCAGGGCAATCCCTGTGCCTTCGCCCATGATGCTGACGCAGTAAACACCGTCTGCGCCCAGCTTGGCCAGCAGGCGCCCGCCCGTTACTTCCATCAGGATGGTGTCCAGCCTGTCAGTGCCGGCAACGGACCAGGGGTTGTCCGTCATGGCCCCGGCTACCCGCTCCAGGGCCTGGAGACGCTTTCTGTCTGCCACCCGGTCCGGCTTTGATAGATGAGTATAAGCCCGGGCCATGTTGAACAGAGGCATATAAAAGATGGGGGCCCCGCAGCCGTCGACCCCGATCCCAATTTGATCTTTTTCCACGCCCGACATCTCAGAGGCTATTTCCAGCACTTCCTGCTGAACAGGGTGGCTGATATCTTCGTAATTATCGGTGCCATAGCCCTTAATGGCCGCAATAGCCAGCATCCCGCTGTGTTTTCCCGAACAGCAGTTATGGAGCTGCGACCATTTTTTTTGCTGCCATAATAATTCTTTTCCGGCCTCTTTGAACATGGGAGCAGCCGGACCGCAGTTAAGATCGGATTCCTCAAAGCCGATTTTCTGCAACAGGGCCAGCACCGCTTTGACATGGCCTTCTTCACCGCCGTGCGAGGCGCACATCAGGGCCAGCTCCTGGCTGCTGATTTGATAGCGCTCCATTCCGCCCGCCTCGATAAGGGGAAGGACCTGGAAAGGTTTTGCCGAAGAGCGCCAGAAGGTTTTTTTGAAAGGATCGCCCAGTTCGTAAAGGATTTCGCCATCCAGGTTAACTACAGCCGCATCGCCACGGTAAATATTTTCAACCTGCCCGTTTCTCGAAGCGTAGACCA
>PWGD01000068.1 GCA_003554395.1 Syntrophomonadaceae bacterium
GCTGTAATCATTTTTGACGATCTTTCCAGGCCTACCGGTGTTTCAGATATTGCTCCTCTGGTTGTAGATGAACTGCTGGCCGGAGGCCTGGCGGAGAACAAAATCAGCTTTGTCGCCGCCCTGGGCGCGCACGGGGCTCATAACCGGCTTGATTTTGAAAAAAAACTGGGGCAAGATTTAGTCCGCAGGTTTCCCGTTTACAACCATAATCCTTATGAAAACTGCACTTATGCAGGCAAAACCAGGTTTGGCAACCCCCTTTACATTAACAGTGAAGTGATGAAGGCCGATCTCAAGATCGGGATCGGCTGCATCCTACCCCATGCTTTCAATGGTTTTGGCGGGGGAGGCAAGATTATCTTGCCGGGTGTTGCCGGCATGGAAACGATCACTATAAATCATAAAAAAGTTATCGCGGACCTGAAGGAGCGCGGTGTGGGTTTTATCGGCAATATGGGCAACCTGGCAAACAGCAAGATGAAAGAGGAGATAGAAGACGCCTTAAAAGCTGCTCAGCTTAATTTTTTGATCAACGTTCTGCCCAACAGCGCCAGGAAGCCTGTAGGAATTTTTTGCGGCAGTCCGCTCCAGGTATTCGAAAGGGGCGTGGAAAAAGCCAGAAAACTATACCGGACTGATTTTTACCGGGATGCCGATATCGTTATAGCCAACGCCAACGCCAAGGCCAGCGAAGCCCTGATCGCGATGCTTTTGGGCGCCAATTCCCTCAAGGAAGAAGGAGGGGACCTGGTAACCGTGATCAACTGCCCCGTGGGCCAGATTGTCCACTACCTGTTCGGGCGTTTTGGAGAGCATACCGGGGGCCAGCTTTGGTCGGAGGAGAGCCTTTTCCCGGCCCGGATAAAAAGAAGCATTATCTACAGCAAGTGCGGAGGCCAGCGTTTCGGCCTCCAGGATGATGCCATCGAGTGCGAAGACTGGCCGGAGGTTTTAAAGCTGCTGCGAGAAAGAAACGGCCCCGGTTCAAAGGTCGTTATTTTTAAAGATGGGACGATGCAGTATTTGGACCTTGATTCTTGATTTACAGGATTTCTGCGGTCTTGCTTCAGGCCTGTTTCTGGACTGGCGCATCGTAAGTGCGGCATAATGCCGAATAAACAGGCCAAGGTTTAAAAGTCAAATCTACCCTGGACGGTCCGGTATCACAAGAAGTTGGGCTTGTAGAAAGATCCCTATCAAGCTGGTCTGAAATTGGCTTCTCCAGGCATTGGCCACTCTGGGATCACAAAAAAACACTTGCTGTATTTGCCTTATATATTTCGTCAAAGGCTAAGTGAATAATTAATACGTGACAAAAAGCGGGAACTAAGGGTGGCAGTTTTACTACCCAGTTCCCGCTTTTTCACTTTTAAAAGGCATGATCCAGCATCAGGTTACCTGTTTTAAAAGCTGTCCCCTGCCTCTAACGCAGCAGGTTGGGCAGCCACAGGATGATCTGGGGAAAGACCATGCAGAGGATCAGGCCGGTCAGCTGCAGTAAGACAAAGGGTACTGAAGCCCGGTAGATATCGGCGGTAGTAACACCTTTCGGGGCCACCCCTTTCATGTAAAAGAGGGCGTACCCAAAAGGCGGGGTCAATACATCCATTTGCAAATTCACGCAAATCAGGATCCCGAACCAGACCGGGTCAAAACCAAGGGTCTCGGCAATAGGCATGAAAATTGGTATTACAAGCATGATGATACCGACCCATTCGATGATCATACCCAGGATAAGGACGATGACCATCATACCGATTAATAAGACCCAGGGGTCAACCGGCAAAGCCAACATCATGCCTTTTACGAATTCAACACCGCCCACACCATTGTAAATGCTGATAAACATTACAGCGCCAAAACCGATCCACATGACCATGGCCGAAAGGCGAATAGTTTCCAAACAGGCTTCCCTGACCAGTTTCCAGCTCAGGTTACGGTAAGCCAGGGCGCAGACCAGGGAACCGAAGGCACCGATCCCCGCTGCTTCTGTCGGCGCGGCAATACCCGACAAAATTGAACCCAGCACGAAAATGATCAGCGCTATGGGTAAAATCAAAGCTTTCAGGTAGCGCAGCTTTTCCTGCCTGGAGATCCGCTCTTCCTCGGGCAGGCTCGGGGCTAGTCCTGGCTGCAGGTAACTCCTGACCAGGATGTAAATGATAAACAAGCCGCCCAGCAGCAACCCGGGCATCATAGCTCCCAGGAACAGCTGCCGGATCGATATACCCGCCCACATCCCGTACATAATAAGCATGATGCTGGGCGGAATTAGGACCCCCAGGGAACCTCCAGCCATCACTGAGCCCATGGCCAGGTTGAGGTTGTAGCCCCGCTTGAGCATGGACGGCAGAGCGATCAGTCCCATGCTGACAATGATCGCCCCGATCACTCCCACCATGGCGCTCATGACGATGCTGGCCAGGACCGTCGCCACGGCCAGGCTCCCTCTCAGGGAGCCAACCCAGTGGTAAACAGCCTCATAGAGGTAGTCGGTAATTCCGGATCGCTCCAGCACGGCCCCCATAAATATAAACATGGGCACAGCCACAAAAATGTAATTGGTCACCATCCCAAATATCGAAGAGGGAAGCAGGCCAACCGCCCTGGGGCTCCAGAAGAGGTAAGCACTGATAACGGCCACCGCACCGGTGGCAAAGGCAATGGGAACATTAAGCAGCAGCAGCAGGAAGAGCGAGCCGAACATGAAGAGGGTGATCATCCCAATGCTCCAGTCAAGATCAAAAGTCATGATACCTCTTCCTCCTCCTTCCCGGTAATAGCTACCTTTAGATCACGGAAAAAATTGGCTATACCGGCAAGGAAGACCAATACCGCCGCTACCAGCACTCCCGCCTTAACCGGGTATATAATCGGGTTCCAGGGGGTTCCGCTTCTTTCTAAGATGTTGATTGATCGCATGGCGAAACTGGTGGAGGTTCTAAGCAGGGTAATCATAAATATCAGGAAAAAAATAAAAGCAAACAGGTCCATGATGGCTCTGCCCCGGGTAGAAAAGCGCCGGTGGATCAGGTCTACGCTAATATGAGCCCTTCTCTTGAGCACGTAAGCTCCGCCCATCAGGTAAATAAAAGCGCTTATATAGGTCATCGCCTCGTGGCTCCACAGTAGAGGGCGGTTGAAAAAGTACCTGCCAATAACTTCTGCCATAATAATAAAAACTACCGGAATACTCAGGTAGGAAAAAATCCTGCCCGAGTATTCCGATAGAGTATCAATTACAGAAAGCACATATCTCATCTAGATTAAGCCCCCAGTTGTTATGTCAAGGGTTTCAGTCAATTATGCCGATTGTTCTCATGTAATCCTTTTGTGATTCCAGGGCCCTTTCAGATAATTCATCGGTGGCGAAATCGTCCCACAGGGTCATGGCATACTCAGTCGCCCGCTGAATCTCTTCATCGCTCCACTGGATTATTTCTACATATTCTTCCATTCTTTCCAGGTATTCTTCATCAAGTCGCTCGAAACGCTGGGCTTTAGTAACGGAAAGTTCCTTAGTGGCAACTTCCATGATGGCCTGCAAATCGGGGGGAAGTTCGTTCCAGGCGTCCATATTGACGGTTACCTCTGAAGCCATCAGCAGGGTATGCAATCCCGGAATAATCACGTAATCTGCTGCTTCGTGCAGGCCAAGGGCCCAGTTGGAGTTGGGGCTGACCCACTCGGCAGCGTCGACGACCCCTCTTTCCAGGGCGGGATAAATTTCCGGCCCGGGCAGGGTAACGATGGAAGCTCCAAGGCCTTCAAACCAGCGTGCCGCTGCACCGCCGCTTCTTACTTTAAGGCCGTCGTAATCATCGATGCTGTAAATAGGAACCCTGGAGTGAACGATTTCGGCCCCGATGGGGGGGACTCCAAAAATGGCCGGTCCCACAAAGTAGACTCCGTGCCTGCCGTAGGCTTCCCTGGCGATATCAATTCCACCATGTTCCCAGTACCAGGCATCGAGCTGGTAAGCATGAGTGAAGGTACCGGGAAGGCTGGTCAGCAGGTTGCAAACAGGCTCCTTGCCCGGCCACCACATCGGGGTTTTCATTCCTACTTCAAGGACCCCTTCGGCGACTGCATCAAAGGTTTCCATCGGGTCAACAACCGCCCCGATGGGCTGCAGGGTGATCTCCAGGCGACCGCCGGAAAGTTCGTATACCCGGTCCACGAAGGATTGCTGAACTTCGAGCCCCGGATCACCCGGTGTGTAGATGCCCTGGGCTTGCCACTGGAATACTTCTTCCGGCTCTGCTACCGGAACATCGTTATCGTTATCGACCGGTTCTTCTAC
>PWGD01000181.1 GCA_003554395.1 Syntrophomonadaceae bacterium
TCGAACCTGCGGCACCCGGATTAGGAATCCGGTGCTCTATCCCCTGAGCTACAGGCGCCTGATCTTTACAAACTTATTATAACTGTTATAAATATTACGGGCAATAGTGAGAGAACTTTTTTCTGGCAGAAGGCCTTATTAAAAGTGATATTTTTAATAATGTAATCGAACTAAATGAAAAATATTACTTTTTTATGCATGTTGACATGCAATGAAGTTTGTGTGATACTGTCAATGTAAAACCCATAGATTTGCTTTTATTTTTTACATAATAAGTTAATATATTCACAAGATACAATATATTTGTACGATAGGTCAAACCAATATTATATAAAAAACATTAAATACAAGGAGCATTATCCATTGACCAAGTCACTTTATGAGAAATGCCAGGAGGAGATAACCCGCTGCAAAAAATTATACAAGGGTTTTAGTGATTCCTCACCATTTATTAGCTCTGCTTGCAGTGCAGTATACGAATATTTCAAAGAGCATCCAGTGGCACCGCTGCCTGCTTATGATAAAGAAGAGGCCGCTGATATGATCCGGGCCGGTAATTCACTTAGCCTCAATCCAAACCTTAAAACAAGAGCAGCTGTGGGTCTATTGAAAAAACTCGGCGAAGTGATTGCAAAAACAAATCCGAAATTAAAAGCGACTGTAAATGAACTAGATGAGCATCTCGATCAATTTCTCCTGGATTCACCTGAGGAAGTGGCCAAAGAAGAGTTATTTAATTTAAGGGATTTCTTGATTAAAGAAACGGAGCTGGAAGAGGATCTGGCCACGTTTCTTTTTTCAATTATGTTAACCTCTTTTTACAGGCAGTATTTGCAGGCAACATCCGGGGTCTTGCGGACAGACCTCTGGGAAAGGGGGGATTGCCCGTTATGCGGTACGAAGCCGCATTATGGCCAGCTCCGGTCTGAAGATGGAGCCAAGCAGCTGGAATGCTGGTTATGCGTTACACAGTGGCTTCATACCCGCATTAAGTGTCCGTACTGTAATAACACAGATATGGAAAAACTCGGGTTTTTTACTGTTGAAGACGACGAAAAAGTCCGGGTCAACTATTGTCAAAAATGCTGCCAGTACTACAAGATCTTTGATGCAAGAAAGTTTCATGCGGATGGTGGTGTAGTTTTGGCCATCCACAATCTTGCCTCCCTGGATTACGATCTCTTGGCGAGGCGGGAAGGCTTTACTCCGGGCTCCGGTTTGGAGTGGGTCAATAAAGACGAGATAGTTGAAGCACAAGACTAGGAGGTGGATTTACTTATGGATTTGTCACGACGCAGCTTTCTAAAACTAGCCGGCGCAACTGCTGCTGCAGCTACGTTAACCGGCGTTGGCCTGCGTAAGGCCTCTGCGTCTCCCAGCGAGCCACTGCGAATTAAGTTCACCAAAGAAGTACATACAACCTGTACTTACTGCGGAGTTGGCTGCGGGATTATCTGTAATGTCCGGGATGGCGTTATTGTCAATGCCGAAGGTGACCCGGATCATCCCATTAACGAAGGGACTCTTTGCAGCAAGGGCGCTTCAATTTTTAACATGTCCTATATTTTCGATGAAAAAGGAAAACCCAGGCTTAATCCGAATCGTTTGACCAAGGTGCTCTACCGGGCTCCGGGGGCCAGCGATTATGAAGCAGTGGAGTGGGACTGGGCCCTGGAAGAGATCGCGAAAAGAATTAAAGATACTCGCGATCGGACCCTGGTTGAAACTGTTGATGTCGGTGGACAGCAAGTCACTGTTAACCGGACCAATGCCATCAACTGGCTGGGCAGCGCCTGGTGCACCGGGGAGGAGAATTATCTCTTCCACAAAATGGTCAGGGCTATGGGCGTGATCAATGTTGATCACTGCGCCCGTCTCTGACACTCCGTCACGGTCGCTGGTCTCAGCGCCACGTTTGGCAGGGGTGTTATGACCAACCATTGGAATGATTACCAGCATTCTGATGTGATGATGGCCATCGGTGGGAACACTGCCGAAAACCACCCCATTTCTATGAAATGGATTGAGAAAGCCCGCGAAACCAAGGGAGCGAAACTGATTACGGTAGACCCGCGCTACTGCCGGACTGCTGCTGTATCAGATCTTTACGTTCCAATTCGCCCCGGCACGAACATTGCTTACCTCGGCGGGCTGATCAACTACATTCTTCAAAACAACCGTTATCACGAAGAATATGTCAAGCATTACACCAATGCTTCTTTCCTGATTAATGAGAATTTTGATTTTGATGCACAGAATGGACTCTTTACGGGAGCAGAAGATGACCCGGTACGCAATGCAACCAAGTATAATATGGAAGATTGGCAGTACCAGACCGACGAAAACGGCGAAATCTTAAAAGATCCCGACCTGCAGGATCCCAACTGTTCCTTCCAGCTTTTGAAAAAGCACTTTGCCCCCTATACCATAGAAAACGTCAGTAAGATGACAGGCGCTCCTGAAGATGTGCTGGAAGAATCGTACGAACTGTTCAGCAGTACCGGTGAACCCGCCAAAGCGGGCAATATCTTATATGCCATGGGTATCACCCAGTTTACTCACGGGGCGCAGAACACCCGCGCTATCGCAATTGCCCAGCTTCTTCTCGGCAACATGGGTGTAGCCGGTGGTGGAGTTAATGCCCAGCGCGGCCAGTCCAACGTGCAGGGCGCAACCGATATGGCCATGCTTTTCCATATTATTCCCGGCTACAACCCAACACCGCAGCAAACCCATCCCACTCTCCAGGATTATCTGGACGCAACTACGCCGGAAGACAACTGGTGGAGCAACCGGCCCAAGTACATCGTGAGCTTGCTGAAAGCTTTTTACGGTGACAATGCCACCCGGGCCAATGATTTTGGTTATGAATGGCTGCCCAAGCTGGACGGCCTCGATCATTCCCACATTCCCGCCTACAAGTACATGCGTGACGGCGAAGTGGAAGGGCTGATCTGTGTTGCTGACAACCCGCTTGTCGGCGGCTCCAGCTCCAGGGCCAAGATGGATTACCAGAAGAACCTGAAATGGCTGGTTTCTATTGACGTAGTCGAAAACGAAACTGCCGCATTCTGGAAGGGTCCGGGTATGAACCCGGCTGAAATTGACACCGAGGTCTTCATCCTGCCTGCCTGCGCCTCTTATGAGCGCGACGGTGAAAAGGCCAACAGCGGCCGCTGGATCACTTGGCAGTACAAAGCCCAGGAACCTCCGGGAGATGCCAAGTCTGACCTCTGGATCGTCAATGAAATGTTCAAAAAGCTGCAGGCTCTATATGAAGCGGAAGGCGGGACCGTGCCCGAGCAGATCACCAGGATGCACTGGGATTATGATGGTGCAGACGGCGAAATTGATATAGTCAAGGTTTGTATGGAACTGAACGGCTATAACACCCGCACTGGCGAGCTTGTAACCAACTTTGTCGGTCTGCAGGACGACGGTTCGACTGCCTGCGGCAACTGGCTCTACAGCGGATACTACAACAACCTTGAGAACCCGGCCTGCAAGCGCAGGATCAGGGAAAAAGAAGGCCTGGGCTTCCACCAGGAATGGGCATTTGCCTGGCCGCTTAACCGGCGCAATGTATACAACCGCGCCTCCTGCGACCTGGAAGGCAAACCCTGGAATCCCGATGCTCCGGTTATCTGGTGGGACGAAAACGAGGAAAGATGGGTCGGTAACGACGTGCCCGATATCCCTGGGACCTGGACTCTCGAGCAGTCGACGGAGAACCCGTTCATTATGCTTCCCGAGGGAGTCGGCAGGCTTTATTCAATTGGCTACCAGGGTGTCGGAGGGTTGCGGTGCGGGCCATTCCCCACCCACTATGAACCGGCTGACAGCCCGGTGCCGAACCTGCTTTATCCCAATGCAACCTACAGCCCGACCAGCCAGCGGTTCTATGAAAACCACACCGTTGAAACCGACGAGGAACGGGAAAGATATCCCTATATAGCAACCAGTTACCGCCTGGTTGAGCACTACCAGTCGGGTTCAGTTACCCGCAACCAGCCCTGGTTGAATGAGATGATGCCTGAAATGTTTGTTGAAATCAGCGAAGAGCAGGCCGAGGAAATGGGCATTAGAAACGGCGATACCGTGCTGGTTGAAAGCCTGAGGCTTTATAACAACGGTGAACAGGGGCATATTAAAGCCAAGGCCTGTGTTACCAAGAGGATCAAACCTCTGATGATCAATGGCGAGAAAAAGCATATTGTCGGAATGCCTTTCCACTGGGGCTTCATGGGTATGAGCACAGGAGACAGCGCCA
>PWGD01000102.1 GCA_003554395.1 Syntrophomonadaceae bacterium
CTCTCTACCGAAACCGGAGCCGGCCAGTGGGGCAGCGCCCTGGCCCTGGGCTGCAATTACTTTGGCCTTGAATGTTCTGTTTACATGGTCAAAGTCAGCTACCATCAAAAACCATACCGCAAGTCCATGATGGAAGTCTGGGGAGCCGATGTCCACGCCAGCCCTACCGACATGACCCAGTCCGGACGTGACGTGCTGGCCAAAGATCCCGATTCCCTGGGCAGCCTCGGCATCGCCATCAGTGAGGCGGTCGAAGATGCAGCGGGCAAAAAGGACACTAATTATTCGCTCGGCAGTGTGCTCAACCATGTCATGCTCCACCAGAGCATAATCGGCCTGGAATGCAAGGAACAGTTTAAGCTGGTCAATGATTACCCGGACTTTGTGATCGGCTGCTGCGGCGGCGGAAGTAACTTCGCCGGGGTCAGCTTCCCCTTTATCCATGACAAGATCCGGGATGACAGGCCGGTTCGGGCTATCGGGGTCGAACCTCAAGCCTGCCCCACATTGACCAAGGGCGCTTTTACATATGATTTCGGCGATGTGGCCGGTTATACCCCCCTCCTGATGATGTATACCCTGGGTCATGATTTCATGCCCAACGGCATTCATGCCGGAGGCCTGCGCTATCACGGAGAATCGCCACTGGTCAGCCAGCTTTGCAAGGATGGCCTGATCGAAGCCCGCGCTTACGGCCAGCAGGGAGTATTCGAAGCAGCGCTGACCTTTGCCCGGACCGAAGGTATTTTGCCTGCCCCGGAAACCGCCCACGCCATAAAAGCCGCTATTGATGTAGCCCTTGAATGTAAGGAAGCAGCTGAAGAAAAAACGATCCTGTTTAATTTCAGCGGTCACGGTCACTTTGACCTTACCGCCTATGATGCCTTCCTGGCCGGCAATATCAAGGATATCGAATACCCGCAGGGCTTAATTGACCAGTCAATCGCCTCGCTGGAAAAATTGTTATAGGCTGGTATTTAATTAAAGGTGTCCTGAGCCATCCGGGTCAGGGCACCTGCCCCCTTTATTTTGCCCCCGGCTTGCAAAACGATCCGCCCTAAACTCATTATTATTTAAAAATCCTTTTCGATTGTACAAAACAAACCCCCGTCATTGCCGGGGGTTTGTTTAACTACTAAAACCTGACCTGGATCATTTTTCTTAACTTGGGGCAGGTTTACTTTACATCATCGGCATTCCGCCGCCGGGCATTCCGCCGCCCATGCCGCCCATGCCGCCTCCGCCGTTATCCTTCTCGGGGAGATCGGTTACCACTGCTTCAGTGGTCAGGAACAGAGCGGAGATGCTGGCTGCGTTCTGGATAGCCGAGCGGGCCACTTTGGTCGGGTCGACGATACCGGCCGGAATCATTTTTTCAAACTCGCCGGTCAAGGCGTTAAAACCGGTTCCTTTTTCCATTGCCTTTAACTTTTCAACAATGACAGTACCTTCTGCACCGGCATTGTTGGCAATTACCCGGACCGGATCATTAAGGGAGTTTTTGACAATGCTGACTCCGGTTTGGGCGTCGCCTGTCATTTCGTTTTCCAGTTTTTCAATAGCATCGATCAACTCGAGGTAGGCAATTCCGCCTCCGGGAACAATGCCTTCTTCCACAGCGGCCCGGGTTGCTGAAAGAGCGTCCTCGATGCGGAGCTTCTTCTCTTTCATTTCGGTTTCGGTAGCGGCGCCGACTTCAATCACTGCTACCCCGCCGGCCAGTTTGGCCAGGCGTTCCTGCAGTTTTTCGCGATCAAAATCGGAAGTGGTATCTTCAATCTGGGTCCGGATCTGGTTGATGCGCTTCTTGATATCCTCAGAATCGCCAGAACCGTCAACAATCACAGTTTCTTCCTTGGTAATCCGGACCTGGCGGGCCCGTCCGAGCATATCAATTTCGACGTTCTTGAGCTCAATGCCCAGGTCTTCCGATACAACCTGTCCGCCGGTCAGGACGGCAACATCTTCAAGCATCTGCTTGCGGCGATCACCAAAACCGGGTGCTTTAACCGCTACGCAGGTAAAGGTGCCGCGTAGTTTGTTCACTACCAGGGTTGCCAGCGCTTCGCCTTCGACATCTTCGGCGATTAACATCAATGATTTGCCCTGCTGGACAATTTTCTCGAGCAAAGGCAGCAGCTCGTGGATATTGCTTACCTTGCGGTCGGTCAGGAGAATGTAGGGTTCTTCAAGAACCGCTTCCATTTTCTCAGTATCAGTAACCATGTAGGGAGAAATGTAGCCGCGATCAAACTGCATCCCTTCGACTACTTTTAAGTCGGTAGTAAAGCCTTTGGATTCTTCCACTGTGATGACGCCGTCTTTGCCGACTTTTTCCATCGCTTCGGCAATCAGTTCGCCAATTGTTTCATCGTCAGCAGAAATAGAGGCTACATGGGAAATGTCTTCCTTGGTTTCGATGGGGTTGCTCATACCTTCCAGTTCCTTGACCGCTACTTCAACTGCCTTCTCAATACCGCGCTTCATAATCATCGGGTTTGCTCCGGCAGCGATATTTCTCAGGCCGTCGCGGATGATGGCCTGGGCCAGAAGGGTCGCTGTAGTGGTGCCGTCTCCTGCTATATCGTTGGTTTTGGTAGCCACCTCTTTCACCAGCTGGGCTCCCATGTTTTCAAATTCATCTTGCAGTTCTATTTCGCGGGCAATGGTCACTCCGTCGTTGGTAATCTGGGGGGAACCGAACTTTTTATCCAAAACTACATTGCGGCCTTTGGGCCCTAAGGTTACGGTAACGGTGTCCGCCAGCTGATTAACTCCTCTTTCCAGCGCACGCCGGGCTTCGTCTCTAAAGATGATCTGTTTTGCCATTCTATAAAACCTCCTTCTCTTTATTCAAGCTGTTCAAGCTGCCTGGTAATTATAATGCGTTTGATAATTTTTTAATTCACGAGAGCCAGAATATCATCCTGCCTCAAAATCAGGTACTCCTCACCGTCAACTTTAACGTCAGTACCGGCGTAACGGGAAAAAATCACCTTGTCGCCTTCCTTAACTTCCATGTCAAGCTTGGTGCCGTTTTCAAGCACTTTGCCTGAACCGACAGCCATTACTTTACCCTCCTGCGGCTTTTCCTTGGCCTTATCCGGAAGGACAATGCCGCTGGCTGTTTTCTCCTCAGCCTCCAAAACCTTAACAACAACCCGGTCTGCTAATGGTTTAAGATTCATTCAACCTGCCTCCTTTTCCTTTTTTCTTTTTAGCAGCACTCTCAATGAGTGAGTGCTAATAATTCCGTGACTTATGATATCGCAAACTCTTAAGAGGGGCAAACAGAATAAAAAGCCCTTTCGGGCTTATTATTCGCTTTATCGCAATCTATTCTCATTTATCGCCTTATATCTTTATATTACTCGCTACAGCATCTGATTGCACATATAATTATTTTAAAACGCTCGATCTAAGAGCTCTTTAAAAACAGCCCAGCTGGCATTCGGCAATTTTGACTTCCAGTTCATTGCAGGTTTTGCCGACTTCCGCTGTACTCAGGCCGGTCTTTGCGGCTATCGCAAAAGCCTTTTGGCAGGGCAGCCTGGAGTTATCGGCTTCCGCCAGGATCATCTCCTTTAATTGTTGCTGTTTATCCTGGACCATCTTCGCACCTCCTTGCTCATAGATGAATTATTTCACCCTCAATGCTGCTGCCGCTGATCGAGAGGCGGCCGCAGGTGGGCTCGGCTCTCCGGCGCGGGTCAATCACCGAACCGGGGTTGAAAAAAAGAATTCCGTCATGCATTTTTGAAATCGGTTCGTGGAGGTGACCGAAAACCACGACCCGGGGGATATGCGGTTTGAAAATTCCGCCAAGCAGTTGCGGATCTGCCCGCCGGCCAACCAGGTCTCCGTGCAGCAAGCCGATCGACACCTCCCCGGCCTTGATAAGCTTAACTTTACCGAGGCGCTTTTGCAGGTGGGGAGGATCCATGTTTCCGGCTACTGCCTCCACCGGGGCCAGGGCCTCTAATTCCTGCAAAATCTTTTCATCCACCAGATCGCCGGCATGCAAGATCAGCTGCACCCCTTCAAACAAGCGGAACACTTCCGGCGGTATAAAACGACCCCTGCTCGGGATATGGGTGTCCGCAATCACTCCAATCCAGTTTAGATCATGATTGTATTGGACAGTTTTAATGTCGACCATTTAATCACCTGCCCTGTAATCTACCCCTATCAATGATAACATTATTTATGCTTCAACAATACAATTGTTTCATATATAATCGTATAAAAGTAAATCTATAAC
>PWGD01000005.1 GCA_003554395.1 Syntrophomonadaceae bacterium
CCGGGATTGACACCATCCAGTTCATGATGCTTACGCCCATGCCGGGCACGCCTTTCTTTGAGAAGCTGGAAAATGAAGGCCGGATCATCAACTACGACTGGTCGCTCTATGATGGGCACTATGCCGTGTTTAAACCGGCCCGGATGACCCCGGAGGAGCTGCAGGTTGAAACCGTCAGGGCTCTGAAAAGGTTTTATTCCTTCCCCAACATATTCAGGAACCTGACCGCTACCGGCTGGATGACAACCCTTTACCGGGCCATCGGCTTTGGGCTAACCAGGCATTTTGCTTACCAGAGCCGCTGGTACAACCGCTTCCTGAGAGATCTGCCCTATGCCAGCCGGCGGCCGGTGACCCTTTTTTACCGTCAGCTTTGGGCCCCGAGCGCCGGCACGAAAGCGCCGGAAGCAGCTTCGTCGGCGCTTAAGATATCGCTAACCGAACAGAGAGGAATCCTCTACCTTAAAATCAGGGGTATTGCCGACAGCCTGCAGCTAAAAGAACTGAAGCGGACCCTGAAAAAGATGCTGCCCCGCCATCACAGCCAGATGGTTGTTAACACCGAAAACCTGCGTTTTGCCTCCGACAAAGCCGCTGCCGGCTTTGCCAGGTACCTGGAAAAGCTCGGGGCCAGGGTGCGCCGCCTCCAGGTGGTAACCAGGGCCGAAAAACAGGCCCGCTGCCTGCTGAACCGGCCGGAAAAAAGCCGCTTCAAGCTGCCGCGCTTCGAACTCCTGGTCCACAAACACTAAAAGCATGTCAAAGGGACGGTTCTTTTGACATGCTTTTCAACCCATCAGGGGGGCAGAGTTCCAAATAAGCTCTTGATCTGGGGACAGCAGGTTATAATTTACGATGCCGGCCCTTTCTCCGTAATACTTTTAAAGAAGGTGGAAGAGTCTTTCTTTCTCCCATATTTCTACTACCAGGTTTCTGCTACCAAAACCTGATCTCGCTAACGGCCATAAAATAACCCAGGGAAAAAAAGAGCAGGCATAAAAAGAAAAGAATCCCCCAGGACCTGCCCCTGACTTTTTTGCTTCTTTTTGATCTACTTGATCTACGGGCCAAGAAGCTACCCTCCTTTTCCTGCCGTTTTATTAAGGACAACCAACTATCTCGAAAATGTGAACTGTAATTTTATTCTTCTGATGGTCCCCCGGCTCTATGGGGGCACGGGAGGTCTAATCTATATCCGCTTCAGCCGTTGTAGCCCAGCTGCACCGAGACCCGGGCGGCGATTTCTTTTACCACCGCGGCCAGCTCTTTTTTTATATAATCAATGGTAATGCGGCTGCCGGGGCCCGATAAGCCGATGCTGGCTACGGCTTTGCCTTCATAATTAAAAATCGGCGCTGCGATACAGCGCACATTATCTTCCATTTCGCCCCAGTCGAGGGCATAGCCCTCCCGCCTGACCCGCTCCAGCTCTTTTTTTAAAAGCCCGGGCTCGGTAATCGTTTCGTTGGTATATTGCTTAAAGTCAATCTTGGCTAAAATATGATCAAGCTGTTCTTCGGGCTGAAAAGCCAGCAGCACTTTCCCTGAAGCCGTGCAGTGAACGGGCCCTCTGTTGCCAACCTGGGCGAACATTTTTACGATAATGTAATTTTGCGATTCCACCTGGTCAATATAGACAATCTCTGTCTCATCCAGCACGGTCAGGTTGGCCGTTTCATTTAAGCGCCTGACCAGCTCTTCCAGATAGGGCCTGGCAATGGTTCTAATATCGGAAAAGGAGGAGACGGCATTGGCCAGTTCCAAAAGCTTCAGGCCCAGCTGGTATTTACTGCTTTCCCTTTCCTGATCCACGTAGCCGCGGTGCATCAAGGTGGTTAACAGGCGGTGGACGGTGCTCACCTTGAGGCCGACTTTTTCGGCCAGTTCGGTTACCGGCACCGGCCTCCCCAGGGCGGCCATCACCTCGAGGATCGAAAGAGCGCGATCGAGCGACTGGACGTACTTGGCATCCCGGGGCCTGGTTTCACTCTGCATCAATTCATTCCTCCCTGTTTATTATAACCATTGCTCGGGACATATGCCATAGTAATGACAAGTCTTAGCAGTAAACCGGTGCCGTGGCAAAGCCAACCCTTTTCTGTTAATTTTAGCCCTCACTTATAAGCAAACCGTCATGGAAAGGAAAGCCCAGCGCCGGCAAGCTATAAGTAAGTGAACCAAAATGAAAACACAAGTTACCGTTTGCCACTTTGCCTGAATTTATAAAGACCGGCGGCAATGGAAATAAAAAGCCGCTAAAACCGCGCCCTTATTGTTAATAATAACCTCACCGCCCGGGAGTAGGATAAAGGCCGGTAAAGCAGGCGGTGCACAATTCCGTCCGGTCCTTACCGACAGCCTCGTAGAGATCTTCGGGCTCGGCAAAGGTGATCGAATCCGCCCCGATCGAGGCCGTGAGATGATCCATATTTTCATCCAGGGCGGCCAGTTCATCAGGGACCGGGATGTCGATGCCGTAATAACAAGGGTTTTTATAGGGAGGTGAGGCGATGCCAAGATGCACTTCCGCCGCCCCGGAGTCCCGAAGCAGGGCGGTCAGCACCCGGGCTGTAGTGCCCCGGACCAGGGAGTCATCGACCAGGGCGACCCTTTTTCCCCTGATCAGCCCGGTAACAGGATTAAACTTCAACCGCACCGCCATTTCGCGGGTTTCCTGACCCGGTTTGATAAAGGTCCGCCCCAGGTAGGGGTTGCGGTAAATGGCCCATTCCAGGGGCAGGTTTAGCGCTTCGGCCAGTCCGGAGGCCGCTGAAACCCCTGAATCGGGCGAAGGGATGACCAGGTCCAGTTTTGCTGAAAGGCGCCCTGCCAGCAGGGAACCCACTTTCTTGCGCACCAGGTGGACGCTGCTGCCATCAATAACGCTGTCGGGCCGGGCGAAGTAAACATATTCGAAAATGCAGTAAGACGGTTCTCCTCCGGACTGGACTCCGGCTGAAGAGAGACCTTCCGGGCCGATGCTGATTATTTCACCCGGTTTGACCTCCCTGACCACTTCAGCCCCGACCAGATCAAAAGCGGCTGTTTCCGAGGCCAGGATATAAGCTCCGTCCAACCGGCCGATAACAAGGGGCCGAAAACCGTTGGGATCCCGGAAGGCCACCAGGCGGTCATGGTCTAAAACTACAGCGCTGTAGGCTCCTTGCACGATCCCCATGGTTTTCCTGGCCGCTTCGACCAGGCCAAGACGGCGGAATCGGAACAGGTAGGTCAACAATATCTCGGTATCGGAAGTGGTATGAAAAATATGGCCGGTCTCCAGCAGCCGGTGGTGCAGTTTCCTGGTATTGGTCAGGTTGCCGTTGTGGGCCAGGGCCATCCCGGTCCGGTCATGCGACAAAGCCAGGAGCGGCTGGGCGTTGACGGCAATGCTGGGCCCCGCGGTGGCGTAGCGGACGTGCCCGAGGACGGTATCGGCCTCGATTAAAGACAGCTCCCGCCGGGAAAAGACGTGATCGACCATGCCCATCCCCTTGATGGCCCGGATTTTTCCCTCTTCCTTAAAAGCGATGCCGGCGCTTTCCTGGCCGCGGTGCTGAAGGGCCAGCAGGCCCAGGTAGGTAACAAGGGCGGCATTCTCCGGCCCCCGGTATCCGTATACAGCAAAAATGCCGCACTTCTCCTGCGGGCGTCCGCGGGGCAGCTCCTCAGGGACAGCACTGGTAAGGCTAAGCTTGGAAGATCCCGAAAAAATACCGGTTTGATGATCATTTTTTTTCAACACGGCTTTCTAATTCCACAGAAAAAACAAATATCCTTCTTGGGTGACACCGGTTGGTGACAAGGGGACGTTTTGGTGACAAGGAGACGTTTCATCTGTCATCTCGGCATGCCACGGCGAGGGTTCCCAGCAAGGGTGACAAGTGAAACATCGCCCAGTCACCCTCGTCACCTTCTTGAAAAATAGCGGGAATAAAGATATAGTTATTTTGTATTAGCAAGGTATGGGCGCAGGCTCAAATACTGCCAAGGTGAGGGAGAGATTTTGTCTGCACAAGTAAAGCGGATATTCGTCGAAAAACGAAGCGGATTTGAACTGGAGAGCAGTGCTTTAGGCCGGGAATTAAAAGAGCACCTCGGCATAGGCGGCCTCAAAAAGGTAAGGATCATCAATCGCTACGATGTGGAAGGGCTCACCGGGCAAGAATTCGAAGAAGCCAGGAGGCAAATTTTATCCGAACCGCCGCTTGATATTTGTTACCCCGAAGAGCTAAAGGCAG
>PWGD01000164.1 GCA_003554395.1 Syntrophomonadaceae bacterium
ATCAGGATCAGCGCTTTTTCAGTCTTACTCGCTACCGTTTCAACGGCTTCCTTGAACTTGCCGCCATCGCCTGAATCGCACTGCACTGCCACCATGTCGGTAATATAGTGCATCCCGACCCGTTCAAATTCCAGGCCGTCAAAATTTTCAGCCTTGGCGGCAACGTCCTCGGTGTCGCTGATCAGCACCGCCACCCCGGTGGGGTGGAAAAAGCGCTTGTCGTGGCGGAAAATTTCCGTTTCCTCGCCGAGCTCCACCACATGATCTCCCGTTCCGACCTTGACCAGCTTGATCGGGGGAGCAGAGGCCGAATCCAGGGCCTCCTTGGCCTCGTCGGTGACGTGCGGGCAGGCCTCAAGCGAAGCCTTGCCGCTGGCCAGAGCCATGGCAAAAGCCAGGCAGGTCGGTGAACCGCAATCTTTACAGTTTGTTTTGGGCAGGTGTTTATAAATTTCTAAGCCGGTTAAACCCATTAATACTCTACTCCTTTCTTGTCTTCATAAAAGCTAAGCGGACACCCCGGGTGCTAAGCTCCCGGGCCCGCTCTAAAACAGGAAAGGGCCTCGGCTTCATTGTCACCTCCACCGAAGCCTTTCTCTGTTGTATTCTTTACATCAGCGGATCCAGGGTCAGGGCCGGGTGCTCTTTTTCTTCCAGGTAGGGCAGGATATCTTCCGCTGCAGTGCCCACTGTTTCGTCGGCAATCTTATCCACGAAATCAGATCCCAGGCCTTCTTCTTCGGCCCTCTGACGCAGCTCATCGCCGAGCGAGTCTTTGAGCTCTTTCGGTATCCAGATCAAGCGGGCCAGCCCGCCGTCGGCACTGATGAACTTGCGGCTTAAGACGTAAGCCCGTCCGTGGCCCATAAAACCGGGAGTCTGCACCCCGCCGCCAACTGAACCGGCCAGGGTGGAGAAGGTCATTCCCACCGGGGTGTCCCCGCCGTATTCGCGGGTGGTGATCATAACCCCGTTTGCTTCGGGCACGATGGCCATGATGCATTCGAAACAGCCGCAGGAAGTCATCGGGCGATCCATGAAACTGTACATGGAACACTCTTCGATCATGCGGTTGGTATTCTGGTAGACATATTCATTAACCGACTCCCAGATTCCCTTTTCTTCGTCAATCAACCCTTCTTTCTGGATTGGACGGTTGGGTCCGGTGGGGTCGATTTCGTAGGCCGCCTTGCCGTCCAGCCAGCTCACGGCGCCGCAGAGTCCAAGGCGCTCGGGAGTAACCACGCAGCAGTGGTTGGGCGCAAAGGACTGACATAAGATGCAGGAATAGAATTCCTCGACCGATTCGTCGGTCAGGCCTCTTAAGCGCTCGTCGCGGGCGCTGTAGAATTCGCGGGCCCGCTCCAGTTCCTTTTCCACTTTCTCGGCATCGGTAATCAGGGTGACCTGGACCCGGTCGACGATAGAGGGGAACTCGTCCTTGAACTTGGCAACGAGCAGTTCTCCGTAATCCCTGATCTTGAAGCCCTTGGCAGCGGCGTCCTTGCTGATCCGCATCCAGATCGTATCCCTCTGGGCCATATGCCAGAGGCCTTCACCGTAGTTGATCAGGTAGTGGATGCGGCGCTCGAGGACGCTTTCAAAGTCTTCCTGCATCTTGCGGCCGAAAATCTTGACCATGATGCCGAGCGGCAGGGCGCCGCCCTCTTCAGTTTCGTCAATTTCAGGGCCGATCACATCGATCTTGCCGTCTTCGATTTCATCTTCGCCGACCATTTCCACCAGCTCGAAAGCGGTGGTCTTGCTGCCTCCAAACTCGACCCGCATGTCTCCTTTTCGGATCACTTCGCCTTCGAAGGCGGGCCCGACGGTAATGGGGATGGGGATATCGACGATTTTCAACTTAATGCCGCGGATTTCCATCGCCACCTGCAGCATGTCCTCATAATTGGGGTGCGATACGTACCAGTTGGGGACCTGCTCGTCTTCGGGCAGTTCCTGGTCGGTAATGACCGGGAAACCTAAGAAGATGGCCGCAAAGTGGGCGGCGACCTGGACCTCGTCGATTTCGCCCAACTGGAGTACGAAGGCCCGCACCCTGCGGCGCTGGTAATCGCGGGTGTTATCCCGTTCTCCCGGCGGAATACCGCCGAAAGCGATACCGGCCCGCAGGGCGTAGTTAACGGCATGGATAACCTGGGTAAAGTTACCGATGGGGAAGGCAATGAAGTCAATCCCGAGCTTACAGCCGGCCTCGATGGCCTGCTCAATCACCTGGTTGCAGAGGAAGATCATAAAGCCCTTGCTCTGCAGGTCCATAACCAGCTTGCCCACATCCTCGGACGACTTACCTTTGCCCATGATTACAGCCTGGCCGGGGATGGTCCAGTCCACTAAGAGGATCCCGTAGCGGCGGACCACCGGGTCACCCAAAAAGCCGGTCCAGGGATCCACGTGGGGCCTGGCTCCGTCTAAGTAGCGCAGGGCCTCGATTATTTCAGCCGAATAAGCGGCTGCTTCCCCGCAGAGGCGGGCATTGTGGAAGTTTAACTCTTCCCGAATCTGGTTGCGCATGCGGTTCAGGATCGGGGGCAGGTCCCCCAGCTTTTCAACCGCTTCGCCGCTCAGGGCCCGGATCACCGGCAGGTAGTAGCCGGTGTCGGGATAACCGACCGGCTTATCGGGGCCATAACGCCTGATGGCCTGGTTCAGCAGTATTTCTGCATAACTGGTGGCGATAACCGCCCCGTCATAAGCTTTTTCAAACAATTTAACCGGCGGGTTTGATTCATCAACAGCGCCGTCAAATATCTCGTCAAATGATTCTTTCCACTCTTGGGAGAGAACGCCTTCACTCATTACTTGTGCCTCCTTATCAACAGTATCTTTACCATCCGGTGGATAGCTCAGTTTCGTATTTTTCAGCCGTCTCTTTATGCACCTTCAGTTTCCAAATACGCTCGTCCAATGCAGCAAGAATCTTGTCGAGAGCTTTTTCGGGGTCTTCTTCCCACATGAAGTAACCGCCGTAAACGTCTTCGGCAATCTGCAGGGCAATACCGTCCACCAGGGCGCTGCCGGTGACTTCGGGCACAACGCCGACATGGGTCGGAATACCCAGGGTCACGCACCAGCTGCCGATGGAGACCGCCTTTTCGCTCATTGCTTCGGGAGCAGAAGCTACAAAGGGGACCTTCGGGACATCGACACCCCACTGGCGAGCCAGGGCGGTAGTCAGGTCGTAGGCCCGTGAATTATCCACGCAGGAACCCATGTGGAAAACCAGAGGCAGCTCTTCGTTCAGCTTGTCTTTATTGGCTTCATTGAGGGTCTTGAAGAAAGCTTTCAAGCCATCGCCGGCATACTTTTCTACCGCTTCAGCATTCATCAGCCCCAACTTGGCAGCAGTGCCGGCGGCGCAACCGGTGGCGACTATTAAAACATTCTCCTTGGCCAGTTCCTTGATCAGGTAGGCGCCGCTGGCATCATGCGGCACGCGCAGGTTGTTGCAACCGGCAAAAAGAACTACTCCGCGCAGCTGGCCGGAATCAACGGCATCAGTAATGACCTTGATCGGCTCCTCGGGATTAACAGCTCCCAGGACCTCTTCCATCGCTTCCATACTGAAGCCGGCGGTCAATTTGTGCTTGACTTCCGGAATATCGACTTCTTTCTCCTTGCGCTCTTGAAAAGCCTCGATGGCCAGCTTGACCACTTCACGGGCTTTCTCCACGGCGCGGTCTTCTGTAAATTCAACATGGTAGGAACCGGGAATTTTGGAGTGATTCATAGTCGTCACTATGCGGGTATGGTAACAGTCTGCAACTGCTTTGACGCCGGGCATGATACACTGCACGTCAACAACCATCAGGTCGACGGCTCCGGTCATAATCGGCAGTTCCTGGGACAGGAAGTTGGTTAAAACCGGGACTCCCTGGCGCATCAGGACCTCGTTACCGGTACAGCAGATTCCCATGCACTTAACCCCTTTGGCACCGACCGCTTCTGCTTCTGATTTCATTTCGCGGGCCTGACGCACGATCATCTCACTTAGAAGAGGGTTGTGGCCGTGCACGGCGATATTTACCATCTCAGGGTCAATTACTCCAAAGTTCGCTTCGGTAGTTACCGGTTTGGGGGTACCGAAGAGAATATCGGAGAGGTCGGTAGCGATATGCATACCGATATAGTCGGCCAGGGACGTCTTTAAGCCCTGGAAAATCAGGTTAACCGGATCATGGTCCACACCCATGTGGGTCGAGCCCATGATCTCGGATATAGAGGTGTGAACACTGCGCGGCTGAATGTTGCACCTGTTAAATACTTCCATTCTTTCAGGAACTACGGTGGTCTCCAGCCATTTGCAGGGTTCTTCGCTAAGCTTGGTAAAATCAGATTCAGCGTGGGAAAGAACCTCTTTCAAAAGCTCTTTGTCATCCTTGCCGTCGGCAGAAAGGCCGAGCCTTTCAGCCACCCGGTGCAGCTTTTCCGGGTCCTCAATTGAATAATCCGGGGCTTTACCTTCCAGCAGCTCATGAATGGTATAGATCATGTGCCGGCTGTGATCGGCGTGAGCCCCACAGCCCCCGGCTATGGCCCGAATCAGATTGCGGGCTACGATGGTGTAGCCATGCGCGCCGCAAACCCCTTTTGATGACTTTTTGGTAATCCGGCAGGGCCCCTGCAGGCAAATCCGGCAGCAGACGCCGGTTCGCCCGAAATTACACTGGGGCTGCATTTTGACGTAACGCTCGTAAGCCGTTTCGACCTGGCCGTTTTCGGAGTTCTTGTCGATAACAGCCAGCGCAGCCGGATCGATTGTCCTTCTGTTGTCAATTTTTTTCTTTCCTTCGGACATTATCAGGTCTAACCTCCTTGTAGGTTTGTGAGAATATCAGTAATTCTGTTAGGCAAATCTGGTCTGTCCCCTTGAATAATATTTATTTCACATCAATAAGCAAGAAAACAATCTCTTACGGAACTGATCACCTCCCGCAAATACTTTCATAAATTTTTTCTAAGCCGGGCAAAAGATCGTCCCTGGAGGAAACCAGGGGTTCGCCGCGGCGAGCTCTTTCCAGAACCTGTTCTGAAAAGGCAATCATACCGGCAAACCGGTCCGGGGGTAGTGAAGCCTCCAGGTAAGCGCGGTCTTCATCACTGCGGATTTTATTGCCGACAAACATTACCTGCTCTATTTCCAGGTCGCCGGCAAGCCGGTCGACGGACAGGGCTGTGCTCAGCCCGGCCCTGGTCGGTTCGACTACCACCAGCATCATTTTGATACCCCGGGCGGTGCCGCGGGTAAGATGCTCGATGCCGGCGCTCATGTCTAGAACAACCGCTTCATCCCGATCGAGAAGCATCGTGGTCAGTACGGCGTTTAAAAATGAGTTTTCTTTGCAGTAGCAGGCAGATCCGCCCTGCTTGATGGCGCCCATTTTGAGGAAGCGCAGATCTCCTTCCCGCAGGGTATAGTTTTCGAGAACATCATCGACGTTGGGGTTGAGATCGACCAGGGTTCCGCCGCCAAAGTTCTTGGCCTCTATTACCTCCTGCAGTTCAATCAGGGGGCGCAAACTGCTGACCTGATCCGGATCTAAGCCCAGGACCAGTCCCAGGTTGGCGTCCGGATCGGCATCGACTGCAAATACGGGCATTTGATGAAGGGTAAAACAGCGTACCAACTGGGCGGATACGGTCGATTTGCCGGCTCCGCCTTTACCGGAAACTGCAATCTTCAAATATGACACTCCTTAACAGGGCAAAAAAATATTCCCATGTGATTTTCTTTACGATTTTCTTTACTGTTATTCGACAATACTGGCCAAAACTCCTTTACCTGCCCTAAAGTTGCTACATTCATAATATTTACACAAAAAGGGAGCGCCCTGCGGCGCTCCCCTGCTTTTATTTCTTCTGAAACGAGAGTGATTCCTCGTCGCTCACCGTAACTTCTACCGTGTCTCCCGGGGCAATTTTGCCCTGCAGGAGTTCTTCGGATATACCGTCCTCGAGGCGGCGCTGGATTACCCTCCGCAGCGGCCGCGCTCCAAAACTGGGGTCAAAGCCTTCCTTGAGCAGCATACTCTTGACATCATCGGAAACCTCAACCTGGAGGCTGTATTCTTCAATCCTCCGGTTCAATTCATTGAGCATGAGGTCCACGATCTGGCGGATATGATCCTCGCTCAGGGCATGGAAGACAATCTGGTCATCGACCCGGTTCAGGAATTCGGGGCGGAACGTTTTCTTCAGCTCATCCATGATCCGTTCCTTCATAGCCTCATAATCGTCGTCTTCACTCGAAGCGCCGAAGCCAACCGTGGCTTTTTTCAGGAAGGTAGCGCCCACGTTGGAGGTCATAATGATGACCGTGTTCCTGAAGTCGACCGTCCGGCCCTTGCCGTCGGTCAGGCGCCCATCCTCCAGAATCTGCAGGAGGATGTTAAATACATCCGGGTGGGCCTTTTCGATCTCGTCCAGCAGGATCACCGAGTAAGGGCTGCGGCGCACTTTTTCGGTCAGCTGGCCCCCTTCTTCGTAGCCAATGTAGCCCGGGGGAGCCCCGACCAAACGGGCGGTGGTATGTTTTTCCATGTACTCAGACATGTCGAGGCGGATGATGGCGTTTTCATCGCCGAACAGCGCCTCGGCCAGGGCCCGTCCCAACTCGGTCTTGCCGACCCCGGTCGGGCCGAGGAAGATGAAGGAACCGATGGGCCGCTTGGGATCTTTTAAGCCGGCCCGGGCCCGGCGCACGGCCCTGGCCACGGAGCGGACCGCTTCGTCCTGGCCGATGACCCGCCGGTGGAGAGTTTCCTCCAGCTTCATGAGGCGCGCTGATTCTTCTTCGGCCAGGCGTTTGACAGGCACGCCAGTCCAGCTGGATACGATATAGGCGACGTCGTCTTCATTGACCAGCGACATATCGGAAGCGCCGACCTGCTTCTCCCACTCCTTCTTCTGCTCATCGAGCTCTTCCTTGAGCTTATGCTCGTCATCACGCAGCTTGGCCGCCTTTTCAAACTCCTGGTTGCGCACCGAAGCTTCTTTTTCCGTGCGCAGGTTGCTGAGCTTATCCTCCACCTCTTTTAGGTCGGGCGGCGCGGTATAGTTGCGGATGCGCACCCGGGAGGCGGCTTCGTCAATCAAGTCGATAGCCTTGTCGGGCAGGAAGCGATCGGAGATGTAGCGGTCGCCCAGCCTGACCGCCGCTTCCAGGGCCTCGTCGGTTATCTTAACCTTGTGATGGGCTTCGTAACGATCGCGCAGCCCTTTCAGGATCTCAATGCTTTCCTCCTGGCTCGGCTCGCCGACGATGATCGGCTGGAACCTTCTTTCCAGGGCCGGATCCTTTTCGATATGCTTCCGGTATTCATCCATGGTCGTGGCCCCGATACACTGCAGTTCACCGCGGGCCAGAGCCGGTTTGAGGATGTTGGAAGCATCGATGGCTCCTTCGGCGGCGCCCGCCCCGATCAGGGTGTGCAGTTCGTCGATAAAGACCAGGACGTTTCCGGCCTGGCGCAGTTCGTTCATCAGCTTGCGCAGGCGCTCTTCGAACTCGCCGCGGTACTTGGTCCCGGCGACAACGGCCGCCAGTTCGATGGTGACGACCCTTTTGTCGCGCAGGATCTCGGGCACCTTGCCCTCGATAATGTGGTAGGCAAGGCCCTCGGCAATGGCTGTCTTGCCCACGCCGGGCTCGCCGATCAGGCAGGGGTTGTTCTTGGTCCGCCTGCTCAGGATCTGGATCACCCGTTCGATTTCTTTCTCCCGGCCCACCACCGGATCAAGTTTACCGTCCCGGGCCAGCTTGGTCAGGTCACGGCCGAAACTGTCCACGGTGGGTGTCTGCGGGCCGCCGGCTTTTTCGCTTTCCGCCGCCTTGCCGCTTCCTTCTTCGCCGCCGAGCTGCTGGATAACTTCTTTACGGGCCCGCTTCAGGTCGATCCCCAGGTTGGAGAGGACCTGGGCGGCAATGCCTTCGCCTTCCCGGACCAGGCCGAGCATCAGGTGCTCGGTGCCCACGTAGTTGTGACCGAGATTCTGGCTCTCTTCGATGGCCAGTTCGACTACTCTCTTGGCCCTCGGTGTATAGCTGATCCCCTGCTGGATGATCTTTTCGCCCTTGGGGGTGATCCTTTCCACTTCCTGCCGCACCCGGTTCAAGTCAACGGCCATATTCTGCAGGGCCCGGGCTGCTATCCCGGAGCCCTCGCGGACCAGGCCTAAAAGCAGGTGCTCGGTGCCGATGAAATTGTGGTTCAGGCGCTTGGCTTCTTCCTGGGCCAAAACCAGAACCTGCTGGGCTCTTTCTGTAAATCTACCAAACATGAACATAGCGTTCACCTCTTTTTTATAAATTTCCTTATCTTCAATGCACTTTCAGTTATTTTCTCTCCGGAACCGTTCCAGGGTTTCTTTAATCTGGACCGGCCTTTCCAGGTTTCTTTCGCTGTTTTCCAGTTCCCGCCCTGCCAAAAGCTGAAGGCAGCCGGGACGGATCAGGACCAGTAATTCGTTAAGCAATTTATGGTCTACTTCTTTGATTAAACCCAAATCATACCCCAGGCGCAGGTCGGAAAGCAGCCCGATCGCTTCCTGCGAGCTCAGGACCTGCGCATATTTTAAGAGCCCCAGGGCCCGCCAGGCTTTGTCGGCAAGCTCAGCCCGCTTTTTGTCGAGCATAACCTGCCTGGAAGTTTGTTCCTGTTCAATGACCTGGCTGATCACGCTGCCCAGGTTGCTGATAATTTCTTCTTCCCGATGGCCCAGGGTGACCTGGTTCGATACCTGGACCAGGTTGCCCACAATTTCGGTCCCTTCGCCGTAAAGGCCCCGGACGGTCAGGCCGACCTGGGAAAGAGCACCCAGGAAGCGGTTGATCTGACCGGTCATGATCAGAGAGGGCAAATGAAGCATCACCGAAGCCCTCAGGCCCGTGCCGACGTTGGTCGGACAGGCGGTCAGGTAACCGTAGCGCTCGTTAAAAACAAAGTCCAGTTCGCTTTCCAGGAGGTCGTCGTAGCGACCCGTTTCAGTCCAGGCCTCTTCTAAGCGCAGTCCGGGCAGTATAGCCTGGATCCGCAGATGATCCTCCTCGTTAATCATGATGCTGACTGCTTCATCCTGCCGCAGCAGCAGGGCCCCGCAGCTCGACTCCCGGGCCAGGAAGGGGCTGATCAGGTGTTTTTCCACCAGGGCCTGCTTTTCCAGGCCGGAAATATCATCCATGGCCAGGAATGTAAAAGCGCTGAATTCATCTTTGCCTGCCGCTGCGGCCTTAATCTTTTCCAGGACTTCTCTATTTTCCTGTTCAGGGGCCAGGCAGGAAAAGGGGTAGCCTTTGATATTCCTGGCTGCCCGAACCCGGGAACTAATCACTATTTCTGCTTCAGGCCCGCCGCCTTCCATCCAGCGGCTCAGGCTGTACTGGAGTGGTTTCAATTTTGATCTCCCTTTTCTGAATCATCTTTTTCCGGTTTATCCTGCCCTGGATCTTCGGGCCGCTTTTCCGGCTGCTTTTCTTCCAGGTCCTTTTCCATGGCCCGGATTTTGTCCCGTAATACAGCCGCTTCTTCAAATTCTTCATTCTGGACTTTGACCTGCAGTTCTTCTTTCAGCTGATCCAGTTCGCGCTTGTATTTTACCCGGCGCTGAGTCCGGAGGGGTATTTTTCCTGTGTGGGTGGAGCTGGCATGGATGCGCCGCAAAAGCGGCTTCAGGCTGTCTTCGAAAGTTTCAAAGCAGGCCCTGCATCCCAGCCGCCCGATCTGACTGAACTGGGCAAAGGACAGCCCGCACTCCGGGCATTGATTTTTTGCAGCATGTCTCGCCGCCCGGCTTTCCAGGAGATTCTGGTTGAGCATGCTGGCAAAGAGCTTGTGCAGTGAGAACTGCGGTTCGAAAGAAAAATCGAGTTCTTCCTTCTCCCTGGCACACTGCTCGCACAAAAACTCCTCACTCTGCTTGCCGTCCACGCTCTTAATGATCTGGATGTTAGCCTCATTTTTATGGCATTGCTGGCACAGCATCTTGTTTACTCCCACCTTGCTTGGTGCTCGATTATTTACGGTCAGACTAATCTCTATCACAATATTTTATTCGGCAGCTTCACGCCCGCTACCGGCTTCAGTAACTGACCTTGAGCAGCTCTTCCAGGGCTTCGCTCAGCAGTTCATGCTGCAGCTCCCGGGCCTGCTTTTTGCTCAGGCCAAAGGAGTCGTAAATCCGGTCTTTAATTACCGCTTCCAGCAGGCGGGCTTCGCGCATGGAGATTATTTTCTCTTCATGCATTCTCCTGATCAGCTGCCTGATCCTGGAAGGTTCAAATTCCCTCCCGTTGAGGCTGTTTATTACTTCCCGCCAGGGCTGAGCTGTTCCCGCTTCGATGCGGTAAATGCGGATCCAGCCGCCGCCACCCCGCCTGCTTTCGACCAGGTAGCCTCTTTCCATTGAAAAGCGCCGTTCCAAAACATAGTTAATCTGGGAAGGCACACAGGCAAATTTCCTTGCCAGTTCACGGCGCTGGATTTCGATAAATCGTTCCGAGCTAAGAGCCAGCAGCTTTTTTAAATATTCCTCAATACAGTCGGTAAGGTTTGGCATGATTAACGGCCCTTCCCAGATCTAATATCTGACCATCTCTGACCTTAATTAATGATAGCCTGTCCGGAGGTAAAGAGCAAGTTTAATAGGGGGCTTTATGCGGTTTCAGGACTGATTGGCAGGAATATTTACCATTTAAGCTGGCTGTTACGGCTTTTTTCTTTTTTTTTCGGGGTAATCTGTTTTTAGCAGGCCGAAAGAAGAGATCACAGGTAGTCGGAAAATTGATCTTCGCCGGTTACCAATTCACCCTCCCAGTGGACCTCGGTAACACCCTTAAGTTCGTAGAGATCGTTGAAAAGCTTTTTATAATCCAGGCCGCGGGGGGCTTCGACTAAAAACTCCATGTTGACCATTTCATGTTCATCCTCTTCGCGCTGCTCGGGGGTGCTCAGATCGCTTTTCCGGATGTTGACCATGGCCGCCCCTAAAGTGGAGCCGATCCGGCCCAACAGGCCCGGCTGATCAACGGCCCGCACCGTCAAATTTTTCAGGCGGCGGCGGTAAAAGAAAGACCTTTCTACCCGGCGCAGGGTCAAGAGGCTGATTAAAACAAAGGCCGTGGTGACAATCGAACCCAGGTAAAAGCCGATACCGACGGCCAGGCCGACCCCGGACACTACCCAGATCGTAGCGGCCGTGGTCAGGCCGCGGATGCTGCCGCGCTGCTGCAGGATGGTCCCGGCCCCGATAAAACCGATGCCGGTAACCCCCCCGGCAGCAATCCGTCCCGGGTCGGGATGAAATTGAGTGCCCAGGTGGGCGGTAAAGCCGTAAGCGGAGACCATCATGAGCAGAGCCGAACCGACGCAGACCAGGATATGGGTCCGGAAGCCGGCCGGGCGGTTATGCCGTTCCCGTTCAAATCCGATCACACCGCCCAGGAGCACAGCCATAAGAAGCCTTAAAACTATTTCCCATTCGCTGATGTACATCTTGCGGCTGCCTCCTTAAGCATAAGTATAAATAGCCTGGGCGGCTGCAGTGGCCGCCACAGCGCCGTCCGCTGCGGCGGTTAACACCTGCCGTAAAAATTTTTGCCGGATATCCCCGGCGGCATAAACTCCGGGCAGAGAGGTCTCCATTTTTTCAGTGGTGACGATGAACCCGTTTTTGGTTACCTCAATATCCTGATCGGCCAGGAAAGGGGCAGCGGCAGTGCGGCCGGCATAAATGAAGACGCCGTTCACATCGAGGAAGCGGTCTTCACCGTCCTGCTTCAGGTGCAGCCCCTTGACCTTGCTGTCGCCTTCAATTTTGTCGACCGTGGTATTCCAGAGCACTTCCACCTCCGGAAGGCTGAGCACTTTGTCCTGCAGCCCCTTGACACCGCGAAACTGGTCGCGGCGGTGGATCAGGTATATTTTAGAAGCGAAGCGGTCCAGGAAAATTGTCTCTTCCAGGGCGGCATTGCCGCCTCCGACCACGGCTACTTCCTTATCCCGGAAAAAGGCGGCGTCGCAGGTGGCGCAGTAAGAAACACCCCGGCCGGTCAGCTCCTGCTCGCCCTCGGCCCCAAGCAGGTTCGGTTCAGTTCCGGTGGCGATGAGCACCTTTTTGCCCTCAAATGCGCCGGCGGAGGTATGGATTTTCTTAATATCCCCGGTTAGGGACACTGTTTCGATTTCGGTATTATGCACGGGCACCTGCAAATTGTCCATTTGCTGCTGCAGGAGCATGCCAAATTCGGCTCCGGAAATCCCGTCCGGGAAACCCGGGAAATTATCGAGGCGATCGGTGGAAGTGATTTCCCCGCCGACCATCATTTTTTCGATAATCACTACCGACAAGCCGGCCCGGACCCCGTAGAGGGCGGCGGTGGCGCCGGCCGGGCCTCCGCCTAAAATAATTAGGTCGTAGATTTGTTTTTCTGCCATAGTCAGAACCTCCTCGATCGCTCGCTTGTTTAACCATTTTTATGATGCTTATGCTGAAGCAGTTTCCAGCTGTTTTTTCAAGCCTATAAATATTATGAGCGATCGCGGGGATCATGTCAATTTAAGGACCCAAAATGCTTGAATCTAAGGCAGCCGGTTATGATATAATAGCCATAACAGCCATACAGGAGTATGGTGAAACTGCACAAGGAGGCCAAGAAAAATGAAAGAACAAGTTGAAAAAGCCCTGGATAAAATCCGCCCGGCCCTGCAAAGGGACGGAGGCGATGTTGAACTTGTAGAAGTCGGAGACGACGGGGTCGTCAAGGTAAGATTGACCGGAGCCTGCGGCGGCTGCCCCATGTCCCAGATTACCCTCAAGCAGGGTATTGAAAAAGTGTTGAAGCAGGAAGTTTCAGCGGTAAAAGAAGTCGTTGCCTTATAAACGGCTGAAGGTTAAAAAGCCCGGGGCAACCCGGGTTTTTTACTTGATACGGAAGAAAGGAGGGCTGCTCTGTGGACGAAATATATCTGGACAACAGCGCCACTACCCGCCCCTATCCGGAAGTGATCGACTTTATGGGCACTGTCCTGGATAAAAATTACGGCAACCCTTCTTCGCTGCATAAAAAAGGGGTGGAGGCGGAAAAACTAATTGAAGAAGCCCGGCGGAGGATCGCCTCCTTTTTTACCGGCCGGGAAGAAGAAATATTATTTACCTCCGGAGGGACCGAGTCAAACAACCTGGCCCTGAAAGGGACGGCCCGGCGCGGCAGGAACCGGGGCAGCCATTTGATTACAAGCCTGGTGGAGCATCCCTCGGTGCTAAACTGTATCCGCTACCTGGAAGCCGAAGAGGGTTTTACGGTTGATTATCTTCCCGTGGATGGTCAGGGTTTTGTTGATCCGAAGCAGGTGGAGGAGCTGGTCCATAAAGAAACTATCCTGGTCAGCATTATGCATGTCAACAATGAAATTGGGACCATCCAGCCCCTGGAAGAAATCGGCCCCAGGATAAAAGCGAAGAACCCATCGACCCTTTTTCACGTCGATGCCGTCCAATCCTTTACCCGCATGCCCCTGGACATCAAGGCCTGGCAGGCCGATCTGGTCAGCTGCAGCGCCCACAAGATTCACGGCCCCGGCGGCGCCGGAGGTCTCTGGGTCAGGAAAGGGACTCTGCTGAAGCCGCTTTTGCACGGCGGGGGGCAGGAAAAAGAACTGCGGCCGGGCACGGAAAACGTGGCTGCGGCAGCCGGTTTTGGGCTGGCCGCTCAGCTGTCCGGCGAAAGCCGGCCCCGGAAGGCCGCCGCCCTCGGCAGCCTGAAATTGGCCTTTTACCGGGCCCTGGAAAACAGCGGGATCGAATTTTACGTCAACGGGCCTCTGCCGGAAGAGAGCGCGGTGCATATTATCAACCTCTCCTTTCCGAACCTTCCTTCGGAGGTCCTTCTGCACTCGCTGGAAGAAAGGGGTATTTTCGCTTCAGCGGGCTCGGCCTGCCATTCCCGCAAGCCTGAACCCAGCCATATTTTGCAGGCCTTAAACCTGGAAGACAGCCGTCTCAAAAGCGCCCTGCGCTTCAGTTTTTCTTTATTTAACAGCGAACAGGAAGTAGAGTTCGCCGCCACCCAGACGGCCGAGGTGGTCAGGGAACTGCAATCAATATTTAGCGACTAGCGAACAAACAGGTTTTTTTGTTTCTGAGGAGGACATCTATGCCGGTAAAAATATTGGTCCGCTACGGAGAAATTGCCCTGAAAGGGAAAAACCGCAGCCGTTTCGAAAAACAGCTGCGCCAAAACCTGACAGGAGCGGTGCAGGATTACGGGGCCGAGGTAACTAAAATGCAAGGCCGCTTTATGATCAGCGGGCCGGAAGAGAACCGGGATCAAATCATGGAGCGGGTCAGCAAAGTCTTCGGAGTAGTTTCGCTCAGCGAAGTGGAAGAAGCCGCCCTTGATATCGGGGAAATCAAACAGCTGGCCCTGGAGATGACCGGCCAACTTGCGGCCGCCAAAAAGGAGTTCAGAATTGAGACCAGGCGGGCCAATAAGCAGTTTCCCTTTCCGTCACCGGAAGTAAACAGGATCCTCGGAGCCCACCTGCAGGAGCATTATCCCCACCTTACAGTAGACTTAGACCACCCTACTTTTACCCTGGCTGTCGAAATCAGCTATGACAGGGCTTACCTTTATCTAGACCGGGTGGAAGGACCCGGCGGGCTGCCGGTGGGAATCAGCGGGCGAGGCCTGCTTTTGCTCTCGGGAGGCATCGACAGCCCCGTGGCCGGATGGCTGAGCCTGAAGCGGGGGCTCGCTCTGGAAGCCCTGCACTTTCACAGCTTTCCTTTCACCAGCCAGCGCTCCCAGGAAAAAGCGGTCGATTTGTGCCGCAAGCTGGGGGCAGGCAGCGGCAGGATTGTTTTGCATATGATCAATATGGCCGCTATCCAGAAAGAGCTGCGCGCAAAATGCCCCGAGGATATGGGTATTATCCTGCTCAGAAGGATGATGCTTCGCCTGGCTGAAAAGTTGAGTGCCGGTCGCGGGCTGCAGGCCCTGGTCACCGGAGAAAGCCTAGGGCAGGTGGCGAGTCAAACCCTGGAAAGCATTGCCGTCACCGAGAAAGCAACCGGCATGCTGATCCTGCGGCCGCTTCTGGGGATGGACAAAACAGAAATCGTCGACAAGGCGTTAGAAATAGAGACCTACGACATCTCCATCCGGCCCTACGAAGACTGCTGCACCCTTTTTGTTCCTCAAAATCCGCTCACCAGGCCAAAGCTGGAAGCGGTAGAAAACCACGAAAAAAAACTGGATCTGGAGCCTCTTTTGGAACAAGCGATGGCATCTTTAGAAACCGTCCAGGTCAAACGGTAGGGATTTTGCCTGAGAAAGTAACCTTTTACCGGGAGGCCGATGATTTAATTAAGAAGCAGCCAATAAGATGGAAAGATACCTCTCCCATGGCAGGTTAAAATTCTTTTTTGGAGGGGCCCTGTCTGTTTACCGTTTTTTGCTAAGGCGGGAAGCCAGTTCATCCTGCTTGGTAGCCTCCAGCAATACTTCGATCCCGGGAAAACGGGCTTTCCCATCGGTAAGCTTCGAAAAATAGAGGGCATCGGTGGGGCACCAGTTCAGGCAGCGGAGGCAGTACATGCAGTGATAGAGGCGGAGCGGATAGTCGTCTTCGTCCAGTTCAATCAACCCCTGGGGGCACTGCATGACGCAGGTCATACACTGAATACACTTATCTTTATGGATACCGTAGCCGAACAAAAAGTGGTTCAGCATAAAATCGATCCCGAAGGAATAGATCAGCCGGTAGGGCAGGCCAAAGATTAGGCTCATGGGGCTGGTCATCCGGTAGGCGCCGTGGTAACCCTCAAACATGTTGTTTAAGTATTTAATAAAAATATCGATTTGTTTTCTGGCCTGGGCGCTTTTCCTGACCAGGAGACGGCCGGAGCTGAGATGGTCAAATGACTCCCTGAGCACGGCGCTGGCCGAGTAGACAAAAGTATGGTCAATATGCCCGACAAACCTGAACCCCTTCTCTGTTAAAACCTGGCTCATAAAGTTTTCATAATCTCCCTGCGCTCCGTCATGGGTGGCAAAAGAAAAGGCCCGTTTTGAACCCTGAAACTCGGGCAAATCAAGCAGTAAAGAAATCATTACCGGAGCGGGCCGGAATCCGTAAACAGGAGAACCAAAGCCGATAATATCGTACTCCTCCCATTCACTCTTAAGATGGCTGAGAACGGGGTTTTCTGCAGCAGCTTTCATTGCTTTTTTCAGTTCAAGGTAAGGCCAGGGGTACTTGCTCAAAGGGCGTTTAACCTCTGCCCTGATCGTATAGGGCAGGGCTACAGGCTTTTTTTGCCACAACACGGTAATATCGATCAACTCCTCCAGGTTGAGCAGATCACATCTATAACCGTGTTTTTCCATCTGTTCCTGGATCAACTGGGCAAAATGTCGGGTGATCCCCGTTCCAGAGAAGTATAACAACAGCGCCTTGTACATTTTTCCACCCACTTTTCGGTTTCATTATAGCTCAAAGCGGCTCCGGAAACAAATGAATTATAGCATACAGAATTACACCATTTTTTATGCTTTTAGGGGTAAAACGTAGAAAAGTACAGCAAAGAAGTGGCAGATACTGCCGCCGAGGACGAAAAGGTGCCAGATGGCGTGCATGAAGAGCTTTTCCCGTCCGGCGTAAAAGATCATGCCCAGGGGGTAAGACAGGCCTCCAGCTGCAAGAAATACAATCCCGTTTAAGGGCAGGTTGGCAACCAGGTCACGGATTGAAAAAACAATCAGCCATCCCATGAGCAGATAGAAAAGGGTCGATATGACCACATACCTGTTAATGAAGAAAATTTTATAGGCTATGCCCATTAAAGCCAAACCCCAAATGATGCCAAAGATCACCCAGCCCCCGCTTTCTCTAAGGGTGACAAGGGTAAAGGGGGTATAAGTACCGGCTATAAGGAGAAAGATAGCCGCATGATCAACTACCCGTAAAATTGACTTCAGGCGCGGCTCCTGAAGACTGTGATAAAGGGTTGATGAGATATAGAGCAGGACCAGAGTGGCCCCATAAATACTAAAACTGACTACATGCCAGGTGTTACCGTGAATGACGGCAAATACGACCAAAAGCACCAGGGCAGCCACGGCAAGAAGCGCTCCGATGCCGTGAGTAACCGCATTGGCGATTTCATTAATCCTGATCGGGTTGTCCATATTATCTCCTAATGTCAAGGGGACGGGGTTGTTGACAACTTTTCCTTTTTCATTGTCAAGGGGACGGGGTTGTTGACAACTTTTTATTTCTCAACATCTTTTACCGCCTCCAGCTGAACCTAAATGATTGAAGGCGGTGGCCGGATTTTAAAAAAACAAAAGTCGCCACAAATGTTGTCAACAACCCCGTCCCCCTGACACGTCCTCTTGACAGTTTCCCCCTGGCAGTGTTTTACGGGCCAGGCAAAAAGAAGAACGAAACTGCTTCACGATAGCAAACATTCGCTTGCTGTTAAGCATAAACGTTGGGCTATATCAGCGCAAAACTTCCGATTGAACCCTAAAAGAACCGTCCCGGTATGTTTGGGGACGGTTCTTGAAAATAGTTTCC
>PWGD01000073.1 GCA_003554395.1 Syntrophomonadaceae bacterium
TCTACATCGACCAGGCCGCGGTCGGTAATTTTCAAAGAAGGAATTACCGGCAGGGCCATAAAAGAAAGGGTTAAGAAAGGCTGGGGCAGATCTGTGCCCAGTTCACGGGCCGCTTCAAGCACCCGCTGCATTTCTGTGGCAACCTTTTCCGCCGGCTGATCGGACATCAGCCCTCCCGCCGGCAGCGGAAGAAGCGCTTTTAGGGCGCCGTCTTCGCCGGCCACCGCAAAACCCCCGCCGGCGGCGGCCAGTTCATTGGCGGCCCCGGCCATCGCTGCTTCAGACGCCCCGATCACTACCAGGTTATGGGAATCATGAGCGACGGTCGACGCCAGGGCCCCTTTTCCCAGGTTGATGCCCCTGATCAGGGCCACGGCAATGTTGCCGTTTTTACCATGTCGTTCAATAACGGCAATTTTATTTACCCCGGAGGCCGGGGCTGCCGCCACAGAACCGTTTTTAGCCCGCTCAACTTCCAGGTGCAGCTTTTCCGTAATTAACTGCCCCGGAATCACCCCGATCACAGGCACTTTGCCCGGAGGATAGTTCAGCATGAAATCCTCTTCGGTTAGAGGACGGGAAATCTTCACGCTTTCCCGGGCGGAAAGAGGCAGCTCAGAGGCAGGAACGGGCACAGTGACCTGCCCATCGCGGGCCGCTTCCCGGCCGTCCTTGATCACCAGGCGGGTCCGGAACTGTTCGATATCCTCGAAAACAGCCAGGTCGGCCCGGTATCCGGGGGCCACCGCCCCCCGGTCATAAAGCCGGTACTGGCGGGCTGCGTTGAGGGAAGCAATTTTGATCATCAGCAGCGGATCGGCGCCGAGAGCCACCGCCTGCTTCAGGGCTTCATTTAAGTGCCCTTTTTCAAGCAGTTCCCCTGCTTCCCGGTCATCACTGCCCAGCATAAATGAATCAGCGGTGGCGGGCGTAACCAGGGGCACCAGTTCAGCCAGGCTGGATGTAGCCGAGCCGTGCCGGATAATTATTTTCATCCCGCTGGCCAATTTTTCCTGGGCTTCTTGGGCTGTAATGCACTCATGGTCGGTTGTTATGCCGGCCGAGAGGTAGGCCTGGAGCTCTTTGCCCCCGACTGCCGGGGCGTGGCCGTCTATAACCTTGCCGAGCTTTTTGGCGGCCGCTATTTTTTGATGCACTTCATAATCCCCGGCGATGACGCCGGGGTAATTCATCATCTCCCCCAGCCCGATCGTGCGGGGATCTTGGAGCAGTTTTTCCACCGCGCCGGCATCAAGTTCTCCACCCGCTGTTTCCAGGTCCGTGGAAGGAACAGAAGAAGGGACGGTGGCAAAAAAGTCGCAGGGAGACTGTCCGGAAAGTTCGATCATCATGGTTACTCCTTCCGGCCCAAGGACATTGGCAATCTCGTGAGGATCGTGTATTACGGCGGTGGTGCCCTGACCCAGGATAATCCGGCCCAGTTCGGGCGGCAAAAGGAGGGTGCTTTCAATATGCAGATGGGCATCGATCAGGCCGGGGGCGATAAAAGCGCCGTCAAGATCGATTATCTCCTTCCCAGTGGTATATTCGCTTCCTACAGCGGCAATGACCCCGCCGGAAATAGCAACGTTGCCGGCTATGATTTCACCGCTGAAGACATTGATAATCCGCCCTCCTTTAAGGAGCAGATCGGCCGGCTTATCACCGCGGGCCACGGCCAGGATCTCCGACTTATTATCAAACACCCGGGAGTTATTTTCCATTATTTTTATCCTCCTTACAGCAACCAGGAAGCTGTGGTTCTGAAAACTGATCGCTTATAAGATTCACCGTTATACCCTTCGATTCCTTTTTAAAGATGGAACCGGCCGATTCCTTTAGCGGTCATAGAGTTAAAAGCCAAAAAAAGCGAGGGGAATTAAAGTGCCTAACAAAAAAATAGCCGGACATTTTCTAACCTGCGGCCTGGGTGGACTCTTGATTTTAGGTTTGCTCTTACCGGCCCTGGTTACGGGGTGTACCCTGTTCCAGGCCGAACAAGGCCTGGCCGCTCCGGTGGAAGAACTTGACGGGCGCCTGGTCCGGGCCAATAACAGCTTTGGCCTCAACATCTTCCAGGCCCTCAGGGCCGCTGAAGATGAAGAAAATCTCTTTATCTCTCCGGCCAGTATTTTCACCGCCCTGGCCATGACCTACAACGGGGCCGAAGCAGAAACCCGGCAAGCGATGGCTAAGACCCTGGACCTGGAGGATATGACCCGGGAAGAGGTCAATGAGGCTTTCGCCGACCTGCTGACCATCCTGCACAACCCCGATCCCCGGGTAGAAATGGCTGTGGCCAATTCGCTCTGGGCCCGGGAAGGAGTTGATTTTAAAAAAGACTTTTTACAGCGCAACGAAGATTTTTTTAATGCTGAAGTAACCGCCCTTGATTTCGGCGACCCCGGGGCAGCCGACATAATCAACGACTGGGTCAACGAGCAAACCGGGGGAAAGATCGAAGATATTGTCGAAGCGCCCATTGATCCATTAACCGTCCTTTTTTTAATTAACACCATCTATTTTCACGGGGAATGGAGTGAACCCTTTGACCCGGAACTGACCCGGGAGATACCTTTTTATCTTGCCGACGGCTCCGTAAAAGAACACCCGGTCATGTTCAAAAATGATGACTTCAGCTATTTCGAAACCGATTTATTCCAGGCAATTCGCCTGCCCTACGGCGAAAACGAACGGCTTGGTATGTACGTGTTTCTTCCTTCCGAACAAGCTGGATTAAAAGAGTTTTATGAAGAATTAGATCCGCAAAAGTGGGCCGAGTGGACAGAGTCTTTTACCACCAGGGAGGGGGAAGTCGGCCTGCCCCGGTTCAAGTTTGAATATGAGAAATCGCTGAACGACGTCTTGAAGGCACTGGGCATGGGAATAGCTTTCGATTACGAAGCCGCCGATTTCAGCGGCATGCGCGAAATCCCGCCCCGGTTGTATATCAGCGAGGTAAAGCATAAGAGTTTCGTCGAAGTAAACGAAGAAGGCACTGAAGCTGCCGCTGCCACTTCGGTTGAAATCAGGGTGGAATCAGCCCGGCCCGATTACTTTTCCATGATTGTCGACCGGCCCTTTTTCTTCGCCATTGCCGACGACATGACCGGCCCTATTTTGTTCATGGGCGCGGTGCTCGAACCTTAATCCAACTATGATCCCGGCTTTAAGTAAGCTTGACCGGCTCTCCCGAGATTAAAAGGGAGGGCCGTTTTATTATGTCTTTAAAACTTATATTATTAAGCAATCTTGCCCCTGCATAAGCAGGCGATAAACTTTTTCAAAAGGTCCACAAATGTGTTATTCTTAATGATAGAGTGGTATTAATTGATCAATCAGGACGACTGTTACGGGAACCAGAAACGGTGACAACCATAAGGAGGTTATCTTTTTGAGAGCGAGAGATTCTTACGCGGAACCGTACCGGATCAAAATGGTAGAGCCCATCAGGCTGAAAGACCGCGCCACAAGAGAAGAGCTGATCAAGGAAGCCCATTACAACATATTCAACCTGAAAGCCGAGGATATCTACATCGATTTACTAACCGACAGCGGCACTTCGGCCATGAGCGCCAACCAGTGGGCAGGTATGATGCTGGGTGATGAATCTTATGCCGGTTCGAGGAATTTTTTTAACCTGCAGGCGGCCCTGCAGGATATTTTTGGTTATCAATATGTAGTGCCCACTCACCAGGGGCGCGCTGCCGAAAATATTCTCATGTCCATGTTTGTAGACAAAAACCAGAAAGTGCCCGGAAATATGCATTTTGACACCACCGAAGGCCATATCCGCCTCCGAGAAGCCCAACCCTTAAACCTGGTGATCGATGAAGGGTTAAAATCAGGTTCTGATCACCTCTTTAAAGGCAATATTGACCTGGATCGGCTGGAAGATGAATTACAGAACAACCCGGTTTCAAAACTGCCGCTCATTATCATTACCGCCACCTGCAACAACAACGGGGGCCAACCGGTAGCGATGGACAACCTGCGTGCCGCTTCCGAGCTGGCCAGGAAATATAATCGCCCCCTTTTCATCGACGCCGCCCGCTATGCTGAAAACTGTTACTTTGTTAAACAGAGGGATCCCGCTTACCGCGATAAATCGATCCGGGATATTGCCCGGGAAATGTTTTCTTATGCCGACGGCTGCACCATGAGCTCAAAAAAAGATGCCCTGGTCAATATCGGCGGCTTCCTGGCTTTCAAAAATAATGAAGAGTGGTATGAAAAAGCGGTCCAGATCCAGATCTGTTATGAAGGGTTCCGCACTTACGGCGGACTGGCCGGCCGCGACCTGGAAGCAATCGCCCGGGGCCTCTATGAAGGGACGGAGGAAGAATACCTGGAAGACCGCATCGGCCAGGTCAGTTACCTGGGGCACAGGCTGCTCGACCTGGGAGTACCCATAGTAACACCGGTCGGCGGGCATGGGGTTTTTGTTGACGCCCTCAAATTCCTGCCCCACCTGCCGCAAAGTTATTTTCCCGCCCAGTCCCTCACGGTAGAGCTATACCGGGAGGCGGGGATCAGGAGCGTGGAACTGGGCGCCTGCGCCTTTGGCTACACCGATCCTGAAACAGGCCGGGAAGTTTTTCCGGCCCAGGAACTGGTGCGCCTGACCGTACCCCGCCGGGTTTACACCGATCGTCATATGGACCTGGTGGTTAAAGCCTTTGAAGCGATCGCCGGGCGCAAAGAAAACATCCGCGGCCTGGAAATAACCTACCAGGCCGAAATATTGAGGCATTTTACCGCCCGTTTCCGCCTGCGGGAGCAATAAAGATCCTTGAAGAATACTATTGATCAATCCGGAATCCGGGCCAGAGCCCCCGGCCCGGTTTGCACTATACTGCAGGCCGGACAGGCGAGACGGCAGCGGTGATCTGTTGCGGAGGTACTCCAGAACAGGTCCGAGTTTACAGGAAAACTACGCAGGATCAAACTTTTAGCCAGGGCAGCTGATCTAAATCGGCATTGCCGCCGGAAACAATCAGCCCTATGTTTTTGCCTTTTATATAGTTGCTGTTGGCCAGCAATACTGCCAGGGGCAGGGCCGCCGAAGGCTCCACGACCAGTTTCATCCGTTCCCAGGTCAGGCGCATGGCCTCAACAATGGCCTCTTCGCTTGCCGTCAGGATTGCGCTGACATGTTGATGGATTATTGGAAAGGTGAGATCGCCCAGGGAAGTCCGCAGGCCGTCGGCAATAGTCTGTGGATTGGTCAGGGGAATTATTTTTCCGGCCTGTATAGAACGGTAAGCATCATCAGCCCCCTGCGGTTCTGCTCCGAGCACTTCGGCTGTGGGCCAAAGTGCGGAAACACTTAATGCGGTCCCGCTCAAAAGCCCGCCTCCGCCCACGGGGGCGATCACTGTATCGAGCCCGGGGACCTGTTCCATCAGCTCCAGGGCCGCCGTAGCCTGGCCGGCAATAACCCGGTAGTCATTGTAGGGATGAACAAAAACAGCGCCGGTCCGGGTCACAATCTCGTCCAGGGCTTTCTCCCGGGCCTGCTGGGTCGATTCCGTGTAGGTAATTTCAGCGCCGTAGCCGGCAACCGCCGCCTTTTTAACCGGCGGGGCATTTTCAGGCATAACCACATGGGCCTTGATGCCCCGGCAGCGGGCGGCGTAGGCCAGGGCGGCGGCATGATTGCCCGATGAATGGGTGGTTACACATTTTTCCACGCCCCCTCCTCCCAAAAAATCGCCTTCCTCAAGGCTGAAGACCGCGTTTACCGCGCCGCGCGCTTTAAAGGCCCCGACCTTCTGCAGGTTTTCGCTCTTGAAGAACACCCGTCCCTCACAAAGCCGGTCAATGGTAGCCGAGGTAAATACCGGGGTGCGGTGGACATAGGGTTTAATCCTGGCCGCCGCCTCTTTTATGGTCTGGATGCTGGGAAATGAATGCATAGGGTATCCCTCACTTTCAGACCGCCATCAACGGCGACCCGCTCCTTAAATTAAGGGTTTCTGAATAATTATTCGCCTTGAGGAGGCTTGATCCCTCTTGAACAATAAATCCGGAGACCGCAAAATGAGCAAATCTTGCCTGATACTTTTAAAGGGAAAATCCCGACCTTATAGAATTATTAACACGAAAGGGGAGATGGACATGAAAATACTTATATGCACCGATGGGTCCGACTTCAGCCAAAAAGTGATCGAGGTTTCTTCCAATATGGTCGGCAGCTGCAATATTAACGAGGTAACCATGATCCACGTTCATGAGGGTTCTACCATTCTACCCGATTACTGGCAGGGAAAATACCTTTTCAGCGATGAAGAAGAAAAAAAGTTAAAAGATATGGATAAAAGGCTCCTGGAGGAAAGGAAAAAATACTTTGCCGGCGCTGAAAAAGAATTTAAGAAACATGACATACCGGTCAATACCCTCTTTAAAATAGGGCATCCAGCCGAAGTAATCAGCAAAGTGGCGGAAGAAGGCGGGTATGACCTGATAGTGATCGGAAGAAGGGGCATGGGCGGAGTGAAAAAGCTGTTTTTGGGCAGTGTCAGCAACGCCGTGTTGCAGATCGCCCGCACCAACGTATTAATCGTCAAGTAATCCATATTTTTTATGCAGTAAAGCCAGGCATAAAGCCTGACGTAATAGACTATTTCATGCCGTTACAAACCAACGAGGTCCGGACCGACAGTGCTGAAAAATATTTTTGAAAAACAAGACTGGCATTTTGTCCTGCTTGCCCTGCTAGTGGTATCGGTCAATATGATCATGGACCGGTTTCCACTTTTTTCCCTGGGCGCATTCTGGGGCTTAAGCACCGAAACGTGGATGTGGATCGGCATTATTGCCGCCATCCTTCACCAGCTATATGTAATGATAATCTGGAGAGTACAGCTGGAAACCCAGTGGCTCACCGCCAACCTGCCCCGGGTTGGCTATATCGCTTACCTGTTAGATTACACCATGATGCTCATAGCCCGGATTGGGGCTATTGTCCTGGCAGCTGCTGCCAACCGGGACAGCTTCACTTTTCCCGAACCCACCAGGTGGATTGTTGCCCTCACCCTGGCCGTCCCTTTCGTAGGGGTAATATATTCGATAACCAGGTATTACGGCTATAAGCGCCTGGCCGGTGCCGACCACTTTGAACCGGCTTACCGCGACACCGGTTGGCTCAAGAGGGGCATTTTTCAGTTTGCCCCCAATGCCATATATGTCTTCGGACCGCTCGGCTTCTACATCCCCGGCATCCTGCTGGCTTCACCGGCATCACTGCTCCTGGCCCTGTTTAACCATATTTACATCTGGATCCACTATTACTGCACCGAACTGCCCAATTTAAGGCGGATCTACGGCCCCGACAGGCATTAAAGCCGGTCTTTGCCGAGATACCGGGCCATTTAGAACGCAAGTTCCCGCTTCCTACTACCGGGGCCGGCGGCAGGCAGGCGGGTCGGATATAAAGCGCGGCTTTTTATCCAGGGTATGGGTAGCGTAAACATTCCTGATGGTGCCGGTAATACCGCGCATGATCAGGGAATGAGTTTCTGCCGTTCGGCCCCGGTAACGGACCCCGCTCAGCATATCGCCGTCTGTAATCCCCGTGGCGGCAAAAAAGATATCCTCCCCCCTGACCAGGTCTTCAAGCAGCAGCAGTTTATCATGGTCGGCAATCCCCAGCTCGCGGATCCTTTCCAGATCTTCTTCGTCTTCCGGCGCCAGGCGGGCCTGCATCTCCCCGCCCAGAATTTTAATGGCGGCAGCGGCAATAACCCCTTCGGGGGCCCCGCCAATGCCGAAAAGAATATCGACACCGGTATTTTCAAGCGCAGCAGCAATGGCCGCGGAAACGTCACCGTCGCTAATCAACTTGACCCGCGCCCCCGCTTTCCTGGTTTCCTCGATGATGTGCTGGTGCCTTTCCCGGTCCAGCACTATAGCGGTGACGTCTGCCACATCTTTTTTCAGGGCCTCGGCCACCTGGCCCAGGTTTTCCGCCACCGGAGCATCGAGAGCGACGCAACCCCTGGCACCGGGCCCCACGGCTATCTTGTCCATGTAGACATCGGGGGCATGAAGGAAACAACCACGGTTGGCAATGGCCACAACCGAAAGGGCGTTAGGTAGACCCTTGGCCACCAGGTTGGTCCCCTCGAGGGGATCCACTGCTATATCGACACAGGGTTCGGTTCCGCTTCCTACCCGCTCGCCGATATAGAGCATGGGAGCCTCATCCATCTCCCCCTCACCGATCACTACCGTCCCGTCTATGCTGACCGTATCAAAAACCGAACGCATGGCATCTACCGCGGCCTGGTCCGCGGCTTCTTTATCCCCCCGGCCCATCAGCCTTCCCGAGGCCAGGGCTGCAGCTTCTGTTACCCGGACAAACTCTAAAGATAGTTCTCTCTCCAATGTTTTCCTCCATTTTCTAAGATGGTGTTTCCCTGTCCAGGGGCATACTCATGCACCGTGGACCGCCGCGGCCGCGCACAAGTTCGGAACTGTCAATTTCAATCACATCTACCCCGTGCCGGCGCAGGGCTTCGTTCGTGGCTTCATTACGATCGTAGCAAATTACTTTACCCGGTTTGACAGCCAGGGCGTTGGTGCTGTCTCCCCACTGTTCCCTGGCAGCCGTAATCTCATCGTTGGCGCCTGAGTAAATTATTTCAATCTGCTTCTGGTGCAAAGCCTTGCGCAGTGCTCCCTGCAGGTTATAGCCGCTGGAAGCCGAAACCCTGTCATCTCTGCCTTTTTCCAGCCAGTACGTTGTGACGACATCCTTAATGCCTGGATACATCAGGAATTTATCGCTGTCGACCATAGTAAAAACTGTATCCAGGTGCATGTAAGCCCGCCGGGAGGGAATCTGGACCACCACGATATGTTTGACCAGTTCTTTTTCCACCAGGTATTTATGGGCAATCCATTCGATCGCTTCTTCAGTCGTCCTCTCGCTGAGGCCGATCACCAGCGTCTCCTCGTTCAGGACGAGAACATCCCCTCCCTCGATGCCGTAAGGGATTTCTTCATGAAAAGCCAGCTCCACATTTTTGAAAAGAGGATGGTACTTGTGGATAAAACGCAGAAAAACAGTTTCCAGGCGCCTGGCAGGATTAAACATGCTGCTGACCTGCAGTTTCGGGCCGATCATGGCCCCGTGGTCCCTGGTAAAGTACATATTGGGCAAAGGCGCCAGGTAAAAGGGATAGCTGTCCAGGGTCAGGTCACTCAAGGTGCGGTGTTTTTTTAAATGCTGTATTTCCTTTTTGTGAAAACCCGCAATTAAAGTTGCAACCAGTTCCTGTGGTTCCTGCTCGCTCAGGTAGTTATAGATGGTATTTAAAACATCCGCTTCGATTAAGGGACTGGCCTTGAGATGCCTTTTAATCAGCTCGCTTTTAACCTGCGGATCTTTGACAATCTCGGCCAGTAAAGCAGTTACATAGTAGACCTCGGCCCCGTTGTTTTTTAAGACCGCGGCAAAACCGTCATGCTCTTTCTGGGCCTGGGCCAGCCAGGGGATCTCATCAAACAGCAGATCTTCCAGATAACGCGGCGTCAGATTTTCAAGTTCCTGGCCGGGTTTGTGCAATATTACTTTTTTCAGCCGGCCCACATCAGACCCTACATGCATTGTTTTATCCAAAAATCTTCACCCCCATTATTAATCGAGTTTAGCAGTAGCTTTTTATTATATATTCGCTATTTAAAAAATATTACCTTTATATAATAACGCATAATAAAGTGATTTTAAACAGGACCTGCCCCTGTGATGCTCTTGATCTTGACTGAAACTGGATCAATAACGGTTGAGATAAAACAAATTATTTCTTGCTTTATCTGGAAAGACGTGATATAGTTTCGTCAGTGTTGAAAAGATGAGCATGATGCAAACTGTCTTTAACCTTTGCCTGATGAAAGGAAAGTGGTTTGGCTATACTCCTCTTTTTAAACCATTTCTAAAATGAAGGAGAATTAAGTACATGCAAGGTAAAGTAAAATGGTTTAACCCCGACAAAGGGTACGGTTTCATCGAAACAGAAGAAGGTGGGGATGTATTCGTTCATTTCTCCGCAATCCAGTCCGAAGGTTTTAAGACTCTTGAAGAAGGACAAACTGTAGAATTTGAAGTTGTCGAAGGCGAGCGCGGAAAACAAGCTGCCAACGTTGTGCCCCAGTAATAAGGGGCTGACAGATAATGGTTTAGGGTATTTCCTTAATTGAAAGGGAAATGCCCTTTTTTATCTCTTATGCGCATAAAGGAAGGTAACATCAATGAAACTACTTGCAAACATTAACTTAAAATACCCCCTTATCCAGGGAGGCATGGCAGTGCGGGTCTCTACGGCGCCCCTGGCCGGGGCAGTAGCCTCTGCCGGAGGAATCGGTGTAATTGCTGCAACCGGCATGAGCATGGAAGAGCTGCGGCGAGAAATTAAGGAAGCCAGGAAAATCGCATCAGGTGGGATTATCGGCGTCAACGTCATGTACGCCGTGCGCGATTTTGCGGAACTGGTAAAAACTGCCCTGCAGGAAAAAGTAGATCTGGTAATTTCAGGGGCCGGCTTTTCAAGAGATATTTTTAGCTGGGGGAGAGAAGCCTGTATACCTATTTTTACCATCGTATCTTCAGCCCGGCTGGCCAAAATCGCCGAAAAATATGGCGCCTCGGCAGTTGTTGCCGAAGGCACGGAAGCTGGCGGCCACCTGGGCACCGACAGGCCGACAGTTGAAATCCTGCCGGAAATCAAGGGCGCCGTAAAAATTCCGGTCATTGCCGCCGGAGGTATTACCGACGGCGGGGATATTGAAAAAATGCTGCAGCTGGGAGCAGACGGGATTCAGATGGCTACCCGCTTCGTTTTAAGCAGGGAATGCAGCGTGGCTGAATCATTTAAAGCCCATTACCTCAGCGCTTCCAGGGAAGATTTAGTTTTGATCAAAAGCCCGGTCGGGCTGCCGGGCCGGGCAATCCGGAATGTTTTTTCTGAGGCTTTGAGCCGGGGCGAAGCGCCCAAACCACTGTGCGAAAACTGCCTCAAAACCTGTTCCCATGAATTCTGTATCCTGAAAGCCCTTGAAAATAGCCGCCTGGGCAATATTGACCGGGGTGTTGTTTTTTCAGGACAGAATGTCTATAAAATTAAAGAAATCTTGCCGGTAAAAACCATCATTGACCACCTGAGCAGGGCTTTTTCCGACCAGGTAACTTCTAACATCAATATAAATTCCTCAACAATCCCCGGCACCGGTTAGAGCCCTTCAGCATAACATTTTTTCAGTAAACCGGGTAAAACAGGCGCGATTTCACCTGGCCAGGCAGACCGGTTCGGCTTTCAGGGCCGCAGCCAGGTCCCGGGGAGAGAGGCTGATCTGGACCCCGCGGGTCCCGGCGCTGATAATTATTGATGAATGATCAAAAGCGCTCTGATCGAGGTAACAGGGAAAATTGCTTTTCAGGCCGAGGGGAGATACCGCACCCCTGATATAGCCGGTCAAGGGCCGGATTTCTTTTAAAGGTACCAGCTCCACCTTTTTATTACCGCTGACCCTGGCCAGGGCTTTTAAGTCCAGCTCTCTGCCCCCCGGCACAGACGCGATGATCACCCCGCTTTTATCTCCCCGGGCCACAAGGGTTTTAAAGATCTGCTCGGGCGGCAGGCCAAGTTTTCTGGCCGCATTCTGGGCGCTCAGGTCGTCTTCATCCACATCAAATTCCAACAACCGGTATTCGAGGCCCAGGCGATCCAGGATCCTGGCCGCATTGGTCTTTTTCATCTCAAAGCAGCCTCCCGCTGAAACCAGCATGCTAAATTTTACTATTTTATATTTTTAGCCCACCGGAAAAATTCCGTCCCCGTCAACCGGGGCCGGTTTAAAGACCGCGTAAAAATTCGCTTTTTAAGGCGCCGGGCGCTTTTTGGGCCAGGACCCGGTCCAGCTCGGCCAGCAAAGCCTCACGGTCCCGGGAAAGAACCGCTTTTATGGGCAGATAATTCGAAGCATGGTTGGCCCGGAAAACACAGTGGGTCAGGTCCAGGCCCTCGACCATCATCCTGATTTCCTCCAGCAGCTGCCAGGGGCTCAGGGGAGTGAGTTTGCCCTGCTCAAACTGGCGGTGGGTGGTAGTTCCAGGGACAGGCATCAGGCTAAGCAGGCCCAGGTATTCCGGATCAATTTGATTTAAAAGCCGGGCCGATTCCCGGGCATGTTCCTCGCTGCCCTCCAATCCGGCCAGGCCGTTAAGGACAGTAATGGATAACGGCAGCCCTGCTTTCCTGGCTTTGGCGGTGCCAGCGGCAATTTCTGCCGGTGTAACGCCCTTTTTTATGTCCTGCAGGACCTTAGCGCTGCCTGTTTCCAGGCCCAGGTAGACTATCCCCAGCTTACAGCTTCTTAGCTCCTGCAGCTCCCGGACGTTTTTTTCCAGCAGGTCCTGGGGGTTTCCATAAACAGCGACCCTTTCCAGCTTTGGAAAAGCCCGGCCCAGGGACTGCAAAATTTGCAGCAGCCGGCCGGTCGGAATGACCAGGGCGTTGCCGTCGGCCAGGAATATTCTCCGGGTATGCGGTAAAAACCGGGAAACCTGCTCAATGTCCTGCTCTATCTCCTCCAGGCTGCGGAGGCGGAATTTCTTCTTCTTATACATGCCGCAAAATGTGCAGCGGTTATGGGAGCAACCGATGGTTGCCTGTAGAATTAAACTTTTTGCCTCACTGGGAGGCCGGTAAACATCTCCTTCATACTGCAGTGGTATCATCATGATCAACCCTTTGCCTGAATCTGCCTTATGCCGGCATCATTTTTTATTTCGCCAGAAAACCGCTTATCCCTGCCTCAGCCTGATGGCGCTATGATCCGGTCCGGCCAAAATATGCTGAAGAAGCTATTGTCGCTGCCGGTTAAATAAGGTATGCTTTATAAAGGCTGAAATGCTGAATGCATTACTGTCGGTTTCTCAAACCACCGGGAACCCGGGCCTGCGGATATTAAATTTCCTGTGAAAGCGCGCTCGAAATATGGACAAACACAACATCTTAAAGCTTACCTTGCGCTTTATTACTTTTTTTGGCGGTTTATATATTGTGGCCAATGGCATTGTCTCTACCATCCAGGCCAACCTGGGCGTTAATCCCTGGGATGTCCTCCACATCGGGCTGGCCGTCCAAAGCGGTCTCACTATCGGCCGGATCATCCAAATTGTTGGCTTGACGCTGGTGGGCCTGAGCTTTTTCCTCAAGGTCAGGCCCTCCATCGGGACCCTGATGAATATGGTTTTCCTGGGCCTTTTTGTGGACCTGATTATTTACCTTGATTATATTCCCGCCCCGGATCCACTGTGGTTGAAAATTATCCTGTTTGTCACCGGGGTAACCTTATTTGGATTTGGCTGCTCCATCTACATAAGCGCCAACCTGGGGGCGGGACCGCGGGACAGCCTGATGCTGGCCCTGGGCAAGATAATTCCCTACCGGCTGGGAACGGTAAGGACTTTTATGGAAGCGGGCGCCGCCCTGAGCGGCTATTTTCTCGGCGGCCCCCTGGGCCTGGGAACCGTTATTTTTGCTCTTACAGTTGGTATTTTTATGGATATTGGTTTTGCCTTGATCCGACTTTTTAAAAAAACTGTCTTCTACAAAACATTGGTGGCTGAACAACTCCACTGAGTTTAAAACCACTATAAAAGCAAAGGAGGGCGGCTTACCCATAAAAGCCGGAGAGGCAATGAGAAGGGTCAGCATAGCTGATAAGGGGGGTATGGAGATTAAACACAAAGAAATGCAATGGCGGTCCGACGACGGAGAGCCCCTGCTGGCCAGGCAGTGGGAACCGGACTCGGAGGTAAAAGGGGTAATCTGTTTGGTGCATGGTCACGGTGAGCACAGCGGCCGTTACCGGCACTGGGCCGAGCGCCTGGCCGGCGCCGGCTATGCCATGCTGGCCATCGATCTGCGCGGTCACGGTAAATCCGGGGGGAAGCGCGGTGACACCCCTACTTTTGATCATTTTTCCGATGATATTAACCTGATGCTGGATGAAGCCAGGCGTGAATTTAAAGATATACCTTGCTTTCTTTACGGCCACAGCATGGGCGGTCTGCTGGCCCTGTTTTGCCTGATCCAGCGCCGGCCGCTCCTAAACGGGGCGGTAATTACCAGCCCCCTGCTGCATTCGGTCTATGACCACAAGCAATATCTTACAGCAATGATTAGTTTTTTCAGCCGGATCATACCCGGCCTGAGCATTTCCAGCAATCTTGAGGTGGACGCCCTGGCGCAGGATCCGGCGGTTATCTATGCTTACCGCAGCGATCCCCTGGTCCACGACAGGGCTACGCTGCGCCTGGGAAAAGGACTTCTTGATACCATCGAGTACATTTTTAACCGTGCCGGTGAAATTAAGTTGCCCCTGCTGATCATGCACGGGACAGAGGACAGGATTAATCATGCCTCCGGTTCTGAAAAACTGGCCGGCCTGGTTTCCGGTGACTGCACCCTGGAGCTCTGGGAAAGTTTATACCACGAGCTGCACAATGAAGAGGAAAAAGACGAAGTTTTTGCCTGCTTGAAAAACTGGCTGGACAGCAAGCTCTCCAGTCCTTAATAAAGCCCGCCGGGGCGAGCGGACAGCTGCCTTGAACCGGTCCTGGTACGGGCCTGTTGATCGATCCCGCTAAAAAGGGCCTTTAAATAAAAGCTCTCCTCCCGGAGGCAGTGTTTCCTCCCGGCCGTGGACTTGAACCTGAACCGCCGCGCTGTTTTCCGGGGCCGATTTGACCGCAAAAGAAGCTTTGGCCATGCTTATGTGCAGTTTTTGAGCCCTGTAGACCAGCTTAAAGCTCACTTCGCGCCATTTTTCCGGCAGGGCCGGTTTAAAGGTTATCTTTCTTTCTGCAGCCTGCATCCCGGCAAACCCAAAAACTAAGATCTGCCAGGCGGCCCCGCAGGAGGCGGTGTGAATACCGCCGATAAAGGTGCCCCCGCTGAAAGCCTTGTTGGTATCGAGCAGGTCGATCAGGACGGAGCGCAGGAAATAGCGGTAAGCCTGCCCGGTGTAGCCCGCTTTTGCCGCAACAATGGCGTGGACGGCAGGGCTGAGGGAAGAACCGTGCTGGCAGCGGGGCTCATAATAATCGTAGTTTTTCCTGACCACCTGGCGCGGGAAAAAATCATGCATGGCCAGCAGCTGGAGCACGTCAGCCTGCTTGGCAACCTGCGTATGAACGGCCACCCCGTTGGGCCAGCCCCAGTATTCATTTTTATCGATCAGCCTTTCTTGCAAGCTGGCGGGATAAAGATCTTCCAGTTTAAAATAGTCCCGGAACTGTTCAATGATCCCGCTTTCCGGGTCGGGTTCGGGAAGATAGATTAACCCGGCCATTTCTGCCCAGCAGCTATAATCATCTTCAGTCAGGTTCAAGCGGCCGGACAGCTCTTTTAAACGGGCGGGGTTTTCCTGTTGCAGGCGCTCGTAAATATCAAGGGCGGTTGTTAGGCTGAAGCAGGCCTGGTAATTGGTAAAAGCGTTGTTGTCTACATTTTCGTGATATTCATCAGGACCCAGGACCCTGATTATTTCATAGCGGTTTTTATCTTTTTTAAAGTAAGCGAAAGAATACAGGAACCGGGCCACTTCAAAAATAATCTCCGCTCCGTAGCGGTCGATAAAGTCCCAATCACCGCTGGCCCGGTAATAACTCCAGATCGCATAGACAATGTCGGGTGAGATATGGATCTGCCAATCGTTGAAATGATTGCGGATTTTACGGCCGCTTAAGACATCGGTGAAGAAAAAAGAGGGGCACAACTCGGCGCCGGTTTTGCCGCTGACCCAGGCATAAAAGGCACCTTCACAACCCAGGTCCTCAGCCTTCTTGCGCGCTCCGTCAAGGGTCTTATAACGGTACGTCAGAATATTGCGGGCTACATCCGGGAGGGTATAATAATACATGGGCAGGTTAAATATTTCCTGGTCCCAGAAGGCAGAACCCTGGTAGGCCTGGCAGGAGAGGCCCCTGGCCCCGATGGGCAAACTGTCGCTGTGGAAAGGGGTGGCAATAATATTGTGGTATAGATTGAACCTGAGCGCCGCCTGCGAATAAAGGTCCCCGCTGATGGCAAGATCAACCTGGTCCCAGATCTGATCCCAGAACGGGCGGTGATCTGCTTTAAGCTGATCATAACCTTTTTCAAGGGCGGCGCGGAGGCTTTTATGGGCCGCAGCCCCGGGATCGGGAACGTCGTTGCTGCTGTAAACTACCATCAGCTTTTCCAGGGTCAGTTTTTCCCCGGCTTGCATTTCAAAGCTGAGTTTCCTTAATAGAGTCTCTTCCCCTTGAATGATTTCCTGCTCCAGGGGCCGGCAGCCCGACACAGCCTGCCCTTCCAAAACCGTGATCACAGTTCCCAGTTCCCCGGTCCTGGCTTGAACAGACAGGTACTCTTTACCGCCCTCAAAGCGGTAATCAAACAGGTGCCTGCCGTTTAAATCCCAAACCGAGCCGTCAATACCGCTATACAGCTCCAGCCTGCACGGCTGCCGGGCTTCAATTTGATAGCGCTGGGCAATCAGGTGCCGGTCGGCGCAGCTGGCAAACTGCTCCATCTTGATGTTAAGCTGTTTTCCACTTCCGCCGATCCAGCTGTTTTCAAGGCTCAAGATCCCGTGTTTGAGATCCAGTTTGCGGCAGTAATCTGAATTGCAGCCAGCGGTTGGAGAAGCCGTCCCGCAGGTGGTTACTTCTTCTCCGTCAACTTTCACCAAAGTATAAAGGGCATTGGGCACATTGCAAAGCTCGGTCCATTTGCCGTCGGCATTATCATAGGTGTCGGCCACGAAACAGCCCACGTAGCGATCTTTGCGCCATTCCGGAAAAGTTCCCCGGTAACCGAGATAGCCGTTGCCGATCAAAAAGTTACTGCCGGCAGCGATCAGGTGGGCTTCGATAAAAGCGTGTTCAATGATTTCCCAGCCTTTTACAGTGGAAAGATTCTCGTTAATTTGCATTTAAGCAGCGGTCCTTTTTATGATTAGACTATACCGGCGGGGTGAATCTTTAAGTTTATCTCCGGCAAAGGATAATTTTCTCTAATGATTTTTTGATCTATTTGAGGCTCGAGGGGATCGGCAGTCATTGTAAACTCGACTTCGCTGGACCCACCCTGCCGGTAATCAAAACTTAACCCGTCGTCGTGGTAAAGGAGATAGGTTCCCTCACTGCCGGCATAGCAGTGCATGGTCAACTGTTTACCGGTTTGTGCGGCCCCAACTGCCCCTTCTACGGAATCGTGGGGCAGGATCGTCCCGGCCCTGACAAACAGGGGCAGGGTATCAAGGGGCGCTTGGCAGATATAATAACGGCCTCCCCGGTATACTTCTCCGCTCCAGTAGTCATGCCAGAGCCCTTCGGGCAGGTATAGCTGGCGCCGATCAAGCCCGGGCCGGAGCACCGGGCAGACCATGAGCCCCTCCCCAAGCAGGAA
>PWGD01000035.1 GCA_003554395.1 Syntrophomonadaceae bacterium
CCCTTGCTTATGTGTTCTTCCTGGTTGTTACAATCTCTTATCTTTATCGAGATTATGATATTGGCAGACCCTGGAAAATGTTGAATCTGTTACCTTTGGCAGCGGGAGTTTTTGATTTTTTGGAAAACAGCGCCGCTTCCCTGGTCATGTATCGTTATCCCCTGGAAACACCAGTTGTTGCTGCCCTTGCCCCTGCTTTTACTTTCATCAAGTGGGTTGCTATCGGTCTTAGTTTTGCGGTTTTGGCTTTAGGGTTGCTGATCAAAGTACAGGGCCCCATAAAAATTTTGAAGCGCAGGTAAATTTCCAAAACTAACTGGATGTGAGTACTTCTTAGAAATATTTTATAGCAAAAGGCATCCATTTCTATTGGCCGTTTTTGTCCAGAAGTTTTGAAAGGTTAAATTTATCAATAAGAAGAGTTGAGAATTAATCTTGGCTCTATTTTATTACCAGATTGGGCAGGCAATGTATATAGCTACTACGATATATTTATGCGGGGGGAGAGTTAAAATGGGAACAAAAATGTTGATTGCGGCGATGGTAATTATAGCAATATTAAATTTCGTAGCTTTTTTTGATACTGGCAGTACATTTAGCCTAATTATAGCAATCGGTTTGTTAGTATTATCAGCTTCATTTGCTTTAAAGCTTCGCCGCCAGTAAGTCATTAATTGTAGCATTTACAACCCTTTTGCATTCAGCAGTTAAAATAAATGGTGCGGGCGAAAGGATTTGAACCTCCAAGGGAATGCTCCAACTGGATCCTAAGTCCGAAATTGTCTATTTATGGAAGTATATGGATGAGTGTTATTGTTCCTGTAAGTCCCTTAATGAAGTGGTTTTTTAGCAATTGAAATTTATTGGTCAGTTGAGCTGTTTCTGGCCCTTTCTGGCCCACTTGGCCCACTACTCGCACACCAAATTGATCCACTTCAGAGCTTATAATACCCCTCAATTGTATTAAAATATTCACTTCCTTATAAAAATGATCTCTTGCTCTATCCTAGATTTTATTTCTTTTAAAATATCAGCTCTTTATGATTTTTATAGAGGATATACTATATATAAGGCGAATTAATTGTAAATATTATTGCAACTATTTCAGTTTGTAAAACTAAATATAGGCTAATGAGTGGGGAGTAAAGCTAACAAATACAACGCTATCGATAAAGAAGCTAAAAGAATTGCTGAAGAATGTAACCTTAAAAGGGAAAGGGTTCAAAAAGTACTTCACTGTTTTCGGCAATATAGAAATACAGAACTTGGCAATTAAAAATACAGAGCTTGGCAGTTAAGATTTTGTAATAGATCATATGCTGATGGATGAAGACTGAATTTAGAAGGGCTCATTTTGAAAACCAACTTTTATTGAACTGCTTCTCCAGGTTAGGAAATGTGACCGAGACTAAAATGAGTTGAAAGAGGTGAGGCTTGATATAATTATTGGCTGTTTACTTGTTCGGTAAAAGTATGTTTAAAAATAAAAGGAGGGAAAACCATTGTTAAAGAAATTATCAATTTTGTTGTTATTATTGCTTGCTTTTAGCTTGGTGCTGATATCTTGCGGCCCAACCGAAACTGTTGACGAGGAGGCTGAGTCTCCCGAAGCGCTTTCACCAAAACATGGTGGCACCTTGAGTAGCGCTTATTATGCACCCGGCAACCTGGATCCTGCTTTTTTGTCTACCGTTATCGATGAATATATAGCTCGGCAGTTTTCTGATCATTTAGTATTTATCGATGAAGATAACCTGCCAGATATTACCCGTAGTGTTGCTGAACACTGGGAAGGCGATGAAGACGCAAAGATCTGGACATTCAAACTGCGGCAGGGGATTATGTTTCATGACGGTAAAGAAATGACTTCACTTGATGTTAAATTTACTTATGACCGCCTGCGTGACCCTGATATTGGTGCTGCCACAGTAGGGATGTATGAAAATATCATCGATATTACAGCTCCTGATGACTACACTGTCATCTTTGAGCTGGCAGAGTCTAACACTGATTTTCTGATGGATCTTGCAGACTATCATGCCTTGATTATGGATGCTGATAATGATGATTTTGCCACAAACTGGAACGGAACCGGTCCTTTCATGGTCGAGCGTTATGAACCTGAAGATCGTATCATTTTAGTCCGTAATCCAAATTACTGGATGACTGATGCAGATGGTTATCCTCTGCCCTATCTCGATAGTATGGAGATAATATTCCTGAGTGATTCTACTGCCCAAATTGAAGCTTTACGCGGTGGGCAGATCAATTACCTGTTCTACCTGCCGACTGAGTTTATCCCGGGGCTTGAAGCAGATCCCGATATTGTTGTATATCAGGCTCCTTCGAATACCACGTATGTTCTGCGGATGCGTTCCGATGAAGGGCCAGCCAGCGATGTCCGCGTTCGCCAGGCGCTAAAAGCTGGTACAGATCGCAGTGCCATTTTAGAAGGGGCTGTTGGCGGCCTTGGAACCACTGGCCGTGATACACCTATCGGTCCTGCTTATGGTGATTTCTATCTTGATGTACCTGAACCTGAACGTGATGTAGAGAAAGCGATTGAGCTGCTGGAAGAAGCCGGTTATGGCGATGGGCTTGATATCACTATAACCACCCAGGAGTCATCTCCTATTCCTGCTATTGCTACAATCTGGAAGGAACAAATGGCTGATATAGGCGTAAACGTTGATATTCAGCTGGTTCCTTCCGATATTTACTATGGTGCTGATGATATGTGGTTAGAAGCGCCCTTTGGAATTACTGATTGGGGTGCCAGGCCATATCCGCAGCCATATCTTGATTTAGCTTATACCTGCGGAGCTCCTTGGAATGAATCCCATTTTTGCGACCCCGAATTGGATGAACTGGCAGCAGCTGTTGCCAAAGAAATGGATCACGATGAGCGTGTTAGGCTCTACCATGAAATTCAGGAGCTCTTTATTGAACGCGGCCCAATTATTATCCCCTTCTTTATCAATAATCTCTGGGCAGCACATGAGAATGTGAAAGGGCTTGTGCCGACCAGTGGACTCGGAACGGCAATGGATCTGCGTGCGGTTTACCTGGAAGATTAAATAGAGGTAATATTGTAGCTGCAATATGCAGCCTGAGAAAAAACCATCTTCTCCTGCGATAACCGGGAGAACGGAATCATGTTTTATTAAATAGCCATATAGTGCTTCTATATTGAGGGAAATTTAATGAGTAGAAAGACTAAAAACCCTTATAAATCAATGGTGCGGGCGAGAGGATTTGAACCTCCAAGGGAATGCTCCCACTGGATCCTAAGTCCAGCGCGTCTGCCAGTTCCGCCACGCCCGCACAATTTTTTTATACTTATCTTTTCCGCTTGTATTATAATCCCTTTTTATTGTTAATTCAACATCAGGAGCCGTCTCTTTCTATTTCCAACCCCTCATTACCTACTTAAAACCTACTTAAAGTTTACACCGCCAGCCCTTTATTCTCCTGTATCCTTTGGGGAAATGGAACCGGTTTTTCTTGGGCCCGTATAGTTTATTGAAGAAAACCTGCTTTACAGGCAGGAGTTCTTCTAATATTTACGAATATTCTAAGGTAAAGAAGGGGGCGGTTTGGGTATTGGTAAAAACAGCTTTAGTGGTTAATAAAGAACGTGGCACTGAGCTGCTCAAGCTCCTTAAAGCATGCAGTGAAGTCGATATCGTAGGGGTGGCCTGCCCCGATGGTAAATTTGACTGGCTCTCGGAAGAAGATCGAAAAAATGTTTTTCTCACTACCGATCCGGGCACAATTGCCGGCCTTCCCGAACTGGAAACAGTGGTGGAGGCTACCGGCGATGCCCAGGTAAAAGCTGATCTGAAAAAAACCCTGTCTCCGGGGGTCAGGCTTGAAGAATTGACTTCGCGCTCCCTTGTGAACGCGATCATCAATTCCCGGGAACAGCTGCTGGAGACACGGTTGATCAAGGGTGAGCTGCAGACGGTTTTAAATGCCGTGCAGGACGCGATTGAAGTTGTGAACGCCAGCGGTGTGGTTAAGTATGTCAATCCGGCTTTTACCAGGGTGACCGGTATCCCTGAAGA
>PWGD01000083.1 GCA_003554395.1 Syntrophomonadaceae bacterium
CTTTATTTTCGCTTTCTAGTACTACAATCAAAGATTAAGAGTTAAGCAGAGCCATGGGGACGGTTCGAGCGTTCCGAAGCGAAGCGTAAGCCGATGGGACGACGATGGAACTGTCACCGTAGATGACAAAAAAAGTGTTAATTCAAGACCTGACCCCACCATGTTCATCCGGAACAACCAAAAATATTTTTCCCAACCCTTGACGGTATTCCCAGCTTGATATAAAATACACATAAATCACAACTTAATAATTACCTTCGATCCATTTTCCCTAAGGTTGACGGTTAAACCTGGCTAAGGGAAATGGACGATAGGGTACGGTTGGAAACGGCCGTGCCTCCCGTTGCGGAAAGAAGGGTGAGCGAATCGTTTACGGCATATTCGCATTTCCCAACGGGAAATGCGATTCTTTATTTTTAGCTTCAATAATCCATTAAAGGAGCAAAAATGAACCGTTTAAAAAATTTAAATCCTTTACTGCTGGTTTGTCTTATTCTCGTGTTGAGCATGGCACTTATCGCGGGAGGGGGCGCAGAAGAACCCGCACCGGAACCGGAGGAAGAAGGCGTAGAAGAAGAGGTTGAAGAAGTGGAAGAGGAACCAGAGGAAGAACTCATAGACGATTTCATCACCCTGGCCACAACCACCAGCACTTACGATTCGGGACTGCTTGATTTTCTCAATCCCATTTTTACAGAACAAACAGGGCTGGAAGTGCAGGTAATTTCCCAGGGCACAGGTGCCGCCCTTGAAACTGGAAAACGCGGTGATGCCGATGTCCTGCTGGTGCACGACAAAGCTTCCGAGCTGGAACTGGTCGAAGAAGGCTTCTTTGTCGATCGCTATGATGTAATGTATAATGACTTTATCATGGTCGGGCCCAAAGATGATCCGGCCGGCGTTCAAGATGCAGATAAAGCCTTTGATGGCTTAAACCTGATCGCGGAGAACGAAAGCATCTTCGTTTCCCGCGGTGACGATTCGGGAACCCACCGCATGGAAGAACGCTTGTGGGAAGATGCCGGCATTAACCCGGCAGGCGAAGACTGGCACCTCGCCATCGGCCAGGGGATGGGCGAAACCCTGAACATGGCCAATGAGCAACTGGGTTACACCATGACCGACCGGGGCACTTACGTGGCCATGATGGATAACCTCGAGCTGGTGATCGTCCTTGAAGGCGACCCGGTCCTGTTTAACCAGTACGGGGTTATGGCTGTCAACCCCGATGAGCATACCCATGTCAAGTATGACTATGCCATAATTTATATCAAGTTCTTAATGTCCGATGAAGGCCAGGAATTAATCAATTCCTACCAGGTAAATAATGAAACCCTGTTTTTAACTGGTTACGGTTTAGAATAGCGCAACAGTCCATACGAGCCAGACGCATTAGTATTTTTCCCTTTATATGACCAACACTAAACCAGTGCAAAACATGAATGCCCCCCTTCTTATAATAAGTTTGGAGGTAAATACGTTGTCCCGACTTTTTGAAGGAATCCTGGAAGCATTTCAATTAATAATTTCATTAGACCCGGACTTGCTGCATATAGTCTTTCTTTCTCTCAGGGTTTCAATCTCAGCAATAATAATTGCTGCTATTTTAGGTGTTCCTCTGGGTGCATTTTTAGGCTTGAAACCGGAAAAAAAGACCCGCTTTATTAGTAAAATGATCTATACTTTTATGGGTATTCCACCTGTTGTAGGAGGACTGATTATCTACTTATTGCTTTCCAGGCAGGGGCCTCTTGGCGTACTGGGCCTGCTATACACCCCTTCAGCGATGATCATTGCCCAGGTCCTATTGGCCACTCCAATTATTACCGGTTTAAGCCTGGTAGGTATTAGGGCTAAAGGACCAGAGATAGTAGAAACTGCCCGTTCACTGGGAGCCGACTCCATTCTGTCAACCTGGACAGTTGTAAAGGAGTCACGCCTGAGTATTCTTGGAGCAATTATTACCGGGTTCAGCCGGATTATCGCCGAGGTGGGGGCAGTAATGATCGTCGGTGGTAATATTGCCGGCCGGACCAGGGTAATGACTACCGCCATAGTTTTGGAAACAAGAAGAGGCAACTTTGAACTGGCCATTGGCCTTGGCATTATCCTTCTGATCCTGGCCTTTGTAATCAATTCATTACTCTACAACATCCAGAAGGGAGGGCAGGCCAATTAATCGTCAATACAACCAGAACAATACAATCGTCGCATTGGAAGGCATAAAGAAAGAATACGACCAGGAAGTTTTAAAGGTAGACAGTCTGGAACTAAACAAAGGCTTTATCTACGGCATCATCGGTCCAAGCGGAGCCGGTAAAAGCACCTTGTTGCGGATCATAAATTTATTAACTGCTCCGACCAGTGGCGCTTATTATTTTCACGGCCGCCCGGTCCCCGGTAACACCCGGGAACAGATCAATATCCAGCGCAAAATGAGTTTGGTATTCCAGAAAACCATACTATTCAAGGAAAGTGTCTGGAACAACGTCGCTTATGGCTTAAAGGCAAGAGGTTACAACCGCGAGGAGATAAACAATCGGGTCGGCAGGCTCCTCGACCAGGTGGGCCTTAGCGATCTGGCCAAACGCCGGGCTGATACTCTTTCAGGAGGGGAGGCCCAGAGGGTGGCTATCGCCCGTTCTGTGGCCTTCGACCCGGAACTACTTCTTCTTGATGAACCAACGGCCAATCTGGATCCTTATAACATCGAGTTGATTGAAGAAATGATCGCCACCCTGAACCGGCAGAAAGATATTACCGTGGTTATAGTCACCCACAATGTTTTCCAGGCCCGCCGCATAGCCGATCAAGTAATTTTTATCGACAAAGGCGAAATCGTGGAGATGGGGTCTGCAGAAAAAATATTCACAAACCCCGAACATGAAAAAACCCGCTTATATGTCGAAGGCAGGGTGGTCTTTTAAGCTGTGGAAACCAAAGGCGGGAATATATTTAATATCCGGGAGCTATCGGGCTCGATGGGCGACTTTGGCACGTTGATCCCCCTTGCTGCAGGTTACATTGTCGTCTGCGGCCTGGACCCGGCTGCACTTCTGATTTCCATCGGCCTGATCAGTATTATCACCGGGCTCATTTTCAAACTGCCCATTCCCATCGAACCGATGAAAGTCCTGGCCGCTATTGCCATCGCTCAGAGCTGGACCCCTTCAATGATTTATGCTTCAGGTTTTGCCATGGGGCTAACCTGGCTTCTATTTTCCATAACCGGAGTGATCGAAATTGTTGCCCGCTACACTCCCCACCCCGTAATCCGGGGCATCCAGGTGGCGCTGGGGGTGATGCTGGCCATTCAAGCCTTTAATTTTATGTCCACCTGGTGGCTGCTGGGGATTGCCGTCTTTATGGTGGCCCTGTTATTGAGAAATAACCGCTTTGTGCCCTCCATGCTGGTGATCATGGCAGTCGGCATCGCCATCTCCCTATATCACGGCCTGCCCTCAAATGAGAAACTGCTTGGCTTTTCCCTGCCGGCCATAACCACTTTTGACTTCAGCGATCTCTGGCCGGTGATGCTCCTGGGCGGATTTGCCCAGATCCCGCTAACTGCCACCAACAGCGTATTGTCAACTTCCTCCCTTTTAAAAACCTACTGGCCGGGACGGGAAATCAGGCCTAAAAAACTTTCTTTGAGCATCGGCCTGTTTAACCTGGGGCTGCCTTTCCTGGGAGGAATGCCGATCTGCCACGGGGCAGGCGGCCTGGCCGCCAAGCATTTCTTTGGAGCAAGAACCGGTGGGGCCAATATCTCGATTGGTATCATCGAGATCATTGCCGGCCTATTTTTAGCCGGGTTGGCGGCACTGGTATTCGCAGAATTCCCGGAAGCGGTGATTGGAGCGATGATGCTTTTAATCGGCATCGAACTGCTTAAATTTGTAGCGTTCGTCCCCTGGGGCTGGGAATACATTCCTCTGGCAGTGACGGTACTTTTATCAGTCATTTTTAACATGGCCTTCGGCTTTGCAGCAGGATTAACAGCTTTTTACTTAATCCGTTATTTTTACCGGCCGCAGGA
>PWGD01000064.1 GCA_003554395.1 Syntrophomonadaceae bacterium
GCATCGTCAGAAGCCAGGTTGGTCAGGATTTCCCTGACCCGATCCCGATCCAGATGCCTGATAATTTCGGCCTGCTCAAAGTCTTCCATTTCCTGCAGGATCAGGGAGGCATCTTCACTGGTTAACTCGTGCATCAATGCTACCTTTTCTTCGATTTCTAAGTCTTCGATCTGATCAAGCAGGTCGCCCGGATGGGTGCCGGCTTCCAGGGCCGTCCTGAGAGAACGGCTCAGTTCCTTTACGCTCAATGCCTCCACCTCCCTGGTATGCTGAAAATTAGGCCAAACAAGCTTTATTATAGCACTTAAAAAGGCATAAAAAAACCCCGCCATGCCGTAGGCCGTTGGTTTTGAACAGTTCCCCCAAAAGGTGGGTGCCCTCTCAGCTGTTTTGCAGGTCCTCTTTTCAAAGGCTGCTGCGCCGCAGCTGAAGTCCAGGCTCCCGTCTGATCAATGTTGGCTCAAAACTTAATCGGCTGTTACAAACACAGCAGGGTCACGCCCATGCTGGTACTTCCTTCTTGCATCTGAATAATAGCACAAAAACCGCTTACTGGCAAGTTCCCTTTATTCCTGAAGCGCAGCGCTGTAGGGGCCTCTGGGACCTCTGGATCGCCCAGGCCTGAATATTTGCTCACTTCTCGTCTTTTTCCGGCTCGATAATTATTCTCAGCTCTTCCAGCTGTTTTTCGGAAACATTAGACGGCGCTCCCGTCATCAAACAGCTGGCCGTAGCGGTTTTGGGAAATGGTATCACCTGCCGGATCGATTCATCACCGCTCAAAAGAGCGACCAGCCGGTCGAGACCCAGCGCTATACCGCCGTGCGGTGGAGCGCCATAGGTCAGGGCATCCAGCAAAAACCCAAATTTTTCAGCGCTTTCTTCTTCCGTTAAACCGAGCATTTTAAAGATCCTGGCCTGGGTGGAGCTGTCGTGGATCCGCATACTGCCGCCGCCGATTTCTACTCCGTCCAGGACCAGGTCGTAAGCCCGGGCCCGCACCGATAGAGGCTCACCCTCCAGCAAAGGCATGTCTTCAGCCCGCGGAGCCGTAAAAGGATGGTGATCCGAATCATAGCGCTGTTCTTCTTCATTAAAATGAAAGAGGGGAAAATCAACCACCCACAAGAAATGGGGCTGGTCCGAAAGCTTGTCCGGGGCAAATTTGGTCCGCAGGTGACCGAGAACCGCACAGGATAGTTCCCAACTGTCGGCCACAAAAAGCAAAACATCCCCCGCTTCAGCCTCCATCTTCCTGTTGATCTCCTCTATCAGGGGCGGAGCAAAAAATTTACTGATCGGCGAACGCCAACCCTCTTCCTCAACATAAGCCCAGGCCAGGCCCTTGGCCCCCAGCTGGCGGGCCTGCAGGGTCAAATCATCCAGGTCCTTGCGGCTCAGGCGCTTTCCGCCGGGCAGGCGCAGGCCTTTCACCGATCCCCCCTTTTCCAGGGCCGCCTGGAATACTTTAAATTCGCTTTTCCGGGCCTGCTGATCCAGATCCGCCAGTTCCATGCCGTAACGCAAATCGGGTTTGTCCGTTCCGAAGCGGTTCATGGCCTCCCGGTAGGGCATTTGCGTAAAGGGGCGCTTTATTTCAAGGCCGTGGATCTCCTTCCAGAGCTCGGCAACCAGGCCCTCGGTCAGGGCAAAAAGGTTTTCCGTGCTGAAAAAAGAGGTTTCAATATCGACCTGGGTAAATTCGGGCTGGCGATCGGCTCTTAAATCTTCATCGCGGAAACAGCGCGCGATCTGAAAATAGCGTTCAATCCCGCTGACCATGAGCAGCTGCTTAAAAAGCTGGGGCGACTGGGGCAGGGCATAAAATGAACCGCCCTGCAGCCTGCTGGGAACCAAAAAGTCCCTGGCCCCTTCAGGGGTGCTGCGGGTCAGGAAGGGGGTTTCTATTTCCAGGAAATCGTACTGATCCAGGTAATCGCGGATCAATTTTACCGCCCGGTGGCGCAGCTGGAGCCGTTTGAGCATTTCCGGGCGCCTTAAATCCAGGTAGCGGTAGCGCAGACGCAGGTTCTCATCAACATTTATATTATCCTCTATATAAAAGGGAGGTGTTTTTGAAATGTTTAGAACTTCCATCGAAGTAACACCGACCTCAATTTCACCGGTAGGCAGGGAAGGATTTATGGTTTCCGGAGAGCGGGGCAAAATTTCACCTTCTGCGGCCACCACATATCCTCCGCGCAGGGTTTCCGCCAGGTTGAACAGTTCCCTGCCCTGCCGCTGGTCAAATACCAGCTGGACCTGGCCGCTGCGGTCTCTCAGGTCAATGAAAATTAATCCGCCGTGGTCACGGCGTTTGCCTACCCAGCCGGTTAGCTTGACCTTCCTGTTAACATGCCCGGTACTCAGTTTGCCGCAGTAATGAGTTTTTTGGGCTTGATCCATTCCTCCGGGCAGGATTACTTCGGCTTGATCATGGCCCCGGCTTTTGCTTTCCAGCCCGCCTTGATCCGCTTTTCTGCCGCCAAGCTCTTCCAGGAGCGTTTGCCGGGGCAGCTCTTTCTGCTCGCCGGATTCCATATTGCGCAGGGTTACAAGGTTCTGTTCTATTTCCTTTTCTCCGATAATTACGACCCGGCTGTAACCGCGGCGGCCGGAATATTTCATCTGGCCTTTCAGGCTCCTTGACAGCAGGTCGGTTTCCGCGGGCACGCCCCTGCTGCGCAGTTCGGCTGCCAGATCAAGGGCTTCCCCTTCCAGTCCGTCGCCGGCGGTGGCAATAAAAACAGGAACTCTGAGATCTGTCTCGATTTTATCCCAGTCCATGGCCAGCATAATTCTCTCCACGCCAAAAGCGACCCCTACACCTGGCACATGCGGCCCGCCGATATGTTCAACCAGGTGATCATAGCGGCCGCCGCCGCATAAAGAAGCCTGGGCGCCCCTGCCCCCGGCTGTAATTTCAAATGCCGTCCGGGTATAATAATCAAGCCCCCGGACCAGGTTCGGATTAATTGTAAAGGGAATCTGCAGCCTGGCCAGCAATTTCTGCAGCAGATCGAAGTTATGATCGCAATCCGGGCAGAGATGATCGATCAGGCGCGGCGCATCTTTAACCTGGACCCGGCAGCTTTCTTCTTTACAGTCAAGCACCCGCAGGGGATTGTTTTTATAGCGTTTCCGGCAATCGTTACAGAGCCCGCCTTCCAGTTTTTCCAGGAAAGGGACCAGGTTTTCCCTGTAAAGCGGCCGGCAGATCGGGCAACCAACGCTGTTCACTTCAATCGATATATTTTCAATCAGCAGCGAGATAAAGAAATTATAACAAAAAGAAATTATTTCCACGTCGGCGGTGGCATGTTCCGAACCGAAAATCTCCAGGCCAAACTGATTAAACTGGCGGTAGCGCCCGGCCTGGGGGCGATCATAACGAAACATGGGGCCGCTGTAAAAGAGTTTGATGGGCTGGGGTTTTTCACCCAGGTTATGCTCCAGGTAAGCCCGGGCCACGGCGGCGGTCAATTCGGGACGCAGGGTCAAGTCCCTCCCGCTGCGATCTTTAAAAGTATACATCTCTTTGGATACAATATCGCTGTCTTCCCCGACACTGCGGGCAAATAGCTCGGTTTGTTCAAAAATGGGGGTCCGTATTTCGCCAAAGCCGTAAAGGTCGCAAAAGTTTTTAAAGCTTGCTTCCAGGTGGTGCCATTTTTTTGCTTCATCCGGTAATATATCTCGTGTCCCACGCGGCGCCTTGTATTTCATCCTCGAACTCCTCTCCAATATATAAAAATAGCGGTTCCGGTAATTTTCCTAAAATTGCTTCTTGCTGTCAAGCAGCAAGGTTACCGGTCCGTCATTGTCAACCAGTATGCGCATGTTTTCCTGGAACTGCCCCCTGGCCACAATCAAACCGTGGCTTTCAAGGCGCTCACAAAATTCTTCATATAGTTTTACAGCTTCTTGAGGCGGCGCTGCCGCTGAAAAACCGGGGCGGCGACCTTTGCGGCAGTCGCCATAGAGGGTGAACTGGGAGATGCTAAGCACGCGGCCTCCGCTTTCCAGGATCGAA
>PWGD01000057.1 GCA_003554395.1 Syntrophomonadaceae bacterium
CGGGTCAAGGCTGCATCACACCGGCAAAAACCAGCCAGGCCAGGACGCTTTTGGCCACCAGGCTGAGGACAATGTAGCCCCTTTCTCCGTAGAAATAATCTTTCCAGCGGCCGACCTTTTTGTACTGCAGAATCATGTTGATGGGAAACAGGTTAAAAAATACGAAATAGGATCCAATTATCGCGTATACAAACCAGGGCACTTCGGCCGGGTCGGCATTACCCAGGGCATGCATGATAATAATCACCCAGGGACCGATGCCGGCAATGCTGCCGAAAACAAACGCAGACCAGTTGGTTTTCTCCGTATACTGGTTTAGCTTCTCCATCAAAAGCCCGAACCAGTTCATGGCTGCATTAAGGAAGAATATAGCTACCAGGGCCCCGATATCGAAAACTCCGAATAACATGGCAATAAGGATAATCATCAGGGACGAACTTAAGGAATACTCATGCCAGCGAAATTTGTTGATCCCCTTTTTAAGGTCACGGTTATAGGTCTCGTTGGGCCCGGGCATGACAATTATAAAGTGGGCCAGCGCCGACATAAAAAGAAATACTGACACAAAAATGGCAAAAGGGAACTCCCAGAGCTGCTCCGGGTTGGTCACCAGGGTCATGGCCTGGGTATCAAACTTTAGAAAGTAAGACATGATCGGCATTCTGAATTCACTGAACTGCTCAACGGTCAGGGCAAAAAAGAGCATCACGCTACCCTGGATAAGATGTAAAAAACCCATAACAAAATTGAATTTTTTCAGGTAACCAAAACTGATCGGGCTCTGTTTTTCCCATACCGGCCTTTTTTCAAAGTCAGCTTTAGGTTCCAAAAGATGGCGATCCGCTTCCTCGAGCTCCCGGCCTTTATGACCGGGGTAATCGGCCGGCGCTTCTTCCCCCACATAGTGCCCGTTTTTCCATAGACCGACTTTTTTCTCACCGTCCGGGTAAACCAGTACTCCGCGGCCGTGTTTTTTGCCTCTTTCCCACCAGCCTGAATACATGCTGCCATCCGGGGCAGTCAGAGTTCCTTCACCATGGGGCTTGTCATCGGCCCATTCCCCTACAAACTTGGTCCCGTCCGGCCGGGTCCAGATCCCGTAGCCGTGCCTCTTTCCACCTTCCCATTCCCCTTCATAGCTGGTTCCATCCGGGTAGGTATAACTTTTCATGTTCATTTAATTCCACCATCCCCATTATTTAACTATACTGCCTGGAGCACAAAAAGATCGTCCTGCTGTGACCATGAATCTATTTATTTCTATATTAGCATTTTTAGCGTCCGGATTAAAGGTTATTTTTCTGAAAATTGCCGAATGTAAGGGTTAGCGGCCGGATCTTCCTGCTGTTTGCTCCGGCAGCCGCAAAATGCTTTGACCATCCGGGCTGTTATCTGGTAGTATTGTTTTGCGCAGTCAGAAAAAGTAAACCGCTTAAAAGGAGTTGGAGTTATTGAAGGTTGCAAAAACAATCGCCTGGCTGGGACTGGTGGCCATGGTTGCCGTCCTCTTAAACGGATTCATCAACGGAAACTTCAGCGAAGACGGGGCCAGGCTGCTGGCCAACCCCTGGGGCATTGTTTCCATCGTCGATCTTTATGTCGGTTTTATCCTGTTTTCGATGTGGATAGCATTCCGTGAAAAAAGCGTTCTTTCCATTATAATCTGGATTATCTTGATGATGGTTTTCGGCTTTTTGACCGCTTCCGTTTATATTTTACTGGCCCTTTCCCGAAGCGGCGGTGACTGGTTGGAGTTCTTCCTGGGGGCCCGGAAAGCCACCCTGCTGCAGGAAACAAATAAACGGGTACAATGACCGGCCGAATAATAAAGAAGTCAAGCGGCCCCGCCGCATTATAAAAAATACAACTGGCTATGGGAAGGAATCAGACTTTGGGATCGAAAAAAACTGAAATCATGCAAGAATTGAAATCCGTAGTGTCGGGAAAGACTTTTGACGCCCTGCTGCCCCCCCTTGTTTTTGTCATCATCAACGGCCTGTTCGGCCTTGATGCTGCTGTTTTTACAGCCCTGGGACTGGCCCTTCTGCTGGGATCAATCCGGGTTATAAGCCGGCACACCTGGCAGTATGCCCTGGGCGGGCTCCTGGGGGTCAGCGTGGCCGCCGGGCTGGCTTACCTGACCCAAAGCGCAGCCGGCTATTTTATTCCGGCCATCCTCAGCAGCGCCCTGCTGTTGCTGCTGGCCCTGGGCAGCCTTGCGGCAGGCAAACCCCTGGCCGCCTGGGTCAGCCATCTTACCCGCGGATGGCCCCTGGACTGGTTCTGGCGGCGGGATGTTAAACCGGCCTACCGGGAAGTTACCCTGTTTTGGACCGCCCTGATCTCGATCAGGCTGGTCATCCAGGTGGCCCTTTTCCAAGACGGAGACCCGGGCCGGCTGGCCTGGGCCAATGCCCTCCTGGGCTGGCCGGTTATTATCATAGTCCTGATCTTAAGCTATATTTACGGGATCTGGCGGCTGCGCCGCCTGGGCGGCCCCGGGGTTGAAGAATACCGGGACGGTAAAGAGCCGCCCTGGCAGGGGCAAACGAGGGGTTTTTAAATGGGAGCAAAACCATTTTAAAAAGCCGATCAGCAACCCGCAACAACCGGCCTTGTAACAGCGCTGCAGTTAATTTTTTTTGTTTAGCCTGTCCTGTTTTTCAACTTCCTGCAGGGCCCGGTTGAGGCGGCCAAGCCTGTTGCTGGCATCATCTGTAAGGCCGGGCAGGTACTTGTCGCTGTAGGAAAGGGCAATATCCTTGCGGTTCTTTTTCCGGCCTTTTTCAACCCCGCCCCATTCCACCTTTTTGTTCTGGGAGTAAAGGTCTAAATCGGCAACCCGGTTGCCTTCGGTGTCATATTCCAGGGCCATCAAGATCCTCTTGACTTCCTTGGGGCTCATATATGTAAAAAGGCGGACCTGGAAGACAGGAACGGACATCAGGACAAAGGGGTGATCGACCGACCAGGTTTCACCCAGTATAAAACCCATCTCCAGGTCTTCGATTACCGTTGTGACCCGCTTATAGTGGATATTATAGCGTTCCCAGGAGTCATAGATGTTGATTTTGAGCTCCCGCCACTCGCCTTCTTCCAGTTCCTCGGTTAAGTACTTGACCGCCTGCCGCCTCAATTCCTGGAATAGTTCAGGCACCTCCTTCTTAATCAGCAGGGTGCTGTCCAGGAGGTCGGAGGGGCTTAAAGGCCTGGAAAGGGGGCAGCTGGTAAAACAGAGGACGCTCCACTCGGTGCACCCTTTTATGATCGCTTCCTGCAGGGGGGTGGGAATGGCAGCATATTCCTCCTTCACTTTTTCCAGGATCTTTTCTCCCGGTGGTGGAGCCTTCATCACCAGCAGGCCCGGGCCCAGCTCCGCCTCTTCAATGCTGTCCTGCAGCTGTTCATTGTTAATGACCGAAATCAGGATTGGTGAGGAACCGATGCTCACCATCAGGACGGGGGAGGAACCGGTTATCTGCTCCTTTTTCTCATCTTTTGTCAAAACGAAGAGAATTGTATCGCCTTCTCCGCTTTCTTCAATGGCCTGATCAAGGGTCTTCCTGGCCGTAGAATATTCTTCTTCCAACAAAGCTAAAAGTTTATCCTTATCACTACTTCTAAAATAAATAAAGCGAGGGCCGGTTCGAACCAGTATCATAATATATTCCTCCCTGTATTTTAAAGCAGGCGTCCGTTCAAGGGATTGTACTGTCTTTCTTGATTGGTCCCCACCGGATAAGGAACCTGGTAAACCCGCTTTGAAGGGCTGAGGATAATGTTGATTTTGCTGCAGCCGTTCAGAGTACAGGGGTTCCCATCCGCGGGACAGTCCAGGTTGTGGCCGTAGAGGTTGTAATCGACAGCCGGGGGAAGATCTTCCTGGCAGTGGGCCAGTCCCACCTTTAGGTCCCGGATTTCAATTACCGTGCCATCGGGCACAATCCGGCTCCTGCCGGCTGCCTCTTCCAACAAACCGGCCAGGTCGTGGTTGCCGGGCACAATGTAAATCTCCTCGGCAGTGGACTTCTCCATTTCCAGCAAAAAAGGCACCGCTTTTTCGTTGTAGAGGAAAGACAGGTCGGGGAAAAGCTCCAACTTGATATCATCGGCCAGATCTCCGGTATGAATAATTACCCGGGGCTTTAAGAATTCGATCAGACGCAGCACCGAGCGGTAAGCGCTGGAGGGGGTATCGCTTAAGTGCAGGATCACATCCTCGTCCGTTTCCAGGGCTTCTTTCAAATCTTTCGGCACGTAGTAGCCCCGGTAAAGATAATTAAGATATCCCGGAATGTTTTTCAGGCAGTCTTTCATGCTTTTATCCGCTTCGCTCAAGACGTTTGCGCTCCTAGTTTGTGATGCCCTAATTATAACAAAAATAGGCCCCCTGTTGAAGCCCGAGTCGGAACAGCTGCCAGCCGGACCGGCTTTTTGCTTGCCGGCCAGTAAGCCGGGGCCAGTTTTGCATCAACATCGATCTTAACATATACTAAATGTAACGATCTTCGATGGAAAGGGGGTATATTCATGAAACTGCTGGAACTGCTAACGCAGACTCCCGGTATTGCAGGAAGAGAAGAAAGGATCAGGGCAGTGATAAGGAAAGAGATGGAAAACAGCTGCGACGAAGTCCGCTCTGATGCCCTGGGCAACTTGATCGGCTTGAAACAGGGTTCAGGCCGGGGTAAAATAATGCTTGCCGGCCACATGGATGAAATCGGCTTCCTGGTCAAGTATATTGATGATAAAGGCTTCATCCGGCTGCAGCCGGTGGGGGGATTTGATCCCCGCACCCTCATGGGCCAGCGGGTGGTCGTGCACGGAAAAGAAGACCTGCTCGGCAATCTTTCCCCTTCCACCAAGCCCGTGCACATCCTTACCGAAGAAGAAAAGAAAAAACAGCTGCAGGTCAAGGACTTTTTTGTCGACCTGGGCCTCCCTCCTGAACAGGTCAAAGAAAAAGTCGAAGTAGGCGACCCGGTAACCCTCCGCCAGGAGTTTGCCCGGGTAGGGAATAATTACAGCAGCAAGGCCATGGATGACCGGGCCGGGGTCCTGGTCATGCTGGAAGCAGTTAAAAAACTCCAACAGCACCCGGCAGATATCTACCTGGTGGCCACCGTCCAAGAAGAAGTCGGCCTGCGCGGGGCCCTGACTTCAGCCTTTGGCATCGTCCCGGACCTGGGCATAGCCCTGGACGTTACCCTGGCCGCCGATTATCCGGGCGGAGAAGAACCGGAATACGTAACCAGGCTGGGTGCGGGCGTGGCAATCAAGATCATGGACTCCGCCTCCATATCCGATCACAACCTGGTAAAAAGCCTCCGCGATATCGCCCGCAGCGAAAATATCGACCACCAGATGGAAATATTGCCCCGCGGCGGCACCGATGCCGGAAGCATCCAGCGCAGCCAGGCCGGGGTCCCGGTAGCCACCCTTTCCGTCCCCTGCCGCTATGTCCACACGGTTAACGAAATGGTCAGCCGTAAAGACCTGGAAGCGGCCATTAACCTGCTTTCTTCATTTTTAACTCAAACCGATCCCTTAAAATTAAAGATCGGGACCGCTTAAGCTGGCGACGGATAACCTGAAGGAGGGGTAGCTTTGAACGGACATATTGTAGCGGATACCCTGCCGGTATATTTGGCCTCCCTTGTTTTCCGGAAAAGCAAGCTGTTTCGGGAAAGCCTCGACAGCCTTTCCTACGAAGAGCTCCTGGATTCCATTACCCTCCAATGGCCGCAGATCAAGGGGGAAGGCTATTATGAAGTGTCGGCCCGGACCCCGATCGGAGAACTCGATCCCGCTTTTCAAGTGGCCCGCTGGAAGGGCGCCAATTACCCGACAGTAATCTACCACCACGGCAATAATGAGCGACCCTTCCAGCGCAGGTTAACGACCAAAAATACGTTTCATGACATCTTCCTGGCCGGCGGCGAACCTTTTCCGGCCAATTTGATTGTGGTCAGGGCCCCCTTTCACCGCTCTTTCCGGCTCTACCTAAAGCATATGGGCCGTCTGTCCACTTTTACGACCCTGATTTCGGTATCTGTCAAAATGATCGAGGCCCTGAGGCAGTATGCGGCAGAAAAAAGGACCGGGACGGCCATAAGCGGGATCAGCCTGGGCGGTTGGGTAACCAACCTGCACCGTGCCTTTTTCAATAGCGCCGATCTATATATCCCCCTTTTGGCAGGAACCGTCCCCGGCGATGTCTTTACCGGCTCGGTTTACCGCAAACTGACTGACCGCCTGGCTTTAAACAACCCCGAAGCCGTCGCTGAAGCTCTTGATTTTGAGCAGCGCTTCGCTGCTGTTAAAGAAAATAACGTTTTCCCCCTCCTGGCCCGTTACGACCAGCTGATCCGTTTTGAAAGGCAAAAAGCATCTTACGGGCCTAATATTCCCGTGGCCGTGATCGATAAAGGGCACGTTACCGGATCCGCTGCTTCCTCCGCGCTGCGCCGCCACATCCTGGACCACCTTGGATCAGACCCTGCTGAAAATATCGGAACAAAGGATGGGCCCGCCTTCACCGTCCAGGCCCCTACCGGGAAGGCCCTGGGCTGATCTTTTTAACTGGCCTCTTTATTGCTGTTTACCGCCAGGACAGATTTTTAAGAAACCTTAAAGGAGTTTGGGACCGGGAAAAGAATAATATTGATCCAGAAAGAAAAACCCTCAAGCCAAAAGGAGCAAATTCAGATGGCAGAAAAATACGAGCAGCTGTTGGAAGATATCTACAACCGGGCCTATGAATATGAAAGCAAGTACGGGGCCTGTCCGCAGGCCGTACTGGCCGCGCTGCAGGACTTTTTTGAAGGCATTGATGATGAGGTCATAAAAGCGGTCCACGCTTTTGCCGGCGGAGGAGCGCTCAGCGGGCAGGGAACCTGCGGAGCCCTGGTCGGAGGCCTGGCCGCGATCAGCAGTTATTACGGCCGGGAAAGGGCCCAGTTTGGACAAAAAACAGCCGCCCGCAAGAAAAACTTTTCTTATTCCCGGCAGCTGCAGCAGAAATTTACAGAGGAGTTCGGAGGGGCAACCTGCGCTCAAGTCCAAAAAAAAGTGGTCGGCCGTTCCTACAACCTGTGGGACCCTGATGACTACCAGCAATTTGAAAAAGCCGGCGGTCACGACGACAAGTGCACCAACGTCTCAGGCCAAACAGCCCGCTGGACGGCAGAAATACTCCTGGAAAAAGGAGTGGCCCCGAAAGTTTAAGCGGCGGATCAAAATCTGCCTGAACTGTTCATAGACCGCAAGGAGTTGAAAACAGGCAGCAGTAAAAAATGGTTGCCGGCTGCTTACAGAGCAGCCTTTTTTTTACTCAATCTCGGAAGCCAGTTCTTTAACAGAAGGGAAGATATAGGTGGGCCTAATTTTGGAGCCGCGGGACTGTTCCGCGGTTGTTTCGCCGCTCAAGACCAGGACTGTGGTTATCCCGGCATTAAGACCGAGCTGAATATCGGTATAAAGCCTGTCCCCGACCAGGGCTGAATATTCACTGTCAAAGCTGTACTTTTCACGGAGGCTGTCGATCATAGGCAGGTTCGGTTTGCCGATCACAAGGGGAGTCTTTCCAGTGGAGGCCTCGATAAATTTGATGATGGCCCCGGCATCGGGCATGTACCTGCCTCTGCCCAGGGGGCAGTTTAGATCGGGATGGGTGGCAATATAGGTTATTCCCTCCCGGATATAATCGCAGGCTCTCCAAAGTTTTTGGTAGGTCAGGGTCGTATCAAACCCTAAAACCACGTAATCCGGCTCTCCTTGATCGATCAGTTCAAAGCCGGCCCTCCATAATTCTTCTGCCAAAAGGGGCGTGCCGAGCAGGAATATGCGGGCGCCCGGTTTTTCCCGGTTCAGGTAGATCGCCGTGGCCTCTCCGGAAGTAAAGATCTGCTCCGGGCTGACTTTAATGCCCATTTGCTGCAGTTTATCCCGGTAGCTGAACCTGTCCTTTGAACTGTTGTTGGTCAAAAAGAGGGCCTTTTTGCCCTGCTTCTCCAGGACCTTTAAAAAATCGAGTGCGCCTTCAATCAGCCTGTCTCCCAAATAAATGGTCCCGTCCAGGTCGAGCAAAAAGTTATTAACCGCTCCCAAATCTTTCATTACGCCACCAACCAGAATAAATTTTATCTTGCTTATTTGATGGGCTCTAGTATAATTACGGCGAGGGCACCGGCCCGTTTTTTGTAAGAGACCGCCCACGGGAGTTGATCGTTATTCGCAGTCCCAAAAACCGCTCCCTCAATATCGCCCACCGCGGCGCTTCTTCCCTGGCCCCCGAAAACACCTTTGCCGCTTTTGACCGGGCGCTGGAGATCGGGGCCGATGGCCTCGAGTTCGATGTCCAGTTGAGCAAAGATCAAATCCCGGTGGTAATTCATGACGAAAGAGTGGAGCGCACCACCACCGGCCGGGGCCTGGTTAAAGACCTGAGCCTGGCCCAACTAAAAACCCTGGACGCCGGGTCATGGTTTGCTTCTGATTTCAAAGGCGCAGCAGTGCCCACCCTAAAGGAGGTCCTCAGCGCCTATAAGGACAGCTGCCCGCTTTTCGACATAGAATTAAAGAACAGTTTTGTGGCCTACCCCGGCCTGGAAGAGGCCGTCCTGGAACAAATCGTCAACCACAACCTCAAGGAACGGGTTATCATCTCTTCTTTCAACCCGGACAGCCTTCTCACCTGCCGCCGGTTGAACCCTGCCGTCCGCACCGGCATAATCTATAGTGAGGAAATCGAAACACCCTGGCGCTATACCCGGTCCCTGGACTGCTATTCGGCCCATCCCCTCTTTTTTTACCTGCAGGATCCTGAAACCCTGGCCGGTTTCAAGTCCCACCGGATCCCCCTTTACCCCTGGACGGTAAACGACCCTGAACAGATGGAGTACTTAGTTACAGAGGGTGTTGAAGCCATTATTACCGACTTCCCGCAGGAACTAAAAAAAATCCTCCCCTAAGAGCTCCCGGCAGCTTCTTCCGCTTCAGCCTCGAACTGATCAAGCTGGCTGGTGCGGGCCAGCTCTTCCGGATCGGCTCCGAGCCTTTTATAACCGGCCCGCAGAAGCACAAACCCGAGCGCATAAACCACGGCCCCGGCCACGAACATGCCGTGATTGCCCATCAGGTCCATGGCCGAACCGAGCACAAAGGGCCCGATCATCTGGCCGAACATGGTGAAAATGTAGTAGAGGCCGATATAGAAGCCCACCCGGTCCCGCCCCCCCAAGTCGGCGATCAGGGGCATGGCCTGCACGTTGACCAGGGCCCAGGCAAAACCGGCCACCACAAAAATGGCGCTAATTATAAGCGGATCGCGGACCGGGATAGCGCCGAGAAACAATACCGGCACAATGGCCAACCCCAGCAGCATTGTCGGCACCTTGCCCATGCGGGTCCCAATCCAGCCGGCCAGCAGGGCAAATATAAGGAAGGAGCCGGCAAAAGCAGTCAGGATGAAGGCGGCCCGGCCTTCGGTTAAGCCCAATGTTTCCCCCCCGTAAATGGGGAACATGGCATCGAGGCCGGCAAAACCGATAAAGTAAGAAAGCATCGCCGCCAGGACTAAAAGTTGGCCCAGGTAAGCGGGCCGGAATAAAACCCGGATCCCCCTGGCCGCTTCCCTGATCGGATTTTTGGACTCCACCGGCGAGTTGTCAATATAGGGTGGGTGGCGGTCGGCCTTTTTAAAGACAATGACCAGGGTTAAGAGCAGGATCACGGCTCCGATCCCGAAGGTCAGGCGCGGGTCGATATCATAAATCAGGGACAGGCCGCCGAAAGCGATTAATGTCCCGACTCCGCCCATCAGGTTGATAATGCCGTTGGCGGCGGAACGTTTCTCCGGGGGGGTATGGTCGGGCATCAGGGAGATAACCGGCCCGCGGTAAGAGTGCATGGCCGTGGTAAATAAGATTTCAGTTAGAATCAGGGCCCAGAGCATAGCCGATGCAAATGGAATGGCTAAAAAGGTCAGCGCCGCCACCGGCAGCGCCACCAGGACAAAAGGCAGCCTGCGGCCCAGAGGAGAGTTGACCCGGTCGGACCAGGCCCCCACTACGGGGATCAATAACAGCCCGATCAGGTTGTCGGTCCCCATCAAGAGCCCGATTAAAGCTCTTGATTCGATGAAGGCCCGGTACATCAGGGGCAGGAAAGCGTTGTAAGTGGTAAAGGCCAGCTGGACTCCCAGGAAGCCAAAACCGATCCACCAGATTTTTGCGTAGGAAAACTTTTCTTCATTCCCGTTGCCGCGCTTGCTAAACGGCTGGACTTCACTATCTGCCTGCTTTTCTTTCAAAACCTACCACCTCCGCCTGGTTAAAAACATTTCCGTGATGATTGCATGAAGATTTACCACCACAGTAAAATTGTTCGCGATCTGTCAAGCCAACCCCTTCACCCGGACCCTGAAAAATTAGGGCAGCTGTCAACAAGAAAGCACGCTGTTTTTCTTTACCGGGCAGCACCTGCCTGTTTAAAATAGTATAAAACAAGCAAGGAGCTGGACATAAATGAGCCGTTTATTTCCGCCTGCAGGTTGACTTTTCTTAGAAAATACCTTAGCATATTGAATAGCATTAGTGCATACGCGGGAGCTTGGATAAACCAGGCTGAGATACTCCCTTGTTGCTGTGGGAGTGACCGGTAGACCTGATCCGGATAATGCCGGCGGAGGGAAGAGGCGGCAGAAAAACCACCCCGGTCGGGTGGTTTTTACGATCCACCGCCCTCTCTGGCTGCCCCGGACAGGCCTCTTTTAAAAATAACCTTAAAACTAAGGAGGAAAAAACTTAAACCATGATTACTTCAGAAAACATCTGGCAGGATATTTCTGCGATCAGGGAAAAGGTTCCCCTGGTGCACAGCATTACCAATTACGTGGCCATGAACAACACCGCCAATGCCCTGCTGGCCCTGGGTGCATCGCCTGTCATGGCTCATGCCGAAAACGAAGTGGAAGACATGCTTGATATTGCCGGGGCCCTGGTCGTAAACATCGGTACTTTAAGCGACCCCTGGATCAGGGCCATGAAACTGGCCATTGAGAAAGCAAGAGCTTCCGAGATTCCCATTGTATTTGACCCGGTCGGGGCCGGCGCAACAGGCCTGCGCAATAACGCTATCTATGTCCTTTTCCCTTCGGGGCCGCCGACGATCATCAGGGGCAATGCTTCTGAAATTAATGCTGCCGCCTTATCAGCCGCAACCACACGGGGGGTGGACAGCACCGAATCCTCGGAATCGGCCCTGCACTCCGCCAAACGCCTGGTGGATAGTTACGGTTCTACCGTCTGCGTCAGCGGCGCCGTCGACTACGTTCTCGACGGCGAAAACATGATCAAAATCCACAACGGCCACCATCTGATGCCAAAAGTGACCGCCCTGGGCTGCACCGCATCGGTGCTGTGCGCTGCTTTTGCCGCTGTTAATCCCTCCCCGCTTAAGGCCACGGCCGGGGCCATGGCCACCATGGGCGTCGCCGGCGAGCTGGCCGCCGAGTCTGATTTTTGCCGGGGGCCGGGCAGCTTCCAGGTTGCCTTTCTGGACGCCCTCTACAACCTGACCTTTGAAGATTTGAGAGGAAAGCTGAGGGTGGAATAATGAAAATAAGCGGCCTCTATCTGGTTACGGACCGGGATCTGTGCCTGGGAAGGCCCCTGGAAGAAGTGGTCCTCCAGTGCGTCCGGGGGGGCGTTACCATGGTCCAGCTCCGGGAAAAAGATCTTCCCACCCGCGATTTTGTCGACGAAGCCTTCCGGATTAAAGAAATCCTGGCCCCCCATAATGTCCCCCTGATCATAAATGACCGCCTTGACGTGGCCATGGCCGTCAGGGCAGAGGGCGTCCATGTCGGGCAGGAAGACATGCCTTATGAAATGGCCAGGGAGCTGCTCGGGCCGGAAGCCATTATCGGGCTTTCCGTCGAAAATGAAAGCCAGGTCCTTGAAGCTGAAGGTTATGATGCCGATTACCTGGGCGTAAGCCCAATATTTGAAACCCCGACCAAGACCGACACCAGGGGCAGCTGGGGGCTTTCCGGCCTGGCCTGGGTGCGGAAAAATTCCCGCCACAACCTGGTCGCCATCGGCGGTCTGAACGAAACCAATATTGCCGGGGTGGTCCGGTCCGGGGCGGATGGCATCGCCGTAGTATCAGCCCTCTGTTCTGCCCCCGATCCCGAAGCAACAGCCAGAAACCTAAGCCTGCTTATCAAAGAAACCCGGGATCAGAACTTGTAAATACAAAACCGCAGCGGGCTGGGTCCGGGAAATAAGAGAGGTGCGTCATGAAAAATAGCAGCAGGGATGACAGTCCCGGAAATATTGAGCGCAGCCCCCTGGTAATCTTTGATTTTTCCGGAACCCTGAGCCTCGGCGCCGTTTTATTCGCTAAAGATAAAACGATCCGCCGGGCCTTAAAAAACAGCGGCCTGGCCGGACTGGGCCTGGAAAAACCTGAAACGTTCTGGAAAGAACTGGTGGAGCCCACCTGGGAAGAGGGCAGCACCACCGCCAGAGGATACGTGGAAGTTTTAACCGATCGACTCGAGCAATACCTGGAACCGAACCAAAACAGCCCGGGCCCGGCCGTGATCCGGCAGGCGGTTTCTCATTTTGTCAACGCCTATTTCTCTTACTCCCTGATTGATCCGCGCTGGGAACCGGCCTTTAAATTCCTGAGTCTCCGCAGGGATACGGACACTGTCATCGCAACCGATCACTATGCCGAGGCCACGGAACATATCATTAATGAACTCCACAAGATCGATCTCAAGGCCGCCCCCCTGGATCAGGCCTTGAGGCAGGAAAAGTTCTTTGTCGTCAATTCCGCCGATCTGGGCTGTCTCAAGTCGACCCGGGAATTCTGGGAAATCCTGAAAAATTTCCTCGGCACCGGCCTTTATAAGCAGATCTTACTGGTAGATGACTTCGGCTTTAACGAGCAGGAAGATTTTTACGGCGGAAAGACTAAAGCCCTAAAGCGCCGGGAAAAAGTAACCGCTATTTTAAAGGCAGTTTTCCAAACCGAACTGCGCATCTTTTCCTTTTTCCTGGAGCATTCCCCTCAAAACAGGGCCGGTTTGAGCCGGACCTACCTGGAAATGATCGAAAAAGCTGATTTCTTTTTGAAAGAACATCTCCGGGAACTATAAAACAGCGGCCCCGGTTTAGAATTTAAATTCTGAGCTCCCTGATATTACAGATACCGCTTCGCTCTCATTTCCTACCCTCCAGGGGATGTCACGGCCTGGACCTTCTTTAAAAACTCCAGGGCCGGCCCCGCTCCAATTTTAACCTGCAAAAATTTATAAGCCCGGTTTTTATCGTTTTAAAAGGATTTCCGCAGAAAAAGGCGAATTCTACCCTTTGCTAAAAAAGAAACCGGTTTCCCGAAGCGGGACGGCCGGACCCAGGGGCATTTTAAACGTAGCAATAATTTAAACCAGCGAGGTGCAGAGATGATTGGAGACAAACTGGTCATAAAGGATTACCACCGCAAGGCCGCTGCGGCCATATATGAGGCTCTGGAAGAAAAGTTGAAACAGACCGCCCATCCCCTTGCCGTTAGCGTTGCCGGCGAATCAGGCTGCGGTAAATCCGAAACGGCCAGGGTCCTGGCCGATCTCTGCAACCAGGCCGGATACAGGGCCATAATCCTGCAGCAGGATGACTATTTTGCCTACCCGCCCAAAACAAACCATCAAAAAAGGCTGGAAGACATCAACCGGGTCGGCCCCTGGGAAGTAAAGCTGGATTTAATCGAAAAAAATATTGAAGAAATAAAAACAGGAGACCAAAAGGCGATCACCAAACCCCTGGTCAACTACGACCTGGACAGCATCGGCGAAGAAACCGTCCCGACCGGTGGGATCAGGGTCATCGTCGTGGAGGGCACCTACACCACTACCCTAAAAAATGCCGATTTCCGGGCTTTTATCGATCGCAACTACAGGCAGACCAAAAATTCACGCCTGGATCGATCCCGGGAGCCGCAATCAAAATACCTGGAAAAAGTCCTTTTCATCGAGCACGAGATCATAGCGGCCCACAAAAAGCTGGCCGATCTGGTTATACCCGCCCCGCAAGATGAAAGGAATACCCGCCAGCCTGAATAACCGGCAGTCCCTAAACAGGCGGCGCTTAGATAAGTTCCTGGAAACCCCCGGGATCCGAATCCGGCGCCATCAAAATTTTTAATATAGCTCAAGGGAAGAGGTCCTCTTCAAATGCCTACCGGTCCCGTTCGGCAAAAAAACCAGCTCCCGGGCGGAGTAATATTCAATGCTTCCCCGGACAGCATCGGCTCCTGCCTGGCCGGGGCCGTAAAGATGTTTGAAAACCCGCAGTTAAAGGATACTTTCTCCCTCTTCTACATCCTGCCCACTTTTTTTAACAGCGATCTGGACCGGGGCTTTTCGATCATCGATTATAACCTGAACCGGGATTTGGTTGCCCCCGCTGACCTGCAGAGGCTGCAGGCCATGGAAATGGACCTTAAACTGGACCTGGTCTTAAACCACCTTTCCGTCAATTCGCCCCCGTTTCAGGACCTGATTAATAAAGGCCGCAGCTCCGCATACAGCGATTTTTTTATCGACTGGAACCAGTTCTGGAACGGTCGCGGCACTATCGATAATGATGGCTGCATCATACCGGATCCCGAATACCTGGATCAGTTGTTCATGCGCAAACCGGGCCTGCCGGTACTGAAAGTTCGCTTTCCTGACGGCTCGAAGCGATTCTTCTGGAACACTTTTTACCGGGAAATCAACTACGCCAAAACCGGCCCCGAAGACTTCCGGGCCCTGGAAGGCCTGTCTTCGGCCGGGCGCAGGGAAATAGCGGAGCTGATCAACCGGGCCCTGTCCCGGGGCGCGCACCCCGATCAAATTGACCTGGGCCTTTACCGGGCCTGGCGGGAACAGATCCTGACCGCTGTCGAACAGAAAGCTGCCTACCGGGGCCAGCTTGATCTAAACGCCCGCTCGGAAAAGGTGTGGGCCTTTTATGATCAAACCCTTCGCAAGCTGTGCCGTTACGGCGCCGGTGTGGTGCGCCTCGATGCCTTCGCCTACCTGCACAAAGAACCGGGCCGGACAAATTTTTTCAACCGCCCCGGCACCTGGGAGTACCTGGACCGCCTTCAATCGATGGCCCAGAAACATGATCTGTTAGTCGTGCCTGAGATCCATGCCGAATACGGCAGCGGCCTGCACCAGGAGATCGCCGAAAAAGGCTACCCCTTCTACGATTTTTTCTTGCCCGGCCTGGTTTTAGACGCCCTGGAATACGGCACAAACCAGCCCCTGCTGACCTGGATCGGCGAAATCTTGGATAAAGGCTACCGGACCATTAACATGCTGGGCTGCCACGACGGCATTCCGGTCCTGGACTTGAAGGGTAAAGAAATCGGCGGGTTCTACCGGCCCGGACTGCTGAGCGATGACCGGATCGATACAACGATCGAGCGCATTGTCGGCCGGGGGGGGCGGATCAAAAACCTTTACGGCCCCGACGGTAAAAAAATATCCTACTACCAGGTCAACGCCACCTTCTTCAGCGCTTTGGGCGAAGACGAACGTAAACTGCGCCTGGCCCGGGCTATCCAGCTGTTTATGCCGGGCACCCCCCAGGTTTGGTACCTGGATCTCTTTGCCGGAAAAAACAACTATGAGGCCGCCGACCGGTGCGGGGCGGCCGGGCACAAAGAAATAAACCGCACCAACCTCACTATTGAGGAAGTTGAAAACGCTCTAAAGCTTCCCGTCGTCTTAGATCAGCTCGATATGATCAGGCTCCGCAGCACCGCTCCGGCTTTCAAGGGCCGCCTGGAGCTGGACAGAACACCTGAACCCCACCGCCTTAAACTGACCTGGAATAACGGCGGCCACCGGGCAACGCTTTGCGCCGATCTGATCACTTATGCATTCCGGATCGAACACCGGGGCCGGGCCGGGAAAACAGAAATCCTTACCTATCCCTAGCCTTTTTCATTTTCTTGATCCCCGGCGGGAAAAGTTTAATCGGCCGTTCTGCCGCCATCCACCATCAAGATGGTCCCGGTAACAAAATCAGAGGCCTTGGAAGAGAGGTACAAAACCGCGCCTACCACATCGCCGGGCGTCCCTAATCTTCTCATGGGAATGGACTGCACAATCTTATCATAGTGGCCCTCCCCGGACAGGTAATCTTCGGTCAAAGCTGTTTTAATGTATGCCGGCCCGATCGCATTGACATTAACATTATAAGGAGCCCACTCCATGGCTAAAACCCTGGTAAAAAGGAGCACTCCCCCCTTACTGGCCGCGTAAGCCGAGTGCTCCGGGTGCCCAAGCAGCGAAGATACAGAACCCATATTAACGATTTTACCCTGCTTTTGTTTAACCATGGCTGACCCGATTATTTTACTGCAAATAAAAGTCCCTTTTAAATTTATATCGAGCGTTTGATCCCATTCACTCTCCTCGAGCTCCAGGACCGGCTTGCGCATATTGATCCCGGCCGCATTGATCAAAATATCGATCCTGCCGAACCTTTCCAGCGTTTTTTGGGCCACATTTTCCACACTGCGGCAGTCCGTAACATCTACCTCCATAGTTAATACTTCAAGCCCGGATTCCAGGAACTGTTTTTCAACTGCTTTAAGGCTGTCATGATCCTGATCGGCCACAATAACCTTAGCGCCAAACTCCGCCAGGCCGCAGGCAGCCTCCCGTCCCAGGCCCCCGGCCCCTCCGCTTATGATTGCGACCTTTTGTTCCAGCTTAAAAATATCAGTATACACCATTAGTCACCATCTTTGCTCAAGTTTAAATTTTTATGGCTTCGGCCGGGGAGGCATTTTCCCAGTCCAGCTTTTTCGACATTATTTCACCATTACTTACAAGCTCTAAACTTACAAACTTAAAACTGCTTGCCGGCCGCTCCTCTACTAACTTGTTGGCGCTGGTTAAAACTGCTTCTTTATTAATTACGGGCTGAAGCTTTTTAGCTGCCTTCATTTTATATTCTAAAGCACCCGGTGGCAAACTGATCTGAAACCGGCCCTAAGTTTAAACTGCCC
>PWGD01000165.1 GCA_003554395.1 Syntrophomonadaceae bacterium
CGAAAATGCGCCGGAAAATTTCCCACTGCACCGGGTCGGTGTCCTGGAATTCGTCAACCAGGGCAAACTTCCAGCGCTTCCTGAGAACCTCGATCAGCCCCCCGGCCTCTTTCCCCTTGAGCGCTTCCAGGACGCCCAGCAGCATATCATCGTAATCGATCAAGCCGAGCGAGCGCTTCCTGGCAGATAACCTTCTCTGCGCCCGCGGCAGCAGCCCGTAGACGAAAAAGCTGGTATCATCTGCGGCCAGCCCGGTGATCCGATCCACCTTGCGATAAAGGTCAACTATTGCCCCGGGAGCACTCTCCATCTGCGCCATCCGTTGCAGGTGATTAAAACGGCTCTCGCCCTGTTTATTGATCTGGGTTCTTTTATTCGCCCAATCAAAAAGCAGTTCTACAGCCCGGCCCAGGTTGTCCCGGTCGATCATGGCGGTAGTTTCAAAAAGGCTCCCTGCAATCTTTTCGAAGCCTTTGTAAACACTCTGATTGGTGAAAAAGGTCTGGCCCGCCTCTTTCAACGCATCCAGTTCAGGAAGGCTTTTTACTTCTTCATAAAAAGCTTCGGGATCATAGATCGGGGTGACCGGGCAGCGATCGGGGCAGCCTTCCCGGTGACAGCGGTAGAGAAATTGTTCCAGCTGCAAAAGCGACTTGTCCTCCTCGATCCAGCGCCTGAGCGCTTCCCCCAGGCCTGTTTGTTCAACCAGGACCCGGCGGACTTCTTCCCGGAAGGCAAATCCGAACATCTCCTGACCGTCGGCCTGCTCCTGCTCAAAGAGCCTCCCGCCGAGAAAGGCCTGCTCGGAGAGCACCCGGTGGCAGAAACCGTGAATTGTTGAAATCTGGGCCCCGTCGAAACGAAAGAGGGCCTCTCTGAGCCTGCTCCTGATCGAATCGTTGATTTCCCAGTAATGATCAGGATCTTCCCCGGGTTTTAAGTCACCGCTTTCATCACACAGCTTGCGGATGAGCATCCTGACCCGCTCGCGCAGCTCCCTGGTGGCCGCATCGGTGAAGGTGACAACCAGGATCTCTTCGATCTTGGCCTCGCCCCGGATCAGGATATCGAGCACCAGGTGTTCCAGGGTATAGGTTTTGCCGGTTCCAGCCGAGGCCTCGATTATAGCATGGCCCTTTCCGGGTCTTAGCTGGCGCAATATTTCGGGACGCTTGTAATAAGCGGTGTTCATTTGACAACCTCCAGGGAGATAATATCCTCAAAAACCGGGCTGAAACGGCGGGTGACCATCTGAAAAGCCTCTTCTGCATCGGGAGGCAGGTAACCGCGCGGTGAGGGTACCGGGCCCCAGAGGCTCGAAAAGCGGGACCAGCTATTACCGGCCATATTTGCAATCAACCTGACCAGCTCACTGCCCTCGATCACAGCAGCAAATTCTGCGGGCGGCATACCAAACAGCATCTGCTGGCCTTGGCCGCCCCCGGTCGATTCGAAATAATGGGTAATCACAGCCTCAACCGGCAGCAGGTAGGCATGGTGGCCGTTTAAGAAGTCTTCTGAAAGCCCGGTCAGCCATTTGAGCGCTTTTGCCTGCTCTGCCGGCTGCAGGCGCATCCGGTAGGTGGCGTTTTCTTCCGGGCCGCCGGAAAAACAGAGCAGAATTTGCCGTTCACCATCACTTTCACTGATAGCGCCCACCGCAGCCAGCAGGGCCTGGTCGATCATCCCCCGCAGGAAATAGCGGAAGCTGCCCGTCACCGCCCCCTTGCCCCGGTCTTTAAAAGGCTTTCTGGGCACAAAGTTAATCGTTACCGGCTGCCCCTTGAGCAGCCCTTCAGTAAGGCCGCCGAGCTGCACCGGTATCACCTTTTTGTCACTCTCCTTACCCTTTACTTCAATATCTATAGCCAGCGGGTCGAGGACACGTTCAGTGGAGCTACTTGATTTTGAGCGGCCCAGGCGCACCCTTTCCAGCAGTTGCGGTCTGCCTGCAGCTGTCCCGGCGCCATTTATAGCCAGCGCATTAAGCGCAGCCTGCCAGCCTTTAATGATCCCCAGGTGGCGCTCTTCAATAACCCTGCCCAGTTCACCGACCGGGATCTGCCCGGCCAGGCGGAGCCGTTCTACGCGCTTCCGGTAAAGTTCTTCCGGGCTTTCCCCGGCTGCTAGAGATTCTGTAAAAACACCGCGCACCAGCACCGTTTCAGTCAGCCGGTCCACTTCAAAATCTTCCTCTTCCCGGTCGATTAGGTCTTCCTCCTCCTCGGCCAGGCCCAGCATGGAAGCAGCCCAGCCCTGCATGGGACACTCCAGGAAACGCCGCAGGGCGGAGTGGGAAAGATAAAATGGGGCTTCAATAGAACTTTCCCCTTCCCCGAAGGACGCCCGCGGGACTGCCGTGACCGCAGCCGGAGCCGGCGCTTCGCCGGGCAGGGCCAGCATGGCAGAAAGTTTATTCCAGGCTTCATGACCGGCCGCCTTTTGAATGGCATTCAGCTCTTCGCTAAAGCTGCCCCGGGCCGGGACTCCTGCTTCCCCCGCCGCACCGCCATCAGCCCTCAAAGCATTTTCCCGCCAGTCTTGGGCGATATCCTGAATCTTTGCCTCAACCCGGGCCTCATCAAAAAAGGTCTCTTCAGGGCTTTCAAGATCATAGCGCCTCAGGGGGGGCTCGCAGCGAATTGCTTTCATGCCTTCTTGATCCAGGTAGCCCTGCTTCAATATATGCAGCAGTTCCTGGACCACCGCTGAAGGCTGCAGCGGGTCGCCGGTCTGCTCGTCTCTTTTCACGTAAGACAGATATAACCGCTCTCTGGCACAAAGCAGCGTTTCCAGGAACATGTAGCGATCGCGCTCGGCAGGGTCCACGTCTCCGGCCCGCCTCCTCGCAGCCCGCAGGTCTAAAGCGTCCCTGCGCCCGGCAGCCGGGAAAAGCCCCTCACCCAGGCCGAGCAGGAAAACCACCTTAAAAGGTATGGCCCGCATCGGCAGGAAGGAGGAAACGACCACCCCTTCGGCCAGGTACTGACCCCGGCCGCTGCCCAGTGCTTCGATCGCCCGCCCGGCAATTTCGGCCGCCACCCTGCCGCTTACCTCCTGCCCCAGGTCCATCGCTTCCAGTTTTGCCAGGGCCCGGAGCAGGCGCAGGCGGTCCCGCTCGTCCGTCCCCTCTTCTGAATAAAGATAGGTGTCGATTTGAACCGTGTAAAAGCGGGCCCAGTCCGTTAAAGTCATTTTACTGTCGCGCACAAAACGGGCATCAGCCAAAAGCGACCGGGCCAGCAGCCCAAACCGGGCCGCTGCCGGGCGAGACGAACCGTATACCTCTTCCACCAGCCATTTCCCCTGATCGGCTTTGAAAATACGCTCTTCACCGCTCTTCTCACCGGTCATGAAGGCCCCTAATGCCAGCCTCCTGATACCCTGGTCCCAGTTGTATACATCCTGATCGATATAGGTACCCTCAAAGTCGGCGCGGCCGGCCCCGAAGATAATGCCCAGCGCTTCGGCCAATGCTGCCATGTCCCCCGGGGTAATATCGTCGAAGCGGGCGATAACGGCGGGGTGGCTCATCAGGGCCAGCATCTCCGCCCTTGAAAAACGCCCGAAGGGCAGTTTGAGCAGCAAGCTCATCGCCTCGATAATCCGGCTCCCGGCGATTCCGGGTAGGTCGGAAACGCTGCTGGACAGGTTGTGGCAGGAGGCAAAAACCGTTTCGACCTGGGGCAGGTAAGTATCGCGCCCGGCGCTGTTGATGATAACAGCAATATCGCTGAACCTCAGGGGCGGATCGCTCCGGTCATTTGCCATCAGCTTCCAGATCTCATCGGCCACCCATTCCACTTCCCGGCGCACCGACGGGGCCGCTACCAGTTTAATGGACTCATCTGGCTCGTGAGGCTCTGTTTCGCTTATATTTCCGGTTTCCTCCGGTTCACGGTAGAGGATGTCTTTTTGGAGCTCCTGCAGGAGGCCCTTTCCCGCCGGTTCGATGAATTTATCTGTAAAATCGCAGTCGGTCAGCTCCCCGAGCAGGCG
>PWGD01000044.1 GCA_003554395.1 Syntrophomonadaceae bacterium
GCCGGCCTGGGTATTCTGCACTGCGTCGCAAATGTTATTTCCGGGTTTTATCCTCATTATCAACATGGTTTTTTATGCGGAGCTCTGCTCAGGGAAGCGTTTGAGTATAACAAGGTAACCCTGCCGGCAAAAAGGTTAAAAAAATTATTACCCTGGTATGAGCAAATTAATGAGATTTTTTATAGCCATTTCAATGATCAGCCACCGGTAGTTATTGACAAGAATGATTTAACGATAAAAAAGGAAGATTTGCCGTATATTATCACCCTGGCTGTAAACAACGTCAATGCCGCAACTAATCCGAGGCCCGTCACAGCCGAAATTGTGGAAAATATGATTAGGAACACTTTTTATGTAGAATGATCCAGGAAGCAACAGCTTACTGGATAAGAAGTAAATTTGCTTTTTTTATTTAAAAATCAATCGCCCGCATACTCGCCGTTTTCCCACCTGCCGGTTTGCACCGTTCCGTCTGGATCGGTCTGGGACCCCTGTCCGTGAGGGCTGCCCTCTTTCCATTCTCCCTCATATTTGTTCCCATCCGGCGAAGTCATTGTGCCCCGGCCGTGCGGCAAACCGTTTTCCCATTGCCCCACATAGACCCTTCCATCCGGATAGGTAAATGTCCCTTCGGTAGGCATGCTCTCTTCGTATTCGCCAACATATTTGGCCCCGTCATCAAAAGTCATTGTCCCCTGGCCATTGATCTTACCGTCTTTCCATTCGCCTTTGTACTTTCTGCCGTCTCGCCAGGTAAAGGTCCCCTGGCCGTGGGGCTCTCCATCTTTTACTTCGCCAACATATGTGCCATCCCAGGCTTCAATGGTTGCTATTTCCGAGGAGCTTTCTCCACCACAGCCTAATAGAAAAAACACGCTAATCATAAAAGTTAATAAGATAAGAACAAAATACTTATAAACCCTCTTTTTCATCTGATCGCCACCTCATTGTTTTAGTTATATTTGTCAAATTACATTTTTCCAGGAGGCTCCTTCAGCAAATACTCTATCACCGGGCAGTTAAACATCCTTTTCAATAATATCTTAGCTTCTGCCAGATCTTATCTCTTGTTGACCTCTTTGCTAGTTCTTTGATTTAAATTCATGAAGCCCTGGCTTCGCGATCCGTTGGATAAAAATGGCTCTATCTGTTTTAGATATAATTATTTAATTCTTGTTAATAACAAAAAACCCCTGCCTTTAGAGGTTAAGAGAAGAGTTTTTTATTAATGCCCGGATCCTTTTCTCTGTAAATGTTGTCAACAACCCCGTCCCCCTGACATTTTACTTTTTATTGGCGCACCTTCAGTTTTTTAATAGCTCCTTCCAGGCCTTCCACGGTAAGCTCATACATCGGGAAAATGGAGCGAATCTTGGCGATGGTATAGTTTCCGGTCACCCGAGCCCAGAAGTGGGCCGGGATAGGATTCAACCAGACCGCATGGTCAAAGTGGTTCTTGATGCGCTGCAGCCAGGCAATCCCGGGTTCATCGTTGCTGTAAGACCAGTCTATAGAACCGCCCGGCATGGTTAGCTCGCTGGGAGCCATGCTGGCATCACCCAGAACTATGAGCTTATAATCCGGACTTAACATGCGCAGGAAATCATCCGTCCTGATTGCGCTGCTTAGGCTGCAGGACGGTTCCTGGTAAAGGTGCTGGTAGATGCAGTTGTGGAAAAAGAAGAAACGCAGATCTTTAAAGTGGCTGGACCGGTTCATGGCCGTGAACAGCTGGCTGCAGATGCGCATGTAGGGATCCATCGACCCCCCTGAGTCCATGACCAGGGCTACTTTGACCATGTTTTTGCGGCCTCGGGTCCAGACCAGCTGCAGCAGGCCGCCCTTGTTGCCCGTTTCCTGAACCGTTTCATCCAGATCCAGTTCTTCCCGGGGGCCTTCTTCCTTGCTGCTGAGCTGCCTCAGCTTCCGCAGCGCCACCTCAAACTGCCTCACCCCGATGGTGGTGTCGGTCCGGAAGCCCCGGAAGTTTCTCTGGGCCGCTACCTGGACGGCCGACTGGTTCACCGCTTCACCACCGATACGGATCCCCGCCGGGTGATAGCCGGAGTGGCCGAAAGGAGAAGTCCCTCCCGTCCCGATCCAGTTTGATCCGCCGTGATGCTCTCCGTCTTGTTCTTTCAACCGCTGTTCCAGCTGCCGGCGCAGTTCATCGAGATCCCACTCCTGGAACTTTTGCCTCTCTTCAGGGGAGATATAGCGGGGCGGGAGCGCTTTTTCCAGCCATTGGAGCACCTTTTCGGTCAGCTCAACGGGCGTTTCAATGCCCTGGAAATAGCTGTAGAAAGCCAGGTCGTAGCGATCATAATGGGTCTCGCTTTTTACCAGCACCGCCCGGCCCAGGTGGTAAAAACCGGTCAGGCTGGAATGAGCCATCCCCAGGGCCAGCGCTTCTGTCAGCATCATCCATTCTGTGATGGTTACGGGCACACCGTAGGCCTTTAACAGGTAAAAGAAGTTGATAAACATATAACCTGCCCTCTCTTACTGCCCTACCTGAGATGGGGAAACCTCGAGGCTGGTTTTGCCTGGGCGCCCTCGTTATGCAGGCGCTGCAGGACAGTAGTAAAATCATGATCTTTTTTCAACAGGACGCCCAGAAAAGGCAGCTCTTCCCCAATCTGTTCAGGACTGATTCCTCCCACAGTCAGGGCCTGGACCCAGTCAAGTAATTCGCTGGTGCTCGGTTTCTTCTGAAGGCTGCCGATGCCGCGGAGCCAGTAAAAAGCAGCCAGCGCTTCATCCAGTAATTTCTGTTCGAGATCAGGATAGTGGACGGCTATGATGTCTGACATCATCGCGGCATCGGGAAAAGCGATATAGTGAAAGATACAGCGGCGCAGAAAAGCATCCGGCAGCTCTTTCTCGGCATTGCTGGTAATAACGACAATGGGACGATGCCGGGCGTGCACTGTCTCTCCGGTTTCCGGGATATTAAAGTTCATGACATCCAATTCCCAGAGCAAATCATTGGGAAATTCCAGGTCGGCCTTATCGATTTCATCAATCAGCAGCACCACCTGGACTGAAGCAAGAAAGGCTTCCCCCAATCTACCCATCTTAATATAATGCCGGATATCGGAGACGTCGTGATCGCCAAACTGGCTGTCATAAAGGCGCTGGACAGTATCATAAATATAAAGCCCGTCTTTGGCCTTGGTGGTAGACTTGATATTCCAGATCAGCAGTTTTTTGCCCAGGCCGTCGGCGATGCTTTGGGCCAGCATGGTTTTTCCCGTCCCCGGTTCGCCCTTGATCAAAAGGGGCCGGCCCAGGGCTACCGCCACATTGACGCTGTTCTGAAGTTCTTTCGAGGCAATATAGTCCTCAGTCCCGGTAAATGATATTTTGTGATCTTGCAATGTTTCAAACCTCCCGCTTTTGCTGCAAATTGTAATTATATAATGGACACCCTGTTACACAGTATAACAGAATTTATTGAGGCCGGGGTCTCTTAATCAGCACAGCCGGGGTATTTTTGTCTTTATTTTAGCCGCTATATTTTTTGCTTATAATTACACTTCGAGACATAAGTATCCAACGGAGTAAAAAGTGTTTAACCTTAAAAGTTGTCAACAACCCCGTCCCTCTGTCACGTCCCCCTGACCTGCATCGTCGCCTTCCCCTGATATTTGGCTGGGCATATTTTATGTTAAAATATAGCTGCCGGGAAACAAAATACACCCGGAAGAAAGTAGTTGAATATCGAATGGATGCTTTTTTTAATGAACAGCTCCGGGTAGCCCAGATCGCAGCCCGCCAGGCCGGGGAAATCGTTTTGCGGATGCAGGGAGATGCCTCCGTTTCAGAAAAAGCGCTGAACAACCTGGTAACCGAAGCTGATATCAAGGCCCAGGAAAAAATTATAAAAACAATTCGAAATCACTTCCCGGAGCACAGCATCATGGCGGAGGAGCAGGATTTATCGGCAAAAAGCGGAGCC
>PWGD01000059.1 GCA_003554395.1 Syntrophomonadaceae bacterium
AATCAATCAGCCGGTAACATTCGGGTGGAAGCTCTCTTAGAAACTGGGAAGGCCCTTCGGAAGTGGAACCGTAGTTGCGATAATCCTCAATATATGTGCTCAGGAAGAGGTAACGCCTGGCCCTGGTAGCCGCTACATAAAAAAGACGCCGCTCCTCATCTAAATCGGCCAACCCGGAGCGGTAACTTGGAAACTGACCCTGGTTCATGCCGATAATAAAAACGCAGTCCCACTCCTTACCCTTGGCGCTGTGAATTGTGGACAGGATCAGCTGTTCACCTGAATAAGCGCCGGCGGCGCTGGTATCGGCAAAAACAGACTCCTCCAGGGCCAGGGATTCAAGGAATACAGGAAGGCTTTCAAACCGATCTGCATAGATAGCCAATCGCTCAATACCCCGGAACCTTTCTTCGTACTGATCAGGGTAGTTCTGCTTTAAAATGTAATCATAATTAGCTTCCAAAATGGTATCGATCAGGGCGGGAACCTTATCTTGCCCGTTATTATAGATAAGCTCCAGGGTAACCCTTAGCGCTTCCCACCCTTCTTTGCCCCTGGAGGGCTTTTCATGTCCGGCCAGGGCCGCTTTAAGAGGGTTTTCATAGGTCCTTAACTTTGACCACAGCTTGTCAAATGAAGCCTGCCCAATACCTTTCTGGAGAGTGGCAATGCGGCGCCAGGAATTTTCGTCATGGGGATTATAGATCACTTTTAAGTAGGCCAGGACGTCCTTAACATGGGCTTTTTGAAAAAACTTGACCCCGCCGTAAGTGCGGTAGCTGATCCCCCTGCGAGACAGGGCAAATTCCACTTCAGGGGTCAGGTATGAACTGCGGTACAATACGGCAATTTCGTTTAATGGAATGCCGTTGTTCTGCAACTCCCAAATGTTCTGGAGGACAAAAGTAGCTTCCTGGCGGGCATCAAATACTTTGGCCACCACCGGTTTCTCCCCCGGGGGATTACTGGAAAAGAGGGTCTTTTGAAGCTGATCCCGGTTATGGCTGATCAGGTTGTTGGCCAGCTCGACGATTTCAGGGCTGCTGCGGTAGTTCTGTTCCATGCGCACCACCTGGCAGCGATCGTATTTTTCCGGGAAGGATAAGATATTGCCAATATTGGCATAGCGAAAGGCATAAATAGACTGGGCATCGTCCCCAACAACGCAAAGCGAACTGCCTCCGGCAAACAGGTCAATAATCCGGGCCTGGACTGTGTTGGTATCCTGGAATTCATCGACCAGGACGTGTCTGAATCGTCTCCGGTACTGATCTTTGATCAGAGGGAAATTTTCAAAAAGATCGAGCCAGCAAAGCAGTAAATCATCAAAATCAAAAGCATTGCTATCCCTTTTTTTTTGTTCATAAAGTTCTGCAACCTGGTTGATGGTCTCCATGTACTCCAACCTGTAAGGATAGTTCTCTTCCATCACTTCCCTGATAGTGAGTCCCGAGTTTCGAGCCTGGCTTATGATCCGGCCTAAAAGGCCGCGCTTCATGATCAGTTTGCGATCCTCGTCGCTGATATCAATAGTGCCCAGGATCTGCTTCAGGGCCGCTCTGCTGTCGTCTTCATCAAAAATAGTGAAGTTGGAGGTCCTTCCAACCCGGTCCGCATGTCTCCTCAAGATTCGAGAACCGGTGCTGTGGAAGGTCCCCGCCCATAAATTACGGGGCAGAAAGCCAAGTAAGTCCTCAAGACGTTCTTTCATCTCCCCGGCCGCTTTATTGGTAAAGGTAAGCAGTAATAGCTGCTCCGGTTTAATTCCGCATTTAATCAGGTGGGCTGCCCGGTAAATCAGGGCCCTTGTTTTTCCGGAGCCGGGACCGGCCAGGCCTAACAAGGCCCGGTCTTCGGTGGTGGCAAATTCATACTGCCGGGGATTTAGTTCCCGCTGCAAGCGTTCCATCCATTCCGGGTCGGGCTTGACCGGATAATTTTCTGCAAAGAAATGCTCATCCATAAGTCTAAGTCCTCTCTTCAATTAACCGTAATACTAAAGCGCATCATAACATATTTTCCCCGCCTGTTCCACTTCCAAAAGCAGGAACAATAGTTCTTAATGAACAAAAAACGAGTAATTCAAGTCTATTTTGTATCAAAAAATATTTGCTTGACATGGTTCAAAATTTTAAATAAGATAAGATTGTTATTCTTTAACGGCACATTAATTGCAATATTTCTGAATATTAATAATTTTCCTTGGCAGCTGTTCAAATTTTTTTCTGATTTGAATCTGATTGGTGGCGGTTCGAGAAAGGCAATCTGAGATAATTTACCCGTCAGATTATGATCTATCAATTGACAGCATCAAGGCAAACGGGTCATACCGCCAGGCATCTGGACAGAATAAGGCGATTAATGTACCATTGTAACAACTAAAAAAGCCGGACCAGAGCACTAAAAGCCTAAAGACGAAGAGAGTTTTGTTCCAGCGGGGATTAAATATGGTCAATGATGTAAAAGAGATACTGTTGGAAGTCTTACAGGCCACAGTCCCTATCGTAGTGGTGGTTTCTTTGACCCTGTTGTTATTTCTCCAGGCACCAATCAGCTTGTTCTGGCAGTTTATTGCTGGAGCCCTGATGGTAACAACGGGCCTCTTTCTTTTCCTGGTCGGGGTCAGGGTGGCTTTACTACCGATCGGGGAAATGATCGGCTCGGAGCTGGTAACCCGGGGTTCACTGTCGTTATTGTTAATTGCCGCTTTCATTTTCGGTTTTGTTATCACAGTGGCTGAACCCGATGTCAGGGTTTTAGCCCACCAGGTCGATATAGCATCAAGAGGGGCCATAGAAGCCGGCGTTTTGATAACCGCGGTTTCGATCGGGGTCGGATTTTTCGTAGCAGTCGCCATTCTGAGGATCTTACTTGGCATCCCCATCCGCTATCTTCTTACCGCCGGTTATATTATCATCGTGGTATTATCTTTTTGGGTTCCTCCCGACTTTGTAGCTATATCGTTTGATGCCGGCGGAGTCACGACCGGCCCCATGGCTGTTCCCTTTATCCTGGCCCTCGGAGTTGGGGCCACCTCGGTAATGGGCGGAAAATCGGGGGTTTCAGATACCTTCGGGTTGATCGGGTTAGCTTCTATCGGCCCGGTGATCGGGGTCCTGATCCTGGGGGTGATTTACGGGTGATTTTCGGCCTTATATTTCAAAATTTTAGCGAAGTCCTCTTGGAGGTCCTTACTGCCTTAAGCCCCATCATGGTTTTATTCCTGGTCTTCATGCTGGTTTATAAGTTGCCCAAAGAAATGCTGATCAGGCTCCTGGTCGGGGTGTTATTTGCCTTTGCCGGACTGACCCTTTTTCTGCAGGGAGTCAAAGCAGGTTTCATGCCAGTTGGATCTGAAATGGGAGCGATCCTGGGCAACCTGCCTTATAAATGGGTCCTGATTCCCCTTGGCTTTATCCTGGGCTTTGTAGCCACCATGGCTGAACCAGCCGTGCGTATCCTCAGCAACCAGGTAGAAGATAATTCCAGCGGTTATATTAAAAGCAATATTATTTTGTATACTCTATGCCTTGGCGTGGGCATCTTTATCTCCCTTGGCATGACCAGGATTGTTTACGGCATTCCGTTCTACTACATCATCATACCCGGCTACCTGCTGGCTATAATTTTAATGTTTTTTTCACAACCTTCTTTTACCGCCGTTGCCTTTGATTCAGGCGGAGTCGCTACCGGCCCGATGACTGTCACCTTTATTATGGCCCTGGCGGTGGGGGCTGCCGATGTCATGGAAGGTCGGGATGCTGTAATCGACGGGTTTGGCCTGATTGCCCTGGTGGCCCTGGCCCCGATTATTATGGTCATGCTGCTCGGTTTCATGTATCCGAACGAAGATACCGATGAAGACGAAAAAGATCAAGATCAGGAATCAGAAAATAGGGCTGACCCGGATCCTCCGGAACCGGAACCCGG
>PWGD01000127.1 GCA_003554395.1 Syntrophomonadaceae bacterium
AAGAGCGGCGAAACGATCATGTATAAAACAATGTTATCGCGCAGGGCGGTGGCCAGGTCCTGGCGCAGCAGGTTTAAAATCGCTTTCATTTAGCGTCCCTCCCTCATCAGTTTGAAATGGACAACCAGATGGCAGAGCAGGTAAGAGAGGATCGCCGCTGCTGCCAGGTAAATATAGAGAGAAGTAAGGTCTCTACCGGTGGGGAAAAGAATTTCCCGCAGGCCAAAAATAATCGGGTAGGATGGGATATAGGTGATCCAGGCTGGAGAGAAAGAAGGCCAGCCGTAGGAGATTATCGGGGTCATGTTCACCATCAGCAGGGCGATACCGACAAAGAGCCACTCGGAAATATTGTTGAAAAAGGCGGCCACTACCAGGCCCAGGCAGGTATATAAGAAGCAGCCCAGAATGAGGGCGAGGATCAGGGCCGGGTAGTTCAGGCTCACCCCTACAGTGGGCATAATCATCAGGAGGCCGTAAAAGAGCCCGATCAGGCTGAATACCGCTCCCTTGGCCAATATGTAAGGGGAGGTGCCGCCGGGTGTGACCCGGTAGGCGCGGTTCACGCCGTCCGCTTTTTCCTGGAAGAGGAGCACCGCCGCCATCAGGAAGCCCAGGACAATCACCTCGAAGGCTAGCAGGGGCGGCACCGCATTCTGATTCTGGGGCACCGGCGCACTAAAAGGCCTTAAGTATTCAACCCGGTAACCGTCTCCGGTTTCCAGATCATAATAGGGGCGCAGCGGTTCTTCCAGGGCGGCAGCGATCAGGTTCAGGTTCTGCTCGCTGATGGTGCCGTAGTGAAGGATGGTAATCTGCGGCCTTTCTCCGGAGTCGCTGAAATAAATGCCGATTGAACCGGGGTCGGCCTGTACCGCTTCCTCGAGTTCCTCCAGGCTGCCAAGAATAAATTCATCCTCCAACCCATCCCGCCGCGCTTCCTCTTCAAGGTAGCCCGTCTTGCTGGCATCGTAGAAATAGTAGGTGTCTTCCAGGTCATAGTCGGCCGGAATCAGAAAGAGCACAACCATGATGATTACCACCAGCGCTCCCACTACCACCCACATCAGGGCGTTGCGCGAGACAACGACCAGGTCCTGCATGAAGAGCGATAGAAAGCGGCGCATTATGCTGACAGCTCCCTTCCGGTAAGGCGGATAAAGATCTGCTCCAGGCTGGCTTCCTGTGAATGGAGGGTCTGCACTTCCTTGGAGTCGATAATTTCCTGCAGGGCGCGGCGATCTTCTTCGCGGGCCAGGAAATACAGTTTGCTCTTTACATTGCCATTTTCGTAATACTCAACCCGTACCGACTGCTCCCCGTACTTCAGCTTCAGGGCCCGGGGTGAGTCCATGGCTACGATGGAGCCCTCATCGAGAAAGGCTACCCGGTCACAGATCTCTTCGGCGGTATACATGTTGTGGGTGGTAAGAAATACCGTTGCTCCTTCGCTTCTTTTCTGCAGGATAATATTTTTCACTTTAGCTGCCGTGACCGGGTCGAGGCTGGCCGTTGGCTCGTCGAGGAAGAGAATGCCCGGGTTGTTGATCAGGGCGCGGGCAAAAACGAGGCGCTGCTTCATCCCCTTGGAATAGGCGGCCACTTTGCGGTTGGCCGCTTCGCGCAGGTCGACCAGTTCCAGGAGTTCCAGCGGCGGGCGGGTCGGCACATCGAATAGCCCGGCGTAATAGCGCAGGTTTTCCAGGCCGCTCAGCTTGCTATAAAGGTTCGGGTGCTCAAAGGAGACGCCGATGTGGTTGAAAAAGGCCCTTCTTATTTCCGAGACCTTCTTGCCCCCATAGAGTACCTCTCCCCGCTGCAGTTTCAAAAGGCCGGTCATAATGTTCTGGACCGTGCTTTTACCGGCACCGCTCGGGCCGAGAAATCCGAATATCTCGCCTTCATCAATCTGAAAAGAGACATCCATGACGGCATACTTACCCTTCCCGGTGTAATCGTGGTAAAGATTTTTAACTTCAATCACCGCTTACTCCCCCTATCGCCGTCTCCGGCTTCTTTGACACTTTGGATCAGCTTTTCCATTTCAGAGAGATATTCATTCAGTGCCTTCATCCCCTCCGGGGTTAGCACTACATCGGTGGCCGGCTTGCGCCCGGCAATACGCTTTTCAATTTTTAGATATCCCGCCTCTTCCAGGTTGCGCAGCTGAATAGAGAGGTTGCCGGCAGTAAGATCGAGCTTTTCTTTAAGCTCCAGGAAGGGTACTTTTCGATGCTCGCCGGCAGCCAGATAACTCAGGATCAGCAGCCGGGCCCTCTCATGGATCACTTTATCGATTGACGGTTGTATTCTTTCCCTGGCTGCCATTATTTATGCTGTCCCCTTGTTTAAAAGATAGCCGGAAGCGGCCATGATTAAAAATCCAACCCCGAAGCCGAAGATCAGATGCAGCAATAGATGCAGTTCGGGCAGCCAGATCAGGAATACGAAGCCGGTTAAAAGCAGCCAGGTACCGAGGCAGATCATCTCCCGCAGGTAAAAAATTGGCGAAAGGGAAAAGCAAAGCAGGGCAAAAATGATCATCAGCAAGGGCAGGGCCATTTCACCCAACCCGCTAAAGCTGAAATAGAGCGGCAGGGCAATTAGACTGATTAAGAAAGGTATTAACATGGTCAAAAAACGGTCGGTATAAACCGCGTCAAAAAATTGTATAAAAGTGATCTGCTCGTCAATTTCGCGGGCCCGGGCAAAAAGGCCGCGGATTTTCAGGACGCCGACCATTATAAAAGCGAGAGCGATGGCCAGATAAAGCACCAGCTTAACCTGGGAAGGGATGGCCTCATAGCTGCCTTGCTGCAGGATGAAATAGTAGAAAAGCGCGCAGAAAAGGATCATAAAGATTCCGGTCAAAAAGGCGACCGGGCGCAGCGTCTTCGATACTTCCATGTACTGCAGGATTGAACCGCTCCTGCTTACCGCTTTCTTTATAAGTTTCAGGTCCTCTTCCAGTTTACTAATTTCGTTTTGCTGATCCGGCCGTTTTTCTTTCATTTTAAGCACCCCGTTAATTAAGTTTATATCATAAACTACTTATTATAATAAATTAATTTATGTAATTGTCAACCCCCTGTATTAAATAATTTAAAATATAATATCCGGACACAAAGAAATCATTTTCAATGTCAAATCCGCTAACCGTTTCGGAGCGGTAATGACTTGTCAGCACCGCCAAAAATATTATTGACAATAATCCATACCCCTGCTACGGTTGACGCAAAGAGTAATTATCAAAAAACGCTGCCCATCTTCTTCTTTAATGATCATGTTTATGCTAACGCTTTGTTAAAAACCGACCCAAGCTTATTAAAATAAAGCACAATCATTTTTAAGGTCTTTTTTGGGTTGCTCGAATTAAAGGGGTGGAAAATTGTTCAGTAAATCATTTCTTCTAAAAATCTTTTTAAGCCTGTTATTAGCCGCTTTCCTGGTCATTTTTCCAGGGTGCGCTGCAGATAAATATGCAGTTGAAATAGAAGTTGAACCAGAAGGAACTGGCGAAGTAACCGGCAGCGGGGCTTATGCAGAAGGTGAAACAGTTACTGTAAAAGCTGAACCTGCAGAAGGGTATGAATTAGAAGAATGGACCAAAAACAATGAACCCCTGGAGGACAAGAGCCGGAAATTAAAACTTGAGGTAAAACAGGACCTGGACCTGGTAGCCAGTTTTACAGACAAAAACTACGAGGTAGAACTTGAAAGCAGCCCCGGGGGTAGAAACTTCCTGGCCGCGCTTGAAGGAAGCGGTACTTATCAGCACGGTGATGAAGTAGAGATAGAAGCTGAAGAGATAGCTTACGGATTTCGCTTTAAAAAGTGGGTTGAAGGTGGAGAAAAAGTAAGCGGGGATAAAAAATAC
>PWGD01000075.1 GCA_003554395.1 Syntrophomonadaceae bacterium
CCCTAAATCAGCCGGGGCGGTGCTATCATGGAAAAAAAGGAGAATTCGACAAGAAGTAGAATTGAATAGTAAAACCCTATAGCACTATAGCAAGAATCCAATAAAAACTCTACTTTGCCTAATGATCGGTCCTTCTTTTTGCTTGCCAAAATACTTGCTGTCAATCATCCCGGGAAGCTTGTAACTAAAGCCGCACTGCGTTATTTTTCCTTAAGATACCGGCATAAGGGGGTGCAGCTTAAAAATCTAGCCAGAGGCGGCTGGCACAGGTTAATTAAGGCTTCCTGCTTGCGGCCTTTTGCACGGGACAAAAGGGATAGCCGAAGTAGTATTGGGGATGGGATCTCTTAAAAACAGCTCCGTCACCGTCTCAGAACAGGATCTAAGTCCGGCGGCGGGATCCAAAAACCCCGGGGGAGGGATCATGCCGGTTAATACCGGATCATATATCAATCCTTTAAAGATTTAAGGAGGTAAGAATATGTTTAAGGAGCAGTTTAACATTGATGCCTCAAGAGTTAAGGAGATCAATCAGTTTCTGGCAGATCCGAACAACCGCCTGGTGAATGAGCTTGTAAAGGTGGTCAACAAGTACGGCACTGTGGACGAGATTAATGCTGCGGCAGGCGAAGCGAAACAACTTTCCAACCTGATCCAGCGCCTCGACAACCTTGATTCCCCCTACCTGAAGGACCTCCATTGGTTGATCGAGGCCCGGGACAAGGGGGAGTTTGTTGCCATTTCGGATTTTTACCGCCATGTTTTAGGTGAAGAGGCTGACCTGACGGGGAGATCTTTTCATGAAGGGAACGCAGTTACCCTCGAAATCAGCGCCCTTCAGTATTTCCCCTGGCTGATCAGCGAAGCGAAGCAGGCTATTAAAAACCAGGATGTCATGCCGGGGCGCTACATCCGGGTCCGCAAGATGAAAGAGCAGGAGAACGATCAGGGCGATATTCTGGCAGTAGCGGCGGCAATGCAAATTGTCGGGGCCAGCTATGTGGAAAGCCTCGATACCAAGGGGACCGACGGATCAAATATCCACCTGGGCGGCCCGGAAACGATTACCGGCTATTTTGGCGGGATCGGCCAGCCTAATGATTATGCCCTGATGTGGGTCGATGAGCTTCTTTACTATTACACCCGCTACGGGATTGATGAAGTTTTAAACATTAATGCGGGAACCGTTTTGCTGGGCTATCTACTCTACAAACTGGGAGTTGACATTAAATTTAAAATTTCAGTTTTTATGGGCAATGACAACCCTTATTCAGTCTTATGGACATTACTTATGGCCAGGATGCTTTCCCGGGAAGACGGAACCACCCCCCTGGCCGGCTTTAACCTGAGCAACTCGGTCAACAATAAGACCCTCGATTTAACCTCTGCCGTCCGTCACCAGCTGGGCCTGGGAAACAAGGTCCGGATTGAGCATCATATCACCGAGACTAAAAAAAGCATAGTGCGCCAGCCTTATGACCGCCTGGACGAATTGATTGAAATTGCCGGCAGCGTTCCTAATATTTCGGCAAAACATGAAGGTGGGTACCCCGACATGGAAGAGGGGCTGGATCACCCTTCCGATATCCTGGATTATTTCCGGGATAAGGACGAAATTGTTTCCTCGGGAGAAATGGAAGCCCTGGAGAAAAATTACCTGATCAAACACGAGGCGGTTAACCGGACGGCCAGGAAGCTGGTTGAAAACGGCTTATCCTTTATCGGGGCCAGGAACCTGCACCGCCGTTAGCATGTTTCAGCCATGCTTGCCCGGCAGCAGTCAGTGAAAACGAAAGGCCATAACAGGAGGAACTGAATATGAAGATGGATCATGTTTCAAGATGGTTTGAAGAGGCGGGCATCCCCGGCCGCGACGCTTACGAGCTGCCTTCAAGCCCCAAAAGGTTTAAAGACGGGGCCCATTACCGGATGGAGCTGACCGGCCTGGAAGGGCCCAGGGTCCTGGAGGCCCTGATCGATGAAAAGAACAAGCGCGGGGTCCCCGTCCACCGGTTAATCTCCATTGTCCAGGGCGGGACCCTTTTTGACCGGCAGGAGCTGCGTGATTTCGCCCAGATGGCGGCAGCCGAAAAGATGGAAGTTATCGCCGTACCCGGGCCGCGCCTGGGCTGGGATACGGGGCGCCAGGCCGCCACCGAGGAAGGGATGCGCTGCGGGATGAACCTGCGCGGTTCGGATGAACTGCGCAAGGTGATCGCCGACATGATCAGGATGTACGAGGAAGGAATCCGGGGCTTTATGATTGTCGATGAAGGCTTGATGTGGTTAATTAAGACCATGCAGGAACAGGGCAATTTCCCGAAGGATATTGCCATCAAGCTGTCGGTCTGGGCCTCGATCAGTTCCCCGGCCGGGGCCAGGCTGGTTGAAGACCTGGGGGTCAGTTCTTTTAATACCCCCTCCGACATTACCCTGCCCCAGATGGCGGCCATCAGGAAGACAATTAGTATCCCGATGGATTTTTATATTTACACTTCCCTGTCATTCGGGGGCATGAACCGTTTCTACGACGGGGCGGAAATTGCCCGCTGCTGTGCGCCGGTCTATTATAAAATCGAACCCGGAGTAGCTCTTTCCGCCGGGGGCGGGGCCAGCTTGTATCAGCCCTGGACCGGTGACGATGAACATATAACCATGATCAGGAAAAAAGTCAAGTATGCCGAAATAATCAGGGAACTTGTCGCCGCCAACGATCCGGATCTAATTCTTTCTGAGCAAGGGGCGGCCGATTTATGCGTGCCGCAGGTGTAAGGGCCGAAGGCCCGGGCCCGGATAATAAAAACAAAATACTGGTTTTGATGGTCGTCAGCATGGTCTTGAGCTACCTGCCCTGGTACAATTTTTCCGCCGTGCTTACCTATATAGCTGAAGAATTCAATCTTTCCGGAAGCGATACGGGGACGATTTTGGCTGTTTTCCAGGTCGGTCAGGCGGTATTAATGGCCGGCGGCAAAAAATAGGACCTGGGCGGATGTTTCCCAGGAAGGGGTATTTGCGTTATAATCCTGGTATGGAACTATTAGCGCCGGCCGGAAACCTGGAAAAGTTAAAAATGGCGGTTCGCTTCGGAGCGGATGCGGTATACTGCGGCGCCGGCTCTTATTCTTTACGAGTGCCCGAGGCTTCTTTGACCCCCGACGAGCTTGCCGAAGGGATCGCTTTTGCCCACCAGCGCGGCCGCCGGGTCTACCTGGCCCTGAATATATTTCCCTTTGATGAAGATTTTGCAGGTATGCTGGCTTATTTTAAACAGGCTGTGGACATGGGCATCGATGCCGTGATCGTTTCCGATCCCGGCCTTTTTTCTGCCGTCCGCCGCCATGGTAGCGGGGTTGAGATCCACCTGAGCACCCAGGCCAATACCACCAACTCGGAAAGCGTCAGGTTCTGGAAAGAGCAGGGAGTAGACCGGGTGATCCTGGCCCGGGAGCTCAGCCTGGAGAGGGTTGGTGCCATCAAGCGAAACGTGCCGGAGATGAAGCTGGAAGTATTCGTGCACGGCGCCATGTGCGTAGCCTTTTCAGGCCGCTGCCTGCTTTCTTCGGTGTTGACCGGCCGCTCCGCCAACCAGGGGTTATGCACCCAGCCCTGCCGCTGGGAGTACCGGCTGCGGGAGGTGGGCCGAAAAGAAGAGCTGGCCCTCTTTGAGGATGACCGGGGCGCTTATATTTTAAATTCCAGGGATCTGTGCATGATCGAGCATATTCCCGAGCTGGCGGCAGCGGGCGTGGACGGCCTTAAGATTGAAGGGCGCATGAAAACTGCCTATTACGCGGCCGCTGTTACCCGGGTTTACAGGGCCGCCCTGGACCGCTATGATGACCCGGATCTCAAGTCCGACTTTGATCCCCGCTGGCGCGAAGAATTGGAGAAAGTACCCCATCGCCCTTATACGACGGGTTTTTATTTTCCGGAAGCGGAAACTGAAACAGAATCGACGGTCCAGGCCGGGCCGATCAGGAATTATGATTTTGTGGGCACCGTCGATGAACACCTCCTCGAAGAGGGCGCCATCAGGATCATGGCCCGGAACCGCTTTAAGGTAGGCGATACCCTGGAAATTCTCGATCCAAACCAATTCGAAGTAGTCAAAACAAGGGTAGACAGGATAACCGACGATCGGACGGGGAGAAATTTGGAGCAGGCCCACAACAGCTATGTCGTCCGGGTGCCGCTGATGAAAAAATTAGCATATCAAGTCAGCAGGCATGCTATTATCAGGGCCGAAAGCGTTTAAAATCCTTCAAGCCGCATATTGCTCAGGCGCTTTTTAAGTGGTAAAATAGGGGCAGTCAAACTGGAGAGCAGGATAAAAAGATTATGCTGCCGGAGCCGGCAGAATAAAGGTAAAGGGGCCCTATATGATGAAGGGATTCTTTAAAAAGCGAGCGCTTTTAATAGCTGTTTTAGCCCTGGTTTTGTTCCTGGGTCCCGGTTTGGAGGGGGCCGTTGATGCAGAGGACAACGATGACCTTGATAACAGTTTTGAGATGGAACAGGAGGCCGGCACCTCGGAGGGCACCGTTCAACGGCATATTGACATCAGCAGTCCCTGGTCCGGCGCTTACCTGTACGAAAATATGACTGTTGTGGGCAAGGCGGAAATAAGAGAAAGCTTCAGCATGAATAACCCCGGACCGGGTGCAGGGAGCAGCCGGGAAACGGGGCTTGATCTAAGCAGCCCCGGCTCAGGTGATGGAGATGAAGGCGCTGTCAGCAGCGGCCAGGTAGACAATCCCGGTTCAGACCAGCAGGATAATCCCACCTCAGAACGGCCTAGGAAACCGGAAATTGAAGTGAAAGAAATCCCCGTCTGGGCCGACCTTTTTTAGCCGGCGCCCTGCAACCTCGCTTTAAAGCTTATCAATAACTGAGTTTAATTACCACAGCATAGAGCCGGTTGATACCGGCTCAAATTTTTTGTTATCCAGGGTTTTGATCGGGGGCCTGATCTGAAGCTGGAGCGAGGAGCTCCAGGAGGTACGGGGGGATGGGCCTGCTTTTTCGGGTGGTTATGTCGAACACCACGATGGTTATGCGGGCATCGGCCACTTTTTCCATGGTCACTTTTTTAAATATTTCCTGGTAGAAAACAAAACTGCTGGTTCCGGTTTTAAGCGGGGCGGTTTTAATGATCAGTTGATCGCCGTTATAGCATTCTCCAAGGTAGTTAATATTAATATTGACCGTGGCCGTTCCCAGGCCCCGGTTTACAAGATCATTAAAAGAGGAGCCGACCTGTTTTAACCAGTCTTCCCTTCCCCACTCCATGTATTCTAAGTACTTGGCATTATTGACATGCCCCAGGTAATCGACTTCTGTAGATCGAACTGTTATTTCCAATCTTGTTTCCAATTTATCAACTCCCTTATAAAGATTACCAGAACCGGGTTTTAAAGACAAGTCCGGCCGCCGTAATAGATTCTACAGCTATGGCCCCGGCCCGGGCAGATGTGATAAAGTAATATTAAATGAAAATAATTAAGCTGACCTAAATTTATTATCAACGGGGGTTTAAAATGACGGAAGTCAAAAACTACAACGAACCGGAACTTACTAAAGCGGTGGATTTGTGTTCTCCTGACGGCAGATTAAACCGGGAAGCAGTAGGCTGGTCACGCCAACCGCTGCACAACTGCAACCTGACGGGAAGCCCCCTGCGCAAGAAGCGGTGGAATTACTGGGCGGTGGCCACGGAAAGGTGCCTTTTTTCGGCAACTCTTACCAACCTTGACTACCTGGGACTGGCTTTTGTCTACTTGATCGATTTTGAAACAAACTTTTATCACGAATTGACCATACCGCGCCCTTTCGGCCGCGGCTGTTTTTTAGGCAATTACGTCGGGGATGATGTTTTTTTCGAAGATGAGAAGATGAGCGTTGCTTTTAAAACAGGCAGCAGCGATACTGAAATCAGGGTTGATTGCCCCAGTTTCAAAGGCGATGTTTTATCAGCAGCTTTAAGGGTTAATTATCCCCCCGCTCACGAAACCCTTAACGTGGTCATCCCCTGGAACGACAAACGGTTCCAGTTCACTTCCAAGCAAAACGCCCTGCCGGCAGAAGGCACCATCAAATTGGGGCCGGAAGAATATGATATGGCAGGCGGATTTGGCTGCCTGGATTACGGCCGGGGGATCTGGCCCTTCTCCTGTTTCTGGAACTGGGCCAGTGCGGCCGGTCGTGCCGGTGAGCATACCATTGGCCTTAATTTTGGCGCCGGATGGACCGACGGCACGGGCATGAACGAAAACGGCATTTGCCTGGACGGGAAATTGAGCAAGATTAGCGAAGATGTAATCTTTGAATATAACGAAAGGAATTTTTCATATCCCTGGAACATCCGCACTGCATTGTCGGACCGGGTCAATGTTACCTTTGAACCTTTCTTTAAAAGAGCGGCCAAAAACAAGGTTCTCTTGATCGGTTCAGAGATGACCCAGTTGTTTGGCCGCTTTTCCGGCACCGTTAAAGATGATGCCGGCACTGCCTACACTTTTGAAAACCTGCTGGGCTGGGCTGAAGAGCACCATGCCCGCTGGTAAGGGTTTACTCCAGCTCCTGGTTCAATAATTCCAGGGCCTGGTCCAGCTTGCGGTCGTCCTCTTTCCGGCGGGCTTCAATTTCTTCATGAAACTTCCTGACGACCATTTCGCTCATTTCGCCGGTAACATAAATGCCCTGGTCTTCTTGAAATGCTTCCAGGGCTTCCCTGGTAACCCGATCGAAGTGACCGCTTACTTCCTGATCAAGGTAGCCGAATTCGGCCAATAATTTTTGCAGGGTCTCCACTTCTTCCCCCTCGTCCCCTTCAACCAGGCCGGTGCTGATCGGCTGCATGGCCAATTCGACTATGGCCGGCGGATCTACGACCAGATCCGGGGTCAGGCCTTCTTCATGAATGGTTCTCCCCCCGGGGGTCTGGTAGTGGGCGACAGTATAACGAAGGGCTCCGCCATCGCTCAGCGGCCTGATATTTTGCACGGAGGCTTTGCCGAAAGTTTGGGTTCCGATGATCACAGCCGCATCTGTATCCTGCAGGGCGCCGGCCAGGACCTCTGAAGCGCTGCTGCTTGCTCCGTTTACCAGGGCGGCCATGGGGATCCCCAGTGCTTCCCGTTCGGAACTATGGGTTTCGATCCTGCCCTCGCGGCTTTCAATATGGGTAATCGGGCCTTCGGGAATGAGAATGTCGGCAATTTGGACCGCCGCACTCAGAAGTCCACCCGGGTTGTTCCTCAGGTCGATGATCAGGGCCCCCATGTTCTTCTGTTTCAATTCTTCGACCGCTGCTTCGAATTCCTGGGCCGTAGTATCGGAGAAGCTGGTCAGCTTGATGTAGCCCACTTGATCATCCAGCATCTCGTGTTGTACGGTATCCAGCTCGATCTGTTCCCGGGTGATTTCGAAGACCAGCACTTGATCTACACCCGGCCGCTCTACTTCCATTTCCAAATCGGTCCCGGGTTCGCCGCGCATCAGGCTGACGGCCTTGTTCAGATCCTCTCCGACCAGGTTGATGCCGTCGACGGCGACAATCCGGTCTCCTGAACTCAGGCCGGCTTCCTCGCCCGGGGTTCCGGAAATTGGGGCTACGATGGTGACGTAGTCATTATCAAGGAAAACCTCGATTCCAACCCCTCCGTATACTCCTTCAGTTTGCACCCTCAGGTTTTCAAAGTCTTCCCTGTCCAGGTAGCTTGCTTCCGGATCATCGAGCGCCTCCAGCATGCCCTTAAAGGCGCCGTGCAGCAGTTCATCCTGATCGATTTCATTAATATGTTCGTTTTCCAGGATGTCTATAATTTCCCGGAAGAGCTGAAAATCCTCTGTTAGGTCAGCCGGGGCCGCGGTTTCTTCACCCACCGGCCCTGCCGTTTCCGGGCCCAGGCTCCTTGCCCCCCAAAAGGTCAATATATTAGTGGCCAGGACAACCAGCACCACCAGCAGTATCTTTTTCATGTTCACTCCTAATCCCTCACCCTCGTTTTAATTATATCCGCCGAACAAAACAGCAAGCTTTTGAGCTTGCTGAATAATCATTGACACGATATCCAGGTTCAACAGTTAATTAGATTCTACCAGTGATGGCTAATGCGATCAACACCAGCCGGGCATGGGATGCAGGCTAATAAGTCCAGGGAAGCCCGGGTCCGGCTTACTGCCGGCAGCGGCTAAAGGGGATAATTTGTAATTTAACGGTTTTTGCATCAAAGGGGGTGGTTTGATTATAATGGAACCAGGCACAAGAAGCAGAAAGGGCCGGGTTCCAGCCCCCGGCCGGAATCTGCTGCTTTGAGGAAGTGATCTGAGATGAGCGGAGAAAAAATTGAAAAGCTGGCGGGACTGATCGCAGGCAGCCGCAATATTGTCGTTTTTACCGGGGCCGGCGTAAGCACAGAATCAGGGGTGCCCGACTTCCGCAGCCCGGGCGGGATCTGGGACCGTTTCGATCCCAGGGAAATGACTTTCCAGAAATTTGTTTCCTCCGAAGAGAGCCGCCGCAGGTACTGGGATTTGTTTCGGGTCACCTACAGGGAATTTCGGGGTGTGGAGCCCAACCCGGCCCACCTGGCTATCGCCGAGCTGGAAAAACGGGGCCGGCTGAGCGCCGTAATTACCCAGAATGTAGAAGAACTGCACCAGAAGGCCGGCAACAGCCCGGAAAAAGTCCTGGAACTGCACGGGACGATGTGGAAAATACGCTGTCTTGACTGTGCGGCCAACTATCCCTGGACAGAAGCCTACAAACTGCTTGAACAGGGGAAAATACCGGAGAACTGCCCGGAGTGCGGAGGGCTTTTCAAGCCGGCCACCATCGCTTTTGGCCAGCAGCTGCCCGTGCGGACCCTGGAAGAGGCCCAGGAACGAAGCCGCAGCTGCGATCTCTTTATCAGCATCGGTTCTTCCCTGGTCGTTTACCCGGCCGCTTTTATGCCCCAGCTGGCCAAGGAAGCGGGCGCGGCCCTGGTTATTGTCAACCGGGAGCCGACACCCTTTGATGACATTGCCGATTTGGTCATCCACGGCCAGGCCGGGGATACGATGAAAAGTGCGGTTGAACTGGCGGGGCAAAACTGATCGCCCCTTACCAGATTATGGCTGCCCCACTTTAAGGTTTTTTGCCTAAAACACGGTCTTTAGGGGTTTCACAGGACCTTCACGGGCAGCAGCCTGAAAGCCAATTATAACCTGACCGCCTGTGATGAAACATGATGGTTCGAGGCCCGGTTTATTGAGATCTGAAAAGGGTTTGGCCGGCTGTTCGCGAATATTTATTATAACTACCCTTAACCTGCCAGAAAAAGCCGGGGAGGTTTTAACTTGTCCCTTAAACTGCTGCATACGGCTGACCTGCACCTGGGAATGACTTTTAGAAACCGGGGTTATCCCGAAGAAGTGCGGGAGCAGCTGGTTGAGGCCAGGTTTGAAACTTTATCGGGGCTGGTGGAGAAGGCCAATGAAGAGCAGTGCCGGCTTCTGATCATTGCCGGGGACCTCTTCCACCGGGCCAATGTGGCTTCTGCTATTATTAAAAAAGCGGTGGATATTCTAAACCGCTTCCAGGGCTGTGTGGCAGTTTTGCCCGGCAACCATGACTACTACGAACCCTTTGGTTCGCTCTGGCCCGAATTTAAGGAAAGGGCTCCGGAAGAGCTGCTCCTGCTGACAGAGAACAGGCCTTATCAACTGCATGAATTCGGGATCGATGCCGTCCTTTACCCGGCTCCCTGCGACGCCAAGCATTCTCCCACCAACCGCCTGGACTGGATTAAAAACTTCGAAGAAAAACCGGAAGGGAAATGGCATATCGGGATAGCCCACGGCGCGGTCAAAGGTATTTCCCCTGACTTTGAAAGCCAGTACTATCCCATGGAAGATTCGGAGCTGGCCGCCCTCAACCTGGACCTAATCTGCCTGGGCCATACCCACGGGCCGTACCCCGACCAGGAGGAGGCTGAAAACAGGCCTTTCCTCTACTGCGGCACCCCGGAACCGGACGGTTTTGATTGCCGCCATCAAGGGCGGGCCTGGATTACGGAACTGCATGATTCAGGCGGGGCGTTGAGCCGTTCGATAGAGACCGGTCGGTTCAGGTTTATGGAACTGCACCAAACGATCCGGGCCAGGGAGGACCTCGTAGCTCTGCAGCCCGGATCGGGACATCCTGAAGCGGGGTTGCAGACCCTGGTCAAGCTGAAGCTTTCCGGAACTCTGCCCGAAGAGGATTACCGGGCTCGCCTGGCAATCTACAACAGCCTGCGGGAAGGGTTTTTTTACCTGGAAATAGACGACGGCGAACTGGCGGTGGAGATTACCCCCGCCCTTATCGCTGCCAAATATTCCAAAGGCTCTTTTCCTTACCGCTTCCTGACCAGGCTGGCCGAAAGAGGGGACCGGGAGGCCCTGCAGGCCGCTTACCGCCTGGTTGAAGAGGTGAAGCGATGATCATTCGAAAAGTACGCCTGGCCCCTTTTGGAGGGGTGGCCGACAAAACATATACTTTCGATCAGGGCTTAAATGTCCTGCTCGGACCCAACGAAGCGGGGAAAAGCACCCTGATCAACGCCATCTATGCCGTTTTATTCGTTCCAGCAGGGGTCAGGAAATCAAGCGAAGAATGGAAAAATCTCCTGCAAAACTGCCTGCCTTACCCGGCCGGGGATACAATGCGGGCAGAAGTCCAGTTTGAAACCGCCTCCGGCCAGGTCCTTTCCTACCACTGTGCCTGGGGAGGGGCCAAAGAGGAACGGATGGTTTTAGCCGATGGCAGTGAAATAAACGATCCGGGCCTGGCCCGGAAGGAGCTGGAGAAACATCTCCGCTTTGGAGCCGGTACCTACAAAGGGGTCCTTTTTGCCAGGCAGGAGGAGATAAACCGCACTTTTGAGAGGTTAAAAGAGAACCGGGAAGCGCTGGGGACCGTTTCCGGCCTGCTCCGTTCGGCCCTGCATGAATCGGGCGGCGTCTCCCTGGAGGAACTTGAAACTAAAATAAACGATGAGCATGATCGCCTCCTGCAGAACTGGGACCCGGATTTGGACGGCCCCCGGGGTGGGCGCGATATCAACAACCCCCACAAGAAAAATGTCGGTGCCATCCTGGCCGCCTATTACAGGCGGGAAGAGCTGCGCCGTAAATTAAGAGAGACTCAGGCTTTGGAAGAAAAGATTACCGACCGGAATCAACAGCTTATTGATAAAACCCGGGCCCAGGATTTAATGGCGATCCGCTTAAAGGAAATGGAAGCCCTCGAGGACGATGCCCGCCAGAGGAGCGCCCTGGAGCCAAAACTGGACTCGGTTATGGGAAAAGAGACCGGCCTGAAAGAAGTAATTTCTGAGTGGCCCCGGGTGGAAGAACGGGTAAAGGGGCTAAAAAAGGAAATAGAAGAAAAAAAAGGCCGGCTCGAGAGCCTGGAAAATGAGCTCCGGGAATCAGAAGCGGTCCTTGAAACCCGCCGCAAAAGAGAACTGCTCCGGCAGGCCAGACCCCTGCAGGAAGAAATCCGGTCCAATCAGGCAGAGCTGGAGAAACTGCCGCCGGTTGGCAAAGATGAACTAAAATTCCTGGAACAGAAATACTCAGAAAGGGAGCGGTTAAAAGAGCTGGCCCAGGCGATGAAGATACAAGCTTCCCTCCAGGTTAAAAAGGCTTTGGATTTGACGGTTACCTCCGGCCTTGAGGAAGCCAGGAAAATGGCGGTCCACCAAGAAGCTGTCCTGGAAGGGGCCGGAAGGCTGATCCTGGAAAGCGCTGACTGGACCATCAAGATCCGGGCCGGTGAAGAGGATGTAGATGATTTGATTGACCGGGCCGGCAGGGCCGGATCGGAATTTGCCGCCAGGCTGGAAGCATATTCTTTGGACGGCCTGGAGCAGGCCAGGGCAACTGCTTCCCGGCGTGAGGAGCTGGAAAAGAAAACTGACAGCGCCCGGATCAAGCTGGAAAGCTCTCTGGGACAGATTTCCCTGGAAGAGCTGGAAAAAGAAGTGGCCGCAGCCGGCCCCGAAAAGGGGGTCCGCGATCCGGAGCAGGTGAAAACCGAGCTCGAAGAAGCGAGAATTTCTGTAAGCTCCTTAAACTATAAGCTGGAACAGGAACAGGAAAAGCTGCGGCAGTGGGAAGAAAAACACGGCAGCTATGATCAGGCCTTCGAGGAACTGGCCGCCTTGAGGCAGCAGTCCGGAGAGATCAAGCATAAACTGCAAGCCCTGGCGCCGCTGCCCGAAGAATATGAAACTACCGAGCTGTTCTTTGCTGCGTTAAAAGAAATGCGCAGTGAGAGTCAAAAAAATAAAGAGCAAATTATGGATTTAAAAACCGAACTGGCCGAGCTGCAGGGCGGGATGCCCGAAGAGTCCACGGAAGAACTGCAAACCGCTTATGACCTTGCCGATGAGCAGCTGGAGAGGCTCAAAGGCCAGGGCAGGGCCATCAAACTGGTCCGGGAAGAGTTTTATGCCCTGAAAGAAGCATTGGATGCCGGCACTTATGCGCCCCTGGGAGAAGCCTTTGCCGGGTACCTGGCCCTGGCCACCAATAATCGCTATAACCTGGCGGAACTGGATGGGGCCCTGCCGGACCGGATTACCTCTGCCGATGGAAAAACCCTGCCCCTGAAACTGCTCTCGGCGGGCACGGCCAGCGGCGCTGCCCTGGCCCTGAGGCTGGCCATGGCCGAATACCTCCTCCAGGATGCCGGGGGCTTTTTGCTCATGGATGATCCCCTGGTTAACTTAGATCCGGAAAGGAAACAGGCGGCCGCCCGGGCGGTCCGGAAGTTTGCCCACGGCAAACAGGCCATAATTGCCACCTGCGACCCCGGGACGGCGGAACTTTTGGGAGGAAATATGGTGGCAATATAGAGGACCGGGCCATTAACCGCCAATCCGAGGCAGTCTAAAGATAGAACTCATGCCCTTTTAAAAAGGGCACCATCTGATGGATAAAAATTGTAATTTACATTTTCAGATCAGATCTTAGGCTTTTATAAATCCAGAAAGGGATGAGATTAATGGATCGGGTTAAGATGCAGCAGTTAAGCACATGGATGGGGTTCGTGGGCATTATCACTATTATCGGTGGAGCTTTGTCGGCGCTGGCCGGGGTTTTTGCCTTTGTGATCGGGGCTGTTCCCGGGATCATCGCCATTGTTCTCGGCCTTAAGCTTCGCAACGCCAAGCAGTACGCCGACGCCCTGCTCATGGAAGAGGCCGGGGAGGGCTACTCAGTCAATTTTAATATGTTTGTCGACAATTTAAATACCTACTTCAAAATCCAGGGCATCCTGATTATCATCAGCCTGGCCCTGGGGCTGCTTGGGATTTTGTTCGGCCTCTTTGCCGGTTTTGCCTTATACAGTTACAGCGCTTTTTAGAGATCGCGGCAGCTAAAATATCGATAGCCAGGGAGGTTTTTCTATGTGGCATCAAAAAGGAGAAAAGGGCCGGATCTGGATCGGCAGGATCCCCTTCCGGTCGGACCTGCTGGAAAGTGTGCAGCAGTTTGCTGCCGAGGAAAAGATCACCAGCGCCAAAGTGGAAATAATCGGCGCCGTGGAAAAAGCGGTGATCAGCTACTATAACCAGGATAAGAGGGTTTACGAGGACCGGAAGTTTGACCGGCACCTGGAAATAGTGAGCTGCCTGGGCAACCTTAGTTTGCGGGACGGCGAAGCGGTCGCCCACCTGCACCTTGCCCTGGGCGACAGTGAAGGAGACCTGGTAGGCGGGCACCTGCAGAAAGGGACCGTGGTTTTTGCCGGGGAGTTTGTGATCGAAGAGATTGTCGGTCCCGACCTGCAGCGGGAATATGATCCGGAAACCGACCTGCCCTTGTGGCGTAAAAAGTAAGCCGGCCTTGTAAATAAATTTATTACAGAGGAGGGCATAAAGCATGGAAATTAAAAAGATTGCTATTCTGGGAGCGGGCCAGATGGGCAGCGGCATTGCCCAGGTGGCGGCCGCTTCAGGATACCGGGTTGGGATCATGGATGTTTCCGATGAAGTCCTGGCCAGGGGTTTGAAGGGAATTAGGAAAAGCCTGGATCGGTTTGTCAAAGCCGGAAAACTGAGTGACGAGAAGGCGCAAGAAGCCCTGAATAATATCTTCACTACTACTGAGCTGGCCGATGCGGTGGAAGGAGCCCAGGTAGTCATAGAGGCCGTCCCGGAAGACCTGGCCCTTAAAAAAGAAATTTTCGCCGAACTGGAGGGGCTCTGTGACGAAGGGACCATTTTTGCCAGCAATACCACCGAGTTAAGCATTACCGATATTGCCTCAGTTACCGGCCGTTCGGAACAGGTAATCGGCATGCACTGGTTTAACCCCGCCCCGATTATGAGGCTGGTGGAAATCGTGGCCGGAGTGGACACTTCGGAAGAAACCGTGCAGGTTATCCAGGATCTGGCCCGGGAAATGGGCAAAGAAACCGTTTTGGTCAAAGATGCCCAGGGCTTTGTAACCAGCAGGGTCCTGGCCGCCCATATGCTGGAGTGTATGAGAGTGCTGGAAGAAGGAGTCGCCTCGGTCGAAGATATTGACAAGGCGGTCCGGCTGGGGCTTAATTACCCGATGGGGCCCTTTGAGCTGGCCGATTATGTCGGCCTGGATACCATGGTATTTGCCGCCGAGGGTTTAACGGAGGCCTACGGCGATCGCTTCCGGGCCCCCCAGATCCTGAGAAAGCTGGTTGAGGCAGGCCACCTGGGCCGCAAGACCGGGCGCGGATTTTACCAGTACGATTAGCATCCCTTTAAGCAGTCATTACATTAATTCAAGCCTTGTTACAGGTTTAATGAGCCCTGGAGCAGCCCACAAGCCGTAATTTTTTTTAAAACTAAGGCGTTGCTTAAAGTAGTTTTCACATGGTAATCCCGGTCAGGTTTAGAGCGGAAAGGAGACCCTATGTGCGCAAAGAATGATGTTGTTATAACAGCCTGCGCCCGGACCCCCTTTGGCAGGTTTGGCGGGGCGATGAAGGACCTGAGCAGCCTGGATTTAGGCGTGATGGCGATCCGGGAAGCGCTGGAACGTTTGAACCGGGGCAGCGATCTGGTCGATGAACTTTATTTCGGCACCTGTGTCCTGGCGGAAAATGCCATGGAAACCAATGTTTTGGGACGCCAGGCTGTCCTCAAGGCCGGCCTGCCCGCCGGCGTGCTGTCGCTGACCATCGACCGGGCCTGCTGTTCATCCATGACCGCCCTTCATTTGGCCTGCCGTTCGATAAGAAGCGGGGAAGCAGCCGTGGTTGTGGCGGCCGGCTCCGAGAACATGAGCCGGGCCCCTTTCCTGGCCCCGGATATGCGTTGGGGCCGGCGCCTGGGTCCGGCTGAATTGATCGATCCCATGTATGCCCTGGGTTACTCCGGCTGGAACCCGGTAGCGGTGGATGCCGGCGAAGTGGCCTTAGAGTACGGGGTCGGCCGTGAAGAACAGGACCGCTGGGCCCTGCGCAGCCAGGAGCGCTACGCCCGGGCCCTGGAAGAGGGCAAGCTTGACCAGGAAATATTTCCGGTCCGGGTTGAAGGAAAAAAAGGGTCCCTTTTGATCGAGCGGGACGAACAGCCCCGGCCCGATACGAGCCTGGAAGACCTGGCCCGGCTTCCGCTTATCTACGGCAGCCCCACGGTCACTTCCGGCAATGCCCCGGGTTTGAACAGCGGCGCAGCGGCATTGATCTTGATGTCCCGGGAAAAAGCTGAAGCGCTGGGCGTTGAGATCATGGCCGTGGTGAAAAGTACCGGCAGTGTAGCCCTCGAGCCTCACCTGATCGCGGCGGCCCCGGCCCCGGCCATTGAAAAGGCCCTGGAAGGGGGCGGCGGAATAAACCTGGAACAGGTCAGCTTGATCGAAATAAACGAAGCTTTCGCCGCCATGCCCCTGGTCAGCAGCAAAATCCTGGCCGGGGAGGATCAAGCAAAACTGGAAAGCCTGCGGGAAAAAATTAATGTGAACGGAGGAGCCATCGCCATCGGGCACCCGGTGGGGGCCAGTGGCGCCCGCCTGGTCATGACCCTGATTTATGAACTGCAAAGAAGAGGCGGAGGGCTGGGAGTGGCAGCCATCTGCGGAGGCCTGGCCCAGGGCGATTCGACCTTGATCGAGGTTTAACAGGGCCTGGTTGGTGGGAGAAGTAATTATCCCCCTTACAACAACTGCCTTCGATACCACGTTGACAATTCTACAAGGAACGAATATATTTATGATAGCGTTATATGAGGTTAAGCATAACGCTTTGATTCGGAGGTGGCCCGTTGAAAATATCTTATGCCAGTACAAAAGATGCCGTAGGGAAAGTGCTTTCTCATGATGTGACCCGTATTGTCAGGGGAAAATGCAAGGGGCCGGCCTTTAAGAAAGGCCATGTCATTAAACCGGAAGACATCCCGCTTTTGC
>PWGD01000196.1 GCA_003554395.1 Syntrophomonadaceae bacterium
ATCAGCCAGGCCTCCCTGTTCCACCTTTTCCGCGAAATCAAGCGCTACTACCGGCGCATGCAGGAAGCGCCGGCTGAAGCCGTATTAAAGTAACTCCCTGATCAATTTCCGGGCTTTAGCGAGCGCTATCCCCCGGTGACTGACCCTGTTCTTGGCCTCCCGGCTCATCTGGGCAAAGGTGAGGCCCTCCGGCTCGTAGATAAAAAGGGGGTCGTAACCGAAACCGTTTTCGCCCGCCGGTTTTTCAGCAATCCGCCCGGCACAGCTTCCTTCCACGATTTCAGTTTGCCTCCCGGGCACGGCCACCGCCACGGCGCACCTGAAGCGGGCCCCCCTTCTTTGGGGAGGAATCCCGGCCAGTTCTTCCAGGAGCAGGACGTTGTTTTCCCGGTCGCTGCTGTCCTCGCCGGCATACCGGGCCGAGCGGACTCCCGGGCGCCCCTTTAGAGCCTCCACTTCCAAACCTGAATCATCGGCCATGGCCGGCAGGCCGCTGTAGGCGGCCACCGCTTCCGCCTTTTTGGCGGCGTTGCCGGCAAAATCGGGCCGGTCTTCTTCCGGCATCTTCAGCTCCGGGTAGTCCTGCAGGGTCAGCACTTCAACTTCTAAATCTTTTAGGAGGGCCTTGATTTCAGCAGCCTTGTTGGCATTGTTGGTGGCAAGCACCAGTTTTTTCAACAGTCCTCCCCCTTTCAGCTCAATCCACCAGTTAAGTTATAACTATTATCTTTAGCTTAGGGGCTTCCTCCAACCGGTCACGCACCGGACCTGGCATCAGGCCTGGTACCGGACATTGCACCAGACCTGGCACCGGCCCTGGCCTTTAGCGGTCGGCGGCAATTAGGCGTTCTATCTCCGGGCCCAGGGCTGCTTTCTGGCAGGCGGTGATTACCGCCACGCCCTTTCCGGCCAGATCGAGCATCCGGTCAAGCTGCCCGCGGCTGAAGGGTTTATCTTCAGAAGAACCCTGGATCTCGACCAGCTCTCCAGCGGCGGTCAGGACCAGGTTCATATCGACCGCGGCCCGGGAATCCTCGGCAAAGGAAAGGTCGAGCAGGTAGGTATCTTTATAGCGGCCCACGCTGATCGCCGCCAGGTAATCGTTTAAAGGAAAGTAGCTGATCTGCTCCTTTTGGAACAGGTAGAAAAAGGCTTCGGCCAGGGCAACGTAGGCCCCGCTGATGGCCGCCGTGCGGGTGCCGCCGTCGGCCTGGAGCACGTCGCAGTCGATCCGGACCGTCCTTGGCCCCAGGGCTTCCAGGTCGACCGCCGCCCGCAGGGAGCGGCCGATCAGGCGCTGGATTTCCAGGCTGCGGGCATTAACTCTTCCCCTTTCCCGGGCAATCCGGGTTTCGGTGGAGCGGGGGAGCATGGCATATTCTGCTGTTACCCAGCCCCGGCCCTGCCCGTTGAGAAAGTCGGGCACCTTTTCTTCCACCGAGGCGGTGCAGAGGACGACTGTATCGCCGAGTTCGATCAGAGCCGAGCCTTCCGGGTATTTCAAGTAAGAGCGGGTGATTTTAAGGGGGCGCATTTCGTTTAAGTTCCTGCCGTCAATTCGCATCATTGCTGTTCCTTTCTGATCACATTCTTGCAGTTTAGGCTGCCCTTTTTATTCCCCATCTCCCCGCCATTTCCTTCCGTTTTTTACGATCAGCAGGTATAATGTTGCTATGGGCCCGGCCTGAAGCAAGGCGGCGGAAGCTGGGGCCGCCTGATCACTTGAGCGCTACAAGCCACTATCATAAACAGGGAGGCAGCTAAATTGGAGAGCACCTATATTTTACCGGCCATTTTAGGATTGATCTTGATCTATTTAATTTACAGCTACAACCGCCTGGTCGGGATGCGCAACATGGCTGATAAAGCCTATTCCAATATCGATACTCTGCTCCAGAAACGCTTTGACCTGGTCCCCAACCTGGTCAATACCGTCAAGGGCTACATGGAGCATGAACGGGAAGTTTTAGAAGAAATAACCAGGGCGCGGACGGAGTGGCTGAACGCCACCAATATCAAGGAAAACGCCGGAGCGGATCAGATCGCCCAAAGGGCCCTCAAAAGCCTCTTTGCGGTGGCCGAAAACTATCCCGACCTGAAGGCCAACCAGAATTTTATGATGCTGCAGGAAGAGCTGGCCGGTATCGAAAACAAGATCGCCTATGCCAGGCAGCGCTACAACCGGACAGTAATGGCCCTCAACACGGCGGTCCAGAGGTTTCCGACCAACCTGATCGCCAGGCTCTTTAACTTTGAAACCCGGGACTACTTCGCCGTGGAGTCAGAACAGGCCCGGCGGGTCCCGGAAGTAAATATGCAGGGTGGTGAAAGCAGATGATGGATCCCATCTACGGCCGGATTGCTTCCAACAAGCGGCGGACTTTTCTCCTCTTTTTGCTGTATGCCCTTCTGTTCGGGGCCATCGGCTATTTCATCGGCATCTACATCGGCGACCCGGTAGTGGGCCTGATCCTGGCCGCCATTATCTTTGTGGTGCTGTTCATGATCAGTTATTTCAGCGGGCAGAGCGTGGTCACCAGGATGGCCGGGGCCCGGGAAGTGAGCAAGCAGCAAGAGCCTTACCTCTACAATACGGTGGAAGCGCTGAGCATTGCCGCCGGCAAGCCGATGCCTAAAATATATATCATCGAAACCGAGGTGCCCAACGCCTTTGCGGCGGGACGCAACCCCGATCACGCCGTCATTGCCGTCACCCGGGGGCTGATGAACCGCTTAAACCGCCAGGAACTGGAAGGCGTCATCGCCCATGAAATGGCCCATATCAATAATTACGACGTCCTGCTGGCCACCGTGGCCATGGTGCTGGCCGGGACGATCGTCTTTGTCAGCGTTATCGCCCGCCGGATGATGATTTTCGGCGGCATGGGTCGAAGCAGCGGGCGCAAGGGCGGACAGGGCCAGCTGATCATGATCATTGTCATGATCCTGGTGGCCATCCTGGCCCCTATTTTTGCCCAGCTTTTAAAATTTGCCATTTCCAGGCAGCGCGAATACCTGGCCGACGCCACGGCGGCTAACTTTACGGGCTACCCCGAGGGGCTGGCCAGCGCCCTGGAAAAAATCACCGATCAGCAGGTCAAAAACAGCCCCCTGGAAAACAAGGCCTTAGAGGGTCTTTACATCGTCAATCCGGCCCTGGGGGCCAGGTCGGGAAACCGGGCCAACGTCTTGTTTTCCACCCCCCCGCCGGCCCAGGAACGGATCAGGCGCCTGCGGGCGATGTGAGGATCCTGTGGATCGCAGAGCAGAACCGGGCAGCAGTACCAGGTGATGGCTTGCGTGACGGCTTGCCGGGGGCAGAACCAGGCGGCTACAGCTTTACCTGGTAAGCTTTGATCTCACGCTGCAGCATCTTAAAGCCCACCTCTTCAAAGGCAAAGGTACTGCCGCTGACAAAAAAGCGATAGCGGGGATTGCTGTTGTTCAGGGGGTTTCCCTGGCCCGAAGCGGCCAGGATATTTTTTATTTCGGCGGCTATTTCTTCGGCCGAATTGATCAGCCTGACCGCCGGACCCGTCACCTCCCGGAGCAGGTCCGCCATCAGGGGGTAGTGGGTGCAGCCGAGGATCAGGGTGTCGATATCTTCGCTCAACATGGGATCGAGGTACTCATGGGCCACCTTCCGCGCCTCAGGGGTGTCGACCAGGTTGTTTTCAACCAGCAGGACGAACAGGGGGCAGGCCCTGGAAACGATATGCAG
>PWGD01000065.1 GCA_003554395.1 Syntrophomonadaceae bacterium
AACCGTTTTTATAAGGAAGTTGGTTTATAGTGAGTTCATTTAAATTTAGTTTTTTGCTAGCGTTATCTATATCAATTCCTACTGCTTCTCCTGCCTCATCTAAATCAAGATTAATGCCAAGCACAATTTCTATTGTTTCAACACTTTTCTTTTCGGATAAATCAATGTACAGTGAATCTGTATCAGCATAATAATTTAATTTCATCTTTTAAACCTCCTGTCCGGAAAAGCATTGTGTATGGTTTTCTTATCTTCCAAAGTAATAACTCTTAGTATCTTACCATTAAGTTCCTTAATCTCTCCCCAAAACCGATAACGATTGTGTTCTTGCATTTCTTGAGCAATCGGATTTTTCAACACATATATATACCATTTTTTTCTGCAAATAAGGACGCTTGCGAAGGACCTCTTTTTCATAATACCGGCGGGTCTAGTTATGTTCTTGAATTACATTATTATAGCATAGAGCACAGTATTATTTTTACAGAGGTGATGTTTTAACATGTTCAGTTTTAACGGTTGATCGGGATGAAGCAGAGAAACGGTAGCAGAGGGGTAGCAGAGGGACGGAGTACCTGCTACCAAACCACACAAATATTCAGATGCTTCTTTTACCTCCTGCGGCGCGCCCGGTAGCTTTTATCCTTCATCTCAATCCTCGGCGCCGGGGAATAGCGCTCATGATCCATCTCTTGCCTGTCCATTTTCGGTTCACATCAACAACTTGGGTGCCGTTAAGTGGTGTTATTTCTATCAGTTGGCAAATTTTTGTGTGAACATGGTGCCATACCTGCCGCCCTGAGCGGCCCCGATGCCCACCCGCCTGTAGTGCGGACTTAGTATATTCGCCCGGTGACCGGGGCTGTCCATCAGGCCCTTATGAGCTATGGAAACAGTCTGAGCAAGGGCAAGATTTTCTCCTGCGGTGATGAATGATACGCCACCGTCCCGCATGCGGTCAAATGGTGTATTGCCCTCAAGATCAATATGGCCCATATACCCTCTTTGCAGCATATCAACCGAATACTCACGGGCAACATCACGCAGAGTTTCATCAATGACCAGTTCAGGCAGCCCCTCACGGGTCCGTTCCTCGTTGACCAGGCGGAGCATTTCCATTTCAGCATCTTCATTAATTTCCGGATCAGCGACTGTGAACCTGAGATCAATTGTTTCACCAACCTCGGTTTCGATGGTTAAAAAGCCTATGGCATGCTGAAAAGCTTCGCCGAAAATCTGCGAGGTCAGGGCAGTCACTGTAACGGCTGTATCCAAAAGCGGCGATCCGAGATATGATTGCTCTACATGATCAGGGGTAATAAACGGTAGAGGAAAAGAAACAATAAGGGCAATCAGAATGGTGATCGCAACTAGTCCTCTGAGCAAACCTGGCAGTAAGCCAAAAAACTGATTTACCGGCGAAGCGTGGATCTGATCAGGTATCCACCGGTATATCTTATCAGCGATGCTAAAAAATAAGAATAATACGATGGAAAATATGATCACAAAAGCCAGGGCCCCAGAATATACCTGGGATATACCCCAACCTTCCAGAATCCTGCTAACCGGAAGGTATAAAAACAGGGGAATACCCACCGATACCAAGATTCCTACTAATTCAACCAGTCCGATCAGAAACCCGTGTCGAAAACCTGCAATAATGAAAAGCAATAAACCGGAAGCGATAAACAGATCAAGCCAATTCATTGAATCGACCATTATATCGACCCCTGTCATCTTTTATGATGGCTTTACCGATCCAAACAGAGAACCGTCCCTAGAGCAACTAGAGCATTAATAATCATCCTGCCTTTATTATATTCTAAACGTTCCGTCGGTTCAAAGTATCCTGAAGTTCTTCACCGGCCGACCACCTTGATTTTATTAACTGTTTATTTCATTTTATTCTATTTTACAGGATGCCCATAAGTCTATTAGAAAGCTGCTCAATAACATGTAGTACACTGCTTATTTTTAAATGGGTTCGAATAGAAAGCGGAAGAATGCTCAATGAAATGCCGGATTAAATCGGTGCCACATCTCTCAGATTCGGTGGCGGCCAAACCGGCAGCAATCAATTAAAAAGATGATGTTTTTCTTCCTATTTCCTTTATTTTAAAATCCCGGGGCAGGAAATATTGATGGGTTGTCTAAGTAGGAAAAAAGCAGGCAAATAAACTGCCGGGAGTGATAGTTGTGAAGAAAAGTAAAATTGTGATCATTTCGCTGATCGCTGTGTCGATTATTGCGTTAATTTTACTGCCTCTCCTAAGTGATCCGGGGCCAGCCAGGGATCGCCCGAGAGCAGATGAAGACCGTATTGTGGTCATCACGCTGAGCGGGTCTATTCAGGAAGGGCCGGGTGGCCCTTTTGCAGCGGGTATATCACCCCGGGTTGTCTCTAACCAGCTCGAACGGGCAGCAGAAGATGATCTGATCAGGGGCGTGGTTCTGAGAGTTGAAAGCCCGGGAGGCTCAATCGCCGCCTCTCAGGAAATTTCCGCCATGATCAGAGATTTCGAAAAACCGGTTGTCGTCTCGATGGCCGACATGGCTGCATCAGGCGGTTACTACATTTCTTCGGCTGCCCAGGGTATTGTCGCCCAGCCGGGGACAATCACCGGCTCAATCGGCGTGATCAGCCAGGTAATCAACATGGAGGGTCTTTACGAGATGCTCGGCCTGGAAGTCGAGACATTTAAATCGGGAGAGCACAAGGACATGCTGAGCCGGACTCTGACTGAAGAAGAACGGGAAATCATCCAGAATATTTCCGATGAAGCTTATAACCAGTTTATTTCTGCCGTAGCTGAAGGACGTGGCATGAGCGTTGAAGAAGTTCGGGAACTGGCGACGGGAGAACTCTTCCTGGGCAGCCAGGCCCTGGAACTGGGACTGGTCGACAGGCTTGGCGGGATTGAGGAGGCTATTGCCTACCTGGCCGAGTTAAACGATTTTGAGCATCCTGTCCGCTATGAATTCCCGCCGCCTTCGATTTTCGATCAGTTTATTGCATTCGGATACCGGGTGCTAACCGTGCTTGAAAAAGCCCTGATTGGGCCGGAAATGATCAAGCTTGAAATGCTGAAAGAGGGCTTGCCGCCCGATTTCCGTTACCAGCTCCGTTAATTTTTTAGGAGGTATTCAGAATGGGAGACAGAATATTTGACTGGCTGTACGGTGTTATAACCAGGCCGGTGGGGACACTGAATGAAATTGCCCGAGAAAAACCTGCCGGATGGGGATTTTTAATATACCTTGCAGTTTCACTTATGTCCGGGGCTGCAGTTACCTTTCAGCAGTACAGGTATGGCATGTTTGATGAAGCCATGCAGCAGTTTGCGATTACTATCGCTCCTGCTGTACTTATTATAGGGGGATTTTTCTTTACTGTTGTGGCGCTTTTCGTTTTTACCCTGGTCCTGCATCTTTTCGGGCGACTTTTTGGAGGCAGCGGTGGATACTGGAATATCTTTTCAGCCTATACCTTTGCCAGTTTTCCTTCAATCATTGGGGTCCCGGTTTCGCTTTTTGCCGCTTTTTTAGGCTGGGCAGGCATGTTATTAAACAGCCTTGCCGGGTTCGGTATTTCAATATGGGTCATTGTCTTACAAGTCATCGCCCTTCGTGAGAGCCACGGTCTTACCACGGGAATGAGCATCCTTGCCTATATCATTTCTGTGGTGCTCTTATTTATAATACCGATCG
>PWGD01000168.1 GCA_003554395.1 Syntrophomonadaceae bacterium
CCGAGGTCCTGTAAGAACTCGATCCTGTCACGGTCGTCTTTTTCCAGCGCTGTTTCCATCAACCAATCATAGGCAATTTGAACGGCCCGGCGGTCGTTTACTACCTGGCTGACTCCGATGTAAGCATGGATGTATTCCGGTTTTTCTTCAGTCATTTCAATTCCCAGGCAGGTCCCCCAGGAATGCCCCAGTAAATAGACTTTTTCTTGGTCCAGGCGCTCAAGCACATATTCTATCAGCTCAAACCCGTCATTTTTAAATTGTTCTAAGCTCATCGTATCTTCATCGAAATGGCGGGGGTTCGATTTTCCGGCCCCGCGCTGATCCCAGTGCACTACTACAAAATCTTTCTCCAGCTCCTGATCCAAATGGTGGGCCAGCGGCATCTGGGTTGAGCCCGGCCCGCCGTGCAGCCAGATCAGGACAGGATTGGCGGTATTTCTGCCCCGGATAGAAATCCACTGCTCCATCCCGCCCAGTTCTACCTTTTCCAGGACGGCAATACTTGCGGGGATTATATTTCCTTCCTCATCCCGGATCGGGTTTGTTTGTCCGGAAGTCAGGTCGATGTAAAAAATTGCTATCAAAAACAGGCCCAATATGGCAATAATTATCTTCAGAGCAATTTTCAAAACCGGTTAATACTCCTTATCAATTTCTTTACTCAATTTTTCTCCAAACTAGAAAAATAGCCTGCCCTTATAAGTATTCTTTTGTTAAGTTTAGGCTTGGTAAATGCTGGTAAAATCCCAATATTAAGATAAGATATACTAATCCCCATCTTAGATTTACTGTCATTAATCCCAAAATATCAGATTGTCCATTTCATGACAAGAAAAACCATTGAATTCATCCAGCTCAAAATAATGGAACACACTGCCGCTTAGCAACGAATTTCTAAGCTATAATTTGTCCTCTACCGACCTGATTTTTTGGTCAATAGTGCCTTCTTTATCACGGCGGTCATCGATCTTGATGCTGGTGCTGACCCTTTTAGCCCCGCTTCTGAAGGGAACTTCATGCAGGCGGCGAACAAGGGTCAGGATTTGGTCCAGGTCGCCTTCGACAATAGTTCCCATGGCAGTCAGCTCGTATTTCAAGCCCTGGCTGTTTTCCCGCAGCTCCTTTTCGCAGGCGGCCACGTAAGGGCTTAAGCTGGTAGTGCCCGTTCCAAGGGGGACAATGGAAATTTCAACAACGGCCATTTTAAACACCTCCCTTTAAGTTAACCGGTTCTGATCTAAAAATCACGGAAAAATAAAGATGACAGGGCAAACATAACTCCCGCGATAAGCAGGTAAATGCCGGCCAGGACAATGATGATTGAAAAAACGACAATAGCCGAATAGACCATCCCGATGCCGAAAACCAAATGGATCAGGCCTGAGATAATAGTGGGGGTGACGTTGGCCCTGCTTTTGAGCCGGTTGGCGGTAACAAAGCGATCAACGGCCAGCATAATGGCGAAAATACCGATAATAGCCCCGAACAGGGTGATGGTCACATCGGGATTAAAGAGCATGAAAATGCCCACCACGGTTAAGACAATTCCGAAAGCCAGCAATATACCCCGGTTAATAACCACATTCCAGCTTGCTGCAACCGTGATAATTCTGAAAATCCCGATAACAGTGATGATAGCGCCGACAAAAACAGCCAGAAACTCAGCTACCCTGTCCGGGGCAGCCAGAAATATGACCCCAATGATCATTAAAAAAATCCCCACCAGCAAGCTAACCGGTTTTACCCTTTCATATGCATACACGCGATCAGCTCCTCCGAGAAACTTAATAAATGCGGATTTGGGAATAATTGCTAATAAAACTGTCCCCGCCTTTTTCCTGATCCGAAAACGGGAATCAGGGCAAGCCTAAAGCATAAATTCCGGTCTGTAAATATCATACTATAATTGGCGGCGGTTGGAAAAGAGGTTAAGATCACCGAAGGTGGAAAATTATTCCACCTTCGGTGATCTTGCTCAACACTTTTTCTAACTTAATATTGTCAAACTCCGGGCAAAAAGACCACTTATTTATTGGCTATTAACTCAGCAGATTCTACGGTGTTGTAAAGCAGCATCGTCACTGTCATGGGCCCGACGCCGCCAGGAACCGGGGTTATATAAGACGCTTTTTCGGAGATGGCATCATAATCCACATCGCCAACCAGGCGGAAGCCTTTCTTCTTGCTCGGGTCTTCGATCCTGTTTACGCCAACGTCAATAACCACGGCGCCTTCCTTGACCATGTCGGCAGTAATGGCCTGCGGCTTGCCCATGGCGGCGACCAGGATGTCAGCCTGTTTGGTAAAGTGGGCCGGATCCTTGGTCCCGGTATGGACTACGGTTACGGTCGCATTGGCAGCTTCTTTTTTCTGCATCAGCATGGCGGCCAGCGGTTTTCCGACGATATTGCTCCTACCGCAGATGACCACATGCTTGCCGGCAGGATCGTTGCCGGAGCGCATCAGCATTTGCTGGGCGCCGTGAGCGGTGCAGGGCAGGGGGCATTTTTCTCCTCTTAATAATAGGCCCTGGTTGACAGGATGAAAACCGTCGACATCTTTTTCGGGAGTAATGGCGTTAACTACCTTTTCTTCATCGATATGATCAGGAAGAGGAAGCTGGACCAGGATTCCACTAAATTTACTATCGTTGTTCATTTTTTCGATTAGATTTAACACTTCTTCTTCCGAAACATCAGCAGAAAGACGAATGGTTTCCTCGTAGATTCCTAACTCCTCGCAGCCCTTGGCTTTACTGGTAACATAAGAAACTGAAGCCGGGTCTTCTCCTACCAGGATCACGCCTAATCCGGGATGGATCCCTTTACTCTTTAACTCTTCAACCTTCTTCTTTAATTCTCCCCTGATTTCGCTTGCGACTTCCTTTCCTGAGATCACTTGTGCTGGCATACATTAAAACCTCCTTTAAATTATCATTGCTCCTGTTATATAATTAGCCAAAACTTAACGATTTCCTATTTACCTGAGTATTTTTTTTTGATTTTCCAAATGGATAAGGATACCATCGGATCTTTAAGCCCGAACCGGAGTCAAATTTTTTCTTTATTTACAGCAACCTCTAAAAAATGGTATATTATTTTTGGTTAATAAACAGAAGACACCTTACTTCCTGAGCGTACTTTTGCCTGAGCTTGCCTAAAAAATGGGGCCCTGTTCTGAGCGCAATTTAAATAAAATTATATATATGAGGAGGATTAAAGCCAGTGAGTACCATAATCCCGTTGATTTTTATAGGACTGTTTTTCGTTGCGATAGTTTTTGTTTTCAGATATTATAACCACAAAGTTATGACGGAAAGGGTTTGTTCCAGGAATCCCGACAGTGAATACTGCCGGAAGTATTATCAGAAAAAGCTCGATAAAAAAGAAGATCAATATGAAAAATGTGACGTGGTTTACGGGGAAACCCCCAAGGGGGGCGTCAAGACTGCCATCTGTTATGTGGATAGCAGAAACCGGATTGTGAAGAAAGGACAGGCCAGCAAAGTTTTAATCAGGGAACTCGATGAGAAAAACCAGTCCGTTTATGAAACTTGGACCACCCTGGATGAAGCAGAGAGTAAGGGGATTTAGAAGATAATTTCTCCGCCGCTGCTGCCATAAAGATGTGACGATATATAGCTGTAATAAAACTACTGGCG
>PWGD01000114.1 GCA_003554395.1 Syntrophomonadaceae bacterium
GGTACATTGCCATTCTGGGCTATTTCGTCCGGGTGGCTATGAAATCCGATAACGGTTAGGGAAAAAACCCAACGTTAGTTAAGTAACTAATGGCCTAAAAAGGCGACAGCATAAAAAGCTGCCGCCTTTTTTGTTGATCAGCCCCCTATTGTTTGATGTGAAGCTCTCTATAAAGTCCAGACTACCATATTCTGCTTTCAGACTTAAAACAGCCCCCCAAGTTTCATTAACTCTTGCATTCTTCATAATATTGGTTATAATATATAATCATATCCCCGCTAAATGTTAATGATTGAGTGGTCTAGTTTGCCTGTCAGAAGTCAGCCTGTGCTTAGGTAATGGCATAGGAATTGCTTGATATAGTATGGGGTTATTGTTTTCAGATATCACAATATTCTAAAACAGGAGGGATGCCTATAACCATCTAAGTTTAAAATATTAGTTTTTGTGTCCACGAACAAGCAGAGTATTAAACTATACTGTTATGGTTGAGAGGAGAAATCAAACTATGTCTAATGGACAAGAACGATGGAGCGGCAGGATGATCATGATCATCGCCATGATTTCCATGGCTGTCGGAACCGGGAACATATGGCGTTTTCCCAGGATAGCAGCCAGCCAGGGCGGTGGCGCCTTTCTGATTGCCCTGACTATTGCCCTGGTCTTATGGGCGATTCCCCTGCTCATGGCCGAGTTTTTAATGGGTTACCGCTCCCGGTTGGGGAATGTTGGCGCTTTCCGTGATTTTATGGGCAAAAAGTATACCTGGGTCGGCGCCTGGATGGCCCTGGTCTGCATCGGGATCACTTTCTATTACGCGGTGGTCTGCGGCTGGACCATCCGCTATTTTGTTTATTCAGTAACCGGTAGTATAGCAGCTGGTGTTGATGGCCAGGCTTTCTGGGATGCCTTCATGGCCAGCCCGTTGGAAACCGTCGGGTTTCATTTTATCGCTGTCCTAATCGTATTTTTAGTTGTTTACCGGGGGATCAAGGGCGGCCTGGAGAGCGTCCTGAAAGTGATGCTTCCATCCCTGTTTGTAGTCCTGGCCATCCTTGCTATCCGCGCAGCTACCCTGCCCGGAGCGGCAGAGGGCCTGCGTTTCCTGTTCGTGCCGGACTGGTCCCTGCTGGGAACCGGTGAAATCTGGCTGCAGGCCTTTACCCAGGCCGCCTGGTCAACAGGCGCCGGCTGGGGGCTGCTGCTGGTTTATGCCGTTTATGCCCGTGAAAAAGAAGACATCGCCGTCAACAGCTTTATCATCGGGTTCGCCGATGTTTTCGTCGGCTTTGTTGCCGGGATCGCCGTGTTGAGCACCATTTTTGCCATCGCTCCCACTTACGAAGCTGCCGTCGCCATCACCGGTGAGGGCAACGTGGGTATTACCTTTATCGCCATGGTCAACCTCCTGGCGGATATGCCCGGCTCCTGGGCGGTCTCTTCTCTATTCTTCCTGGCGCTGTCCCTGGCCGGAATATCTTCCCTGATCGCCATGATCGAGCTGATTACCACCAACCTGGGCAACTTCGGGATCGACCGGAAAAAGGCCGCCCTTTACGGCGGGATCGCCACCTTCCTGTTTGGGGTTCCCTCCGCCTTGAGCTTCAACTTCCTGGACAACCAGGACTGGGTCTGGGGCGTGGGCCTTTTAATCAGCGGCCTGCTTACCGCCGTGGCCATGATGGTCTACGGGGTGGACAAGGCCCGGGCTCAGCTGAACGAGTTCAGCGACATGCATGTCGGCACCTGGTGGACCCTGTTCATCCGCCTGATCCCGCTGATGTTCATCGGCATTTTCGGCTGGTGGGTCTGGCAGGCCATCGGCTGGTACCCCGATACCTGGTGGCACCCCTTTGAACTCTACAACGTGGGCACCATGGTCTTCCAGTGGGGTATTCTATTGATCGTTTGCCTGGCTCTGAACAACTGGTTTAATAAGAACGTGGCCAGCGGACCGATGACCAAAAAGGATGATTAAAGCCTTTAAGCAAAACTGCCGGTATTAATTATGGCTTTAATAGCCAGGAGGAGGATATACTATGGATGGACAAATCGCTCTGTGGATGATTATTTTCGTGGGTGGTTACGTAGCAATCCTGGGCTATTTCGTCCGGGTGGCCATGAAATCAGATAACAATTAGTAATAGAGCAAACGGTTAAAAAGTAACTATTGGCCTGAAAAGGCCCTGAAGGGGCGGCAGCAAAGATACTGCCGCCTCTTTATTACCTATTACTCTATTTTTTTCATATGCCTCATCAAAAAACCTAACCACCAATGATCATTTAATTAGCCTGTAATCTTCTTTACGAACTTTATCCCCGTCAAGTTTACCGGTCCTGGTTTAGATGGTATGATGATAAAAAAAGACGAACCCGGGTGATTAGATGGATTTTGGGGTTTTAAAAAGTGAAGCCGTAAAAAATATCCTCAATGCCATTCATGAAGCCGTATGCATCGTGGATAAAGACGGCATCGTGGTGCACTGGAGCAATAAATCCGAAACTCTTTTTGACGTCGGGGCGGATAAAATTATTGGCAGGCCCTTAAAAGATTTTTTCCCCACCGCCCTGCTCCTCAATGTGATTAAAGATAAAAAAGAAACCAATAATATCTACCTCAGCCCCCGAAAAGGGACCTATGTCGTGGTCAGCGCCAGGCCCCTTTACTTTAAAAACAAATTTGTGGGAGCCATCTCCACCGACAAAGATATAACTGAAATGACCAACCTGTCCTTCGAGCTTGAAGAAACCAGGGAACGCTTAAACCAGCTCCGGGAAGAGGTAAGCAAGTTAAGCGAAGAAAAGTACTCATTCGGCCAAATTTTAGGCCGCAGCGAGGTGATCGGGCAAAAAATTAAACGGGCCATGCAGGTAGCCAAAACGAAAACCGGTATCCTGATCACCGGGGAAAGCGGGACCGGTAAAGAAATTTTTGCCAGGGCCATCCACCAGCACAGCGGCAGGAAAGGCAATTTTGTGGCCATTAACTGCAGCGCCATCCCGGAAAACCTCTTTGAAAGTGAAATGTTTGGTTACATGGGCGGAGCATTTACCGGCGCCCTCAAAAAAGGCAAGGGAGGACAGTTCGAGAACGCCCACCAGGGCACGCTGTTCCTGGACGAAATAAGTGACATGCCCATGCACATGCAGGCTAAACTGCTCCGGGTCCTCCAGGAAAACAAGGTCCTGCGCATCGGCGCAGATACCCCGAAAGATATAGATGTCAGGATCATCTCGGCTTCCAATAAGAACTTACACAAAATGGTAGAAAGCGGGACTTTCAGGGAAGACCTTTATTACAGGCTGAACGTGGTAAGGATCGATCTGCCGCCCCTGCGGGATAGAAGAGAAGATATTCCCATCCTGGTAGATGCTTTTATAAAAAATTTTTGCCGGCAGAATAATGTGGACGAGCCCCGGATGATGCCCGAAGTCTTTAATATCCTGACCAGCTACAACTGGGAAGGCAACATCAGGGAGCTGAAAAACACAGTGGAACACCTGGTGGTATTCTCCAGGAACGGCAAAATCGAGCTGGAAAGCGTCCCCGAGCAAATCATCGAGCGCTCCCTGTCCGGAGTGCGGGAAAAAGAAACCTCTTTCGACCTGGAAAGCTGTGTAGCGAAGACGGAGATAGATCTGCTCAGCAGGGTAATGGA
>PWGD01000138.1 GCA_003554395.1 Syntrophomonadaceae bacterium
AACAATAGGTCATCGCCGCCGTCAGGGTCGTCTTGCCGTGATCGACGTGACCTATCGTCCCTACATTAACATGCGGTTTCGTCCGCTCAAACTTCTGCTTCGCCAACTAAATGCACCTCCTGCTATTGATAAACAATACTTTGATTAATTATTTTTTGAGCTATGCTCTGGGGAACCTCTTCGTAACGATAAAACTCCATATTATAAACACCGCGGCCCTGGGTGTGAGAACGTAATTCAGTAGCGTAGCCAAATATTTCGGAAAGCGGTACTACTCCCCGCACTATCTGATGGGCTCCTTTGGGCTCTGTCCCTAAAATCCGGCCTCTGCGTCCCGTTAAATCGCCGATAATATCGCCGAGATATTCTTCCGGAGAGGTAATTTCAATTTTCATGACCGGCTCCAGCAGCACCGGGTTTGCTTTCGACATGGCCGTCTTAAAAGCCTTGGAAGCGGCGATCCGGAAAGCCAGCTCCGATGAATCGACCTCGTGAAACGAGCCGTCTACCAGGGCGGCCTTGACATCGACAACCGGGTAGCCGGCCAGAACCCCGTTATAAGCGGCCTCTTTGAGGCCTCCTTCAACGGCGGGTATGAATTCCCTGGGAACCGCTCCGCCGACGATCTTTTCTTCAAATACGAAGCCTCCCCCTGATTCCAGCGGCGAAAGGATAATTTTTACATGACCGTACTGGCCGCGACCGCCGGACTGGCGCACGAAACGCCCTTCAGCAGTGACTTCATGCTGGACGGTCTCCTTGTAGGCAACCTGCGGCTTTCCTACGTTGGCCTGCACTTTAAATTCCCGCAGGAGACGGTCGACAATAATTTCGAGATGGAGCTCTCCCATTCCTGAGATTATAGTCTGGCCGGTTTCCTGGTCGGTGTTAATCTGGAAAGTCGGATCTTCTTCAGCCAGATACTGCATGGAAACGGTCAGCTTGTCCTGGTCGGCCTTGGTTTTAGGCTCAATGGCAATCGATATGACCGGTTCCGGAAACTTGATGTTTTCTAAAACAATCGGCTTATCGAGCGCGCATAATGACTCTCCCGTGCTGATCTCCTTCGGCCCGGCCAGGGCCAGGATGTCGCCGGTTTTAGCTTCTTCTATTTCTTCCCGGAAGTTGGCATGCATCCTGATTAACCTGCTCACCCGCTGGCGCTTCTGCCGGGTAGCATTGTAAACAACAGAACCCTTTTTCAGGATGCCGGAATAAACCCGGGCAAAAGCCAGTTTGCCGACATAGGGATCGATCATTATCTTAAAGACCAGGGCGGAAAAGGGAGCTTCGTTGGCCGGAAGGCGGAAATCCTCTTCTCCGCTTTTCGGGTTGAAGCCTTTAACTGCGCCCACTTCCACCGGGGAAGGCAGGTAATTGACCACCGCATCAAGCAGGAGCTGAACCCCCTTGTTACGGTACGAAGATCCGCACAGGACGGGCACCAGGTTATGATGAATGGTCGCTTTTCGCAGGGCCCGGTAACATTCTTCCGATGTGATATCATCACCGCTAAAATATTTTTCCATCACGTTATCGTCATAATCGGCGACTGTTTCAATCAGCTTTTCCCTGTAATCGTTTACCTGCTCTTTCATTTCCTCCGGAATCTCAGTTTCAGTGCTGCGGGTCCCGAGATCATCTTCATAGAAAATCGCCCGCAAGCTGATCAGGTCTACAATGCCGATAAAACTGCCCTCTTTGCCGACGGGCAGCTGGATCGGGAGAACCCGGGCTTTGAGCCGGTCCCGCATCTGCTGCACAACGCTATAAAAGTCGGCGCCAACGGTATCCATCTTATTAATATAGGCCAGGCGGGGGACATGGTAGCGATCGGCCTGGTGCCAGACCGTTTCCGACTGGGCTTCCACGCCGCCCTTGGCACAGAAAACGGCAACCACTCCGTCCAGGACCCGCATGGAGCGTTCCACTTCCACGGTAAAGTCCACGTGCCCGGGTGTGTCGATAATATTTATCAAATTATCGCGCCACCGGCAGGAGGTAGCTGCGGAAGTAATGGTGATCCCGCGTTCCTGTTCCTGGGCCATCCAGTCCATAGTAGCGGTTCCTTCGTGAACTTCACCCAGTTTATGCAACCGCCCGGAATAAAACAGGATCCTTTCAGTCGTAGTCGTTTTGCCGGCATCAATATGGGCGGCAATGCCGATATTCCTAATTTTATCCAGGTCAGCATCCACATTGAATGCCTTTTTTGCCCCATTTTTTGCTTCCTTGCTCATGTCACCCCTCCTCTCATTGCAGAATAAAACTTCTATAGAAATTTATGATTATTACCAGCGGTAATGGGCAAAAGCTTTGTTGGCTTCAGCCATCTTGTGGGTATCTTCTTTTTTCTTCATAGCGCTGCCGGTTCCGCTCGCCGCCTCCATCAGTTCCGCCGCCAGGCGCTGGGCCATTGTCTTTTCAGAGCGACCGCGGGAAAAATTAATAATCCAGCGGATGGCCAGGATGTTTTTGCGGTGAGAACTGACTTCCACCGGGACCTGGTAAGTGGCCCCTCCAACCCGGCGGGCCTTGACTTCCAGAACAGGCGCTACATTGCGCACAGCATTATCAAATACTTCATGCGGATCTTTGCCGGTCTTTTCTTTTATAATTTCAAAAGCGCCGTAAATAATATCCTGGGCAGCGCCTCTCTGCCCGTCATACATTAATTTGTTGATAAACCGGGTCACCAGTTTACTGTGATAAACCGGATCCGGCAGGATTTCCCGTTTTGATACAGGACCTTTACGTGGCATTTTCAATCACCCACTCCTCACTTATTTACTGCGTTTTCGGCTTCTTGGTGCCGTATTTTGAGCGCCCCTGGGCCCTGTTTTCCACTCCGGCCGCATCGAGAGCGCCTCTGATCAGGTGGTAACGTACCCCGGGCAAATCCTTGACCCGGCCGCCTCTGACCAGGACCACCGAGTGTTCTTGAAGGTTATGCCCGATCCCGGGAATATAGGCTGTCGCTTCAATTCCATTGGTCAGGCGGACTCTGGCAATTTTCCGCAGGGCTGAGTTGGGCTTCTTCGGGGTGGTGGTCGAAACCCTGGTGCAGACACCCCTTTTCTGCGGTGAACGATCCAGCGCCGGCGCTGTTCTCTTCTTGGTTATCTGTTTACGCCCCTTACGAACTAATTGGTTGATTGTCGGCATTAGTCCACCTCCTTTAATCTTCTTTTAATATAGCAGCAGCTGCTGCTCTGATCTTTATGCCAAATAATTTTCCAAGCTGGGCCATCGTATCGATACGCTTTAGTTCTACGTCATTTGTTTCGCAAATAGATACTATGGGCCGGATTACTTTTTCCTCGGCATCCCCGGCCACAAAGACCAGGGAGGCTTCATCCTTTTCCAGGGCCTTCATGGTTTGCTTGGTGCCGACTACTTTATGCCGGGAGTTAATTATAAGATCTTCCATGACCTGATCTTCCAAGGGAAAGGCTCACCATCCTTGTTTAAAACCTCTCCAGTAAACGCCCTTAAGACGCACTTTAAGATTTTAACACCCCGGGCACCCCTTGTCAATTAAAAATTTACTTTTTTACCAGGCCCGGATGAGCCCCCTCGAGCGGCTGCAGGCCGGACCGGCCAGATTTAGTCCTCGAATACTTCCGGATCCTCTTCCAGGCCTTCCGGTTTCTGATCGCCTCTGGAAACCACTGCCGTTTCCTCGGTATCAAGGCCCAGGTCGGCAACCGGCTTGGCTTCTTTTTCCGGCTCCGGTTCAACACCGAGGGGCCGGACATCAATATTGCGGTAACGGGTCATCCCCGTTCCAGCCGGAATCAGCTTGCCGATAATGACGTTTTCTTTCAGGCCCAGAAGCTCGTCCTGGCGTCCTTTAATCGAAGCCTCGGTCAAGACCCGCGTGGTCTCCTGGAATGAAGCTGCTGACAGGAAAGATTCGGTGGCCAGGGATGTCTTGGTTATACCCAGCAGGAGCGGCCTTGCTATGGCCGGACGCCCCCCTTCGGCTTCAACGCTATCGTTTATTTCATCAAAGATATGGCTGTCGAGCATTCCGCCCGGCAGCAGATCGGTGTCTCCCGGTTCTTCCACTTTAACCTTCTTAAGCATCTGGCGCACAATAATCTCGATATGCTTATCGCTGATATCGACTCCCTGCATTTTGTATACCCACTGCACTTCCCTGAGCATGTAGAGCTGGACGCCGCGAACTCCCTTGACTTTAAGCAGCTCGTGGGGGTTAATCGAACCCTCGGTCAGCTCGTCGCCGGCATTAATCTTATGGCCGTTTTCAACCTTAATCCGCGCCCCGTAGGGAATCGGGTAGACCCGGTGTTCACCGTGTTCGGAAGTAAGCCTGATCTCCCGCTTGTAGCGGGTTTCAACCAACTCAACTTCTCCGGCTATTTCAGCAATCAGCGACTGCCCTTTCGGTTTGCGCGCCTCGAACAGTTCTTCCACCCGGGGCAGACCCTGGGTAATATCGTCTCCGGCCACTCCGCCGGTATGGAAAGTCCGCATGGTGAGCTGAGTTCCAGGCTCCCCGATCGATTGGGCGGCAATAATACCCACCGCTTCGCCGACATTGACGATTTTTCCGGTGGCCAGGTCGCGCCCGTAACATTTTACGCATACGCCGTGCCGGGTTTTGCAGGTCAGCACCGAGCGGAATAAAACTTCAGTGATATTGTTATCTAAGATCTGCTGGGCCATTTCCTCCGTAATCAGGGTTTCGGCCTCGATCAGGACCTCACCTGTTTCGGGGTGATAAACCGGGTCAAAGGTAAACCGGCCGATCAGGCGGTTGACCGCGTCTTCCAGGTTTTCGTCATTTTCTAAGAATTCGCTCAACCGGATCGACTGGCCGGTGCCGCAGTCTTCTTCCCGGACGATAACATCCTGGACCACATCAACCAGCCGGCGGGTCAGATAGCCCGAATCGGCTGTCTTGAGGGCGGTGTCGGCCAGGCCTTTGCGGGCCCCGTGAGTTGAAATAAAGTATTCCAGCACAGTCAGGCCCTCGCGGAAATTGGCCCGGATCGGAATATCGATAATTCGCCCGGCCGGGTCGGCCATCAGGCCCCGCATTCCGCCCAGCTGGGTAATCTGGGACTCGTTACCGCGGGCTCCGGAATGGGCCATCATATAGATCGGGTTCAGTTCATCAAGGCCGCTCATCAGGGCTGCGGTTACCTCGTCCTTGGCTGCGCCCCAGACTTCAATAACCCGGTCGTACCGTTCTTTTTCAGTAATCAGGCCCCGTTCATACTGCTGTTCAATAGCTTCAACTTTTTCTTCGCCGGCGGCCATGATCTCCTTTTTCTGCGTCGGGACCACTATATCGCTTACAGCTACGGTGACCCCGGCCCGGGTGGCATAATGGAAACCAAGAGTTTTAATTTTATCAAGGATTTCCGCCGTCTTGGTATTTCCGTATTTTCTGAAGCAGCGGGCAATCAGGTCGGCCAGGAAATCCTTTTTGATAGCCTTATTGCGCGGCAATTTTTCCAAAACCTGGTGCGGATCAAACTTCTTAAGGGGCACAAAGTTTTGCTCCGGCAGGGAATCGCTAAAGTCAGCATTATTCATGTAGGGAAAATCCTTGGGAAATACTTCGTTAAAGATTACCTTCCCTACGGTTGTAAGCAGGTATTTTTTGCGGCGCACAAAGTCGCGCCCTTTGAATCCGCCGGCCTTAATAAAAATGCGGGCCTGCAGATCGATGTATCTCAGGTTATAAGCGGTAACCGCTTCTTCGGCGTCGGGGAATACTTTACCTTCGCCTTTAGCCCCGTTTTTCTCGAAGGTCAGGTAATAACAGCCCAGCACCATGTCCTGGGTCGGGGTCGTAACCGGCTTGCCCTCTTTGGGGTTAAGGATATTATGGGCAGAAAGCATCAGCAGGCGGGCTTCCGCCTGGGCTTCGGCCGACAGCGGGACGTGGACGGCCATCTGGTCTCCGTCAAAATCGGCATTATAAGCGGCGCAGACCAGGGGATGAATCTGAATCGCCCGCCCCTCGACCAGGACCGGCTCGAAAGCCTGGATACCAAGGCGGTGCAGGGTGGGGGCCCGGTTTAAGAGCACCGGGTGATCCTTGATCACGTCTTCAAGCACATCCCAAACCTCGGGACGGACTTTTTCCACCATCCGTTTGGCGCTTTTGATGTTATGGGCCTCGCCGTCGCTGACCAGCCTCTTCATGACAAAGGGTTTAAAGAGCTCCAGGGCCATTTCCTTGGGCAGTCCGCATTGATAAAGCTTAAGTTCGGGCCCGACTACAATCACCGAGCGGCCCGAGTAATCGACCCTTTTGCCCAGCAGGTTCTGGCGAAAACGGCCCTGCTTGCCCTTGAGCATATCGCTGAGCGATTTAAGAGGCCGGTTGCCGGGGCCGGTAACGGGCCTGCCGCGGCGGCCGTTATCGATCAACGCATCGACCGCTTCCTGCAGCATCCGTTTTTCGTTCCGGACAATAATATCTGGAGCGCCCAGGTCGAGCAGCCGCTTCAGGCGGTTATTGCGGTTGATTACACGCCGGTAAAGGTCGTTTAAGTCCGAGGTGGCAAAACGTCCCCCGTCGAGCTGGACCATCGGCCGCAGGTCGGGCGGGATAACCGGAATGGCGTCCAAAATCATCCAGGAAGGATCATTGCCGGACTGGCGGAATGCCTCAACAACTTCCAGCCGCCTGATGGCCCGGACTTTCTTCTGGCCGCTCGAGCTGAGCAGCTCCTCGCGCAGGTCCGTGGCGATTTGATCAAGATCGAGGCGCTTGAGAAGCTTTTTGATCGCTTCGGCCCCCATCTCGGCCTTGAAACCTTTTCCGCTCTTAAAGAGGGCCTGGTACTTATCAAAATATTCCCGGTATTCGGCTTCCGTTAAAAGCTGTTTGTCGCTTAAATATGTTTCACCGGGATCGATCACCACGTAGGCGGCAAAATAAAGGACTTTTTCCAGGGCCCGCGGGGACATGTCAAGCATTAAGCCCATCCGGCTGGGGATTCCCTTAAAATACCAGATATGCGATACAGGGGCGGCCAGTTCAATATGGCCCATCCTTTCACGCCTCACTTTGGCTCTGGTTACTTCCACGCCGCAGCGATCGCAGACAATGCCCCGGTAGCGAACCCGTTTGTATTTGCCGCAGTGGCATTCCCAGTCTTTCTGGGGTCCAAATATTTTTTCACAGAAGAGCCCTTCACGTTCAGGCTTTAGGGTCCGGTAATTTATAGTTTCCGGTTTTTTAACCTCACCTCTCGACCAGGCCCTGATCTGTTCTGAAGATGCCAACCCGACTTTTAAGGCATCAAAGTTATTAACATCCAACAAAAAGATCTCTCCTTTCGCCAGGTTTTAACCTGCGCTACTAGTAGATGCTTTATACGTCTTCCTCCAGCTCTTCCGATTCATCTTCATCTGCTGATTCTTCCCGGCTTTTGCCTCTCTTGCCCCCGGAAGATTCAGACTCCGCTTGATCGCCGTTTTCATCATCCTGTTCAAGTTCTTCAAGCTGGTCTAAAGAAACTTCTTCCACTTTTTCCTCCTGGAGACCCAGCGGCACAGACAGAACTTCTTCACTTGCTTGACCTTGCTCAGTGCCGGCCCCGGTATCTCCCAGGCTCAAATCTTCATTATCTTTATCTTTTGCTTCCTCTTTTTCACTCTGATCTTTCTTTTCTTTCCGGTAGATGAAGCGATCCAGGTCGTCTTCATCTGATTCCATCCCTTCGATATTGACATCAAGGCGGCGGTAATCACCGTCATCCTCGCCTTCCTTAATTTCAACTTCCCCGCTTTCCTCGCTTAAAACCTTGACATCGAGGCAGAGGCTCTGCAGTTCTTTTACCAGGACCTTAAACGATTCCGGCACGCCCGGTTCAGGGATATTTTCTCCCTTGACAATGGCCTCGTAGGTTTTCACCCGGCCGACAACGTCATCGGACTTGACGGTCAGGATTTCCTGGAGGGTATAAGCCGATCCGTACGCTTCAAGGGCCCATACTTCCATTTCTCCAAAGCGCTGTCCTCCAAACTGGGCTTTCCCGCCCAGGGGCTGCTGGGTAACCAGCGAATAAGGGCCGGTTGAACGGGCGTGGATCTTATCGTCAACCAGGTGGGCCAGCTTTAACATGTAGACATAACCGACCGTGATTTTTTCGTCAAATGGTTCACCGGTCCGGCCGTCATAAAGGATCGTCTTGCCATCTTCAGGAAGGTCGGCCTCGCGTAAACACCCAAAAACATCATCTTCGGAAGCTCCGTCAAAAACCGGCGAGGCAATGCTGATGCCCAGACTATTGGAGGCCCAACCGAGGTGCGCTTCCAGGACCTGTCCAATATTCATTCGCGAAGGGACTCCCAGCGGGTTAAGCACAATATCAAGGGGCATGCCGTCGGGTAAGAAAGGCATATCTTCTTCCGGCAGGATCCGGGCAATAACTCCCTTGTTGCCATGCCGGCCGGCCATTTTATCCCCTTCGGAAATTTTCCTCTTCTGGGCTACATAAACCCGCACCAGCTGGTTGACTCCCGGAGAAAGCTCATCTCCTTCTTCCCGGTTGAACACTTTAACATCGACCACGATCCCCGATGCGCCGTGCGGAATCCGCAGGGAGGTATCCCTGACTTCCCGGGCCTTTTCACCAAAGATCGCCCGCAGAAGGCGTTCCTCCGCAGTTAGTTCGGTTTCTCCCTTGGGAGTGACTTTTCCGACCAGGATATCGCCGGCCCTGACCTCGGCCCCGATGCGGATGATACCCCGCCCGTCAAGATCTTTCAGGGCTTCTTCACCGACATTCGGGATATCGCGGGTAATTTCTTCCGGCCCGAGCTTGGTATCCCGGGCTTCGGATTCGTATTCTTCTATATGAATGGAAGTAAAAGTGTCAACCTGGACCAGCTTTTCGCTGATCAGAATAGCGTCTTCATAGTTATAGCCTTCCCAGGGCATAAAAGCGACCAGCACATTGCGGCCCAGGGCCATTTCCCCACTGTTGGTGCAGGAACCGTCGGCGATAACTTCGCCGGTCCTGACTTTCTGGCCCCGTCTCACTATAGGATGCTGGTTTACGCAGGTCCCCTGGTTGGAACGCTTAAATTTTTGCAGGTAGTAAACATCGATCCGTCCTTCGAAGCCGGGAATGCGGTCAGTTTCAAAGCGCTCCCTGGTCCGACCGTTAATCCTGTAATTACGTTCATCATCATCATCACGGCGGACAAAAATTTCACTGCTGGTAACCCGCACCACTTCGCCGTCGGCCAGGCAAACCGCTACCGCTCCTGAGTCTATGGCGGCCTTTTTCTCCAGACCGGTGCCCACGAGGGGAGCTTCGGTCTGAAGCAGGGGCACCGCCTGGCGCTGCATATTGGCCCCCATCAGGGCCCGGTTGGCGTCATCGTTCTCCAGGAAGGGGATCAGGGCGGTTGCTACACTGACCAGCTGCTTCGGCGAAACGTCCATAAAATCAACTTCGTTGGGATGGCGCATAACCGTGTCATAGTAGTAGCGGCAGATAACCCTGTTGCTGGCAAACCGGCCGTCTTCGTCAAGTTTGGCGTTGGCCTGGGCAATAACAAAGCGGTCTTCGTCATCCGCGGTGAGGTAAACTATTTCCGAGGTTACCCGGCCCTCTTTTTTATCAACCCTCTGGTAAGGGGTTTCAATGAAGCCGTGCTCATTGATCCGAGCATAGGTGCCCAGCGATCCGATCAGGCCGATGTTCGGCCCCTCCGGGGTCTCAATAGGGCAAATCCGGCCGTAGTGGGAGTGGTGGACGTCACGCACTTCAAAACCGGCCCTTTCCCTGCTCAGGCCGCCGGGTCCCAGGGCGCTGAGGCGCCTTTTATGGGTCAGTTCAGCCAGCGGATTGGTCTGGTCCATAAACTGGGAAAGCTGGCTGCTGCCGAAAAATTCCTTGATTGAAGCAATTACCGGCCTGATATTGATCAAAGCCTGGGGGGTAATGGCTTCCACATCCTGGATGGTCATCCTTTCCCTGACCCCCCTTTCCATGCGTGACAAACCGATCCTGAACTGGTTTTGCAACAGCTCGCCCACACTGCGCAGGCGCCGGTTGCCGAGGTGGTCGATATCGTCGGCATGACCAATGCCGTCAAACAGGTTAAAAATATAGTTGACCGCGGCAATTATATCAGAGGAAACCAGGTGCCTGGTCGATAGATCGACATTGCCGTTTCCGATCACCAGGTGGACCTGGTCGCGGAAGTTAACCTTCACTCTCTGGATGTTATTTTCGTCGATCACCCGGGCCGCATCTTCATCAACCACGGTCCCGGCCGGGTAGAGAACCATCCCCTCGGCAGGATCTTTAACATCTTCGGCCAGCTCATGCCCGAATAGCCGCTCGGTCATCGATAGCTTCTTGTTGGCCTTGAACCGCCCCACGTATGCAAAATCGTAACGCTTGCCGTCAAAGAAAAGAGATTCAAACAGCGATCGAGCATTTTCAACATTCAAAGGCTCGCCGGGGCGCAGGCGTTTATAAATTTCGAGCAAGGCCGATTCCTCCGAATCGGTATGGTCCTTCTCCATAATTTCATCCAGCCGGCGATCCCGGCCCAAAACTTCATAGATCTCTTCATCCGTTCCATACCCTATTGCCCTCAGGAGCACGGTCACCGGTATTTTTCTGGTCCGATCCACGCGTACGAAAACACTCTCGCTAACATCGGTCTCGAATTCGAGCCAGGTGCCGCGGTTGGGTATAATAGTTGAGTTAATCAATTCCTTGCCGGTAGCCCCGCTCGGATCGGGCTGTTTTTTAAAATAAACGCCCGGGGAACGGACCAGCTGGCTGACGATAACCCTTTCGGCGCCGTTGATGATAAAGGTCCCGTTTTCGGTCATCATGGGGAAATCTCCCATGAAAACTTCCTGTTCTTTGACTTCGCCGGTTTCCTGGTTAATCAGGCGCACCTTAACTTTTAAAGGCACGGCATAGGTGGCATCCCGCTCCTTGCAGTCTTCAACGGAATACTTCGGCTCACCGAGCGAATAGTCAAAAAACTCCAGGACCAGGTTGCCTGTAAAATCCTGAATTGGCGAAAAATCATCAAATATTTCTTTAAGGCCCTGTTTAATAAACCAATCAAAGGAACTGCGCTGGACTTCTATCAGGTTCGGTAAATCTAAAACTTCGTTAATACGGGCAAAAGAACGCCGTTGTCTCAAGCCATTTGCGACGTTAGTGGACATTAAAAAAAATCACTCCCCTTTATGCCTGGTTTATGATTTAAAACCGGGAAAAAAAAGGCTGCACCTTTTAAACAGCCCAATATCCTCTGTTACTCCTATGGGTATTATGTCATCGTTTAGAAGGATAGCCAAATCTCACTTAAAAAAACACATAGTGGTATTACTAGACAACTAAAGATATTATCACAAGCAGATCTGCGTGTCAACAAGTACAGGGAATTTTTTTTAAAAAAGATTTTTGTACGAAGAAACACCAGTGACCCTGTTTTTTTATCGAGCAACATTAAAAACTTTTCTTATCAACCATAACAGAAGCTGAAAAACTTTTCAATACTAAAGCCCGGGGTTTTTATTTTCTTAAATGGATCGGCCGGCACTTCAGATCTGATATCTTTAAATATCAATTTCGCAAGGGCAAGGGGTCCCGGCCTTAAAAGCGCCGTGAAGGTCAAGTTTAATTTTGAAGGCAAAAACAAAAAAAGAAGCGCCCTGTTTAGCGCTCCTTTAGAAAATACAACTGCTCTTCATAAAAACCTTCAGGCAGATTTATTTAAGTTCAACCACTCCGCCGACTTCTTCAATTTTTGCCTTGGTCGCTTCGGCTTCTTCTTTGTTGACTTTTTCCTGGACCGCGCTCGGCAATTCATCAACCATGGCTTTTGCTTCTTTCAGTCCCAGGCCGGTCAGCTCACGGACCACTTTGATAACCTGGATCTTTTTCTCTCCGGCCGAGGTTAAAACAACATCAAACTCGTCCTTCTCTTCTTCCTGGGGACCTTCTGCCGCGGGCGCAGCGGCTGCTGCCACCGGCGCGGCGGCGGTAACGCCGAACTCTTCTTCCAGGGCTTTAACCAGATCTGAAAGCTCCAGCACGGTCATGCCCTTGATCATTTCCATAATTTCATTTACTTTGTTTGCTTCTTTTGCCATTTCATCTTTCTCCTTTATGAATAAAATATTACTTAACAATGCGCCTTTTTAGGCGCTTTCTTTCTGGCTTCGAACTGCATCTATCGTATAAACCAGTTGGCCCAGGGTTCCCTGCAGCACTCTGGCCAGGCCTGAAATGGGCGCCTGCACGCCTCCTACAACCTTGGACAGTAAAACCTCTTTGGAAGGAATTTCGCCTAACTCTTTAATTCTTTCCGGGGAAACCAGCTGGCCGGAGAGAATTCCGCCTTTAATGACCAGAGCCTCATATTCCTTGGTAAATTCGTTAAAGATTTTGGCCGCAGCCACCGGATCTTCATCAGCATAGGCAATGGCCGTAGGCCCTTCAAAAAAGTCTTCCAGCTGTTCAAAACCGGCTTCCCGGCAGGCCCAGCGGTTCATGGTATTCTTGGTTACCCTGAAGCGGCAATTTTCATTCCTTAGCCGTCCGCGCAGGTTGTTGATAGTCTCTACATTTAAACCCCTGTAATCGGTAACCACAACCAGTTCAGCTTTTTTCAAAGCCTCGGCTATTTCATCTTTCATTTTTTCTTTTTCTTCCCTGGTGAGCAATAATTTCACCTCCTTGGTCCCTGATCCTTAACCAGTTCAATCTTCCCTTGAATCTCCGGTCCGGTTAATAAATCCGGCCCTGTCCGGACCGGAAATCATTATCAGGGGTAGTTCCGGTTATCAATGCGAACGGGGTTCTCCGCAGACCGGAAAACCCCGTGTTAATCTGGCTAAACCGAAACCTCTAGCAAAAGCCAGGATTAAAGATCGTTTTCCTGGACAGGAAGCCCGCCGGGGCTATTAAACCAATCAGTTCCTGCCGTCTACGGAATAACTCCTATTTCGTTGTCAATAAATGATAGCGATTAACTCCTCGCTCCTGCCCCGGGGTTTATCTTAATCCCCGGGCTCATGGTTGAGCTTACGGTTATGTTCCTGATGTACTGGCCCTTGGCAGCAACCGGCCGGGCTTTGACCAGGGCGTCCAGGACGGTCTGGAAGTTTTCCTCCAGCTTATCCTGTTCAAAGGAAACCTTTCCAATGGGGACATGGACATTACCGGCCTTGTCGGTGCGGTACTCAACCTTACCGGCTTTGATATCGCTGATGGCCCTGGCAATATCAAAAGTCACCGTGCCGCTTTTCGGGTTGGGCATCATCCCGCGCGGGCCGAGAATTTTACCCAGTTTTCCAACCGAACTCATCATATCGGGGGTGGCCACAGCTACGTCAAAATCCAGCCATCCTTCCTGGACCTTGGCCACCAGTTCATCAGAACCGGCGAAATCGGCTCCGGATTCTTCAGCTTCGGTAATTTTTTCACCCTTGGCAAAAACGATCACCCGAACCGTTTTCCCGGTGCCGTGAGGCAGGACTACCGAACCGCGCACCTGCTGATCGGCGTGTTTGGGGTTAACACCGAGGCGAAAAGCCGCTTCCACCGTTTCGTCAAAAGAGCGGTTGCTCAAAGCTTTGACTTTGGCCAGGGCCTCTTCCGGTTCATATTTACTTTCGCGATCAATTTGCTGGCGGGCTTCCAGGTATTTTTTCGCTCTTTTAGGCATTTTCTTTACCTCCCGTGGTCTGCGAGCGGTCTTTCGCTCTCCCACTTTTTTAGATTATATCGCGCCTTTAACCTTCAACAACGATACCCATGCTGCGGGCAGTGCCGGCAATAATGTCGGCAGCGGATTCCACGTCATAAGCATTCAGGTCTTCCATTTTCTGCCTGGCTATTTCCCTGACCTGCTCGCGGGTAACAGTAGCCACTTTGACCCGGTTCGGTTCGCCTGAAGCCGTTTCAATGCCCGCTGCTTTTTTCAGCAGGACGGCGGCCGGGGGGGTCTTGGTGATAAAGCTGTAAGACCGGTCTTCATAAACAGTCAGTTCAACCGGAATAATCAGCCCGCCCTCGTTGGCAGTCCTCTCGTTAAATTCCTTACAAAAGGCCATAATATTAACCCCGTGCTGACCGAGGGCCGGTCCGACCGGCGGTGCCGGAGTTGCTTTACCGCCCGGTATTTGCAGCTTGACCTGGGCCAGTAGTTTTTTCTTAGCCATGATTCAATCCTCCCCACTGCTGCCGCCCCTGCAGGCCGCACAGCGTTCCTTAAAATTTTATAACCTGGTGAAACTCCAGCTCCACCGGTGTCTCACGTCCAAACATGGATACCGATACTTTGACAGTGCCTTTTTCCTGATTAATCTCTTCAACTTTGCCTTCAAAATTCTTAAAAGGTCCGCTGACCACGCGGACTACCTGGTTAATGTCGAAATCGATGCGCGGTTTGCCTTCCACAACGCCGACCTGGCGCAGGATATGGGTCACTTCTTTCTCACTGAGCGGCACCGGCTTGGAACCGGGCCCTACAAAACCGGTTACGCCGGGCGTATTGCGCACCACATACCAGGAATCGTCATCCATTACCATCTCTACCAGGACATAACCGGGAAAAACCTTTTTCTCGACGGTTCTTTTCTGGCCCCCCCGGCTGGTAATTTCTTTTTCTGTCGGCACCATGATCCGGAAGATCTTGTCTTTCATATCCATCGAATCAACCCGGCGCTCCAGGTTGGTTTTGACTCGTTTTTCATATCCGGCGTAGGTATGAACGACATACCAATCCTTTTTGACTTCTAACTCTTCCGTGCCGTTACCGTTTTCTCCGGTCCCGGTTTCTTTTTCAGGAGTCTTTTTCAATTCATCGCCTGCACCGGTATCTGTTTCAATGTTCATAATCAGAGGGAACATAACTGCCCCCTTCACTCTCCTTATAATACCTTAGTAAAAATATCCCCGGGCCCTGCAGGATACCCAATCCGGTTTGTCCCGTCCGTTCAGCCGATAACCAGCTGCAGGATAGCAATAAAGATGCTGTCCATGATCCAGAAAAAAATGCCGATTACTACCACGGCAGACAAAACAATACCGGTAAAAACACTGAATTCGCGCCTGGTGGGCCAGTTGACTTTTTTCAATTCAGATTTTACTTCCTGAAGGAACTTGCCTATTCGCTTAAAAAAACGCATTGCTCAGACCTCTTCCTGAAATAAATGTTTGATTAATCCGGTTCACAACCCCGTAAAAAAAACTCCAAAACTTTTATTTGGTTTCTTTATGCAGGGTATGCGCTTTGCAGCGGCTGCAGTATTTTTTTACCTCCAGGCGGTCCGGGTTGTTCTTTTTATTCTTGCGGGTGGTGTAATTCCGCTCCCGGCACTCCTCGCAGGCCATATGTATGGTTACTCGCATTTGCTTCTCCCACCTGTCTCTTGAATTCGCAAGTTAGAATTTATCACATTAAGTTCCAGCCTGTCAACAATCCTGCATAATTAAGAGGCGGGTTATCAGGCCCGCCCCCTAATGGTTTTAATTAGAGGTATTAATAATCCGTTATACCCTGTTTATTCATGAACACTGGTGACTACTCCGGCGCCGACGGTGCGGCCGCCTTCGCGGATAGCAAAGCGCACGCCCTCTTCGATGGCGATCGGGGTAATCAGCTCAATTTCCATATTCACATTG
>PWGD01000110.1 GCA_003554395.1 Syntrophomonadaceae bacterium
TTTCCGGAAGGATGCTCGACCCGGTATTCCTGGTTGATAAAAGGCAGTTTGATAGTGCCGTCTCCACTGTTATAATCGGCCCCGGCCCGCTCCGCGGTCAGGGCGGGGTCCAGGGCGGAGAAACTCTTTACTGCTTCTTCCTGGGTGACATCCAGGTTCATGAAACTGCGTTTTGATTTCATAAAAGATCCTCCTCTACGAATTGGGCGATGGCCCGGTTTACCGCTTCCGGTTGTTCAAGCATCACCATGTGTCCGGCCTTATCAATTATTTCCAGGCGGCTTCGCGGTATATTTTGATCCAGGAAACGGCTGTACTTGACCGGGGTCATGCGGTCTTCACTGCCGCAGATGATCAGAGTTGGCGCCTTTATCCGGTGCAGGCACTCCATGATGTCAAAGCTGTCGCAGGCCTTTAAATCGGCCAGGTAAACGGAAGGATCGCTATTTTCTATTTCCCGGCGGCCTCGTTTTACCAGCTCCCCGGGAGCATCCGGGTCATAAAGGGATTCGAGCATGGCCTCCGGCACGCTGCCCCGGCTTAACTCTTCCAGAAAAGCAGGCCGGACCCGCAGGCGGGCACCGGTGCCGACCAGGATTAAACCGCGCACTTCTTCCGGGTATTGCAGGGCGTAAGCGAGGGCCAGGGCCCCGCCCATGGAATGGCCGCCCAGCAAAAACTGCTCCAGCCCCAGGGCTTTGACGAAGCGGCGCAGCCAGTCCCGGTATAAACCGATATCTTCCCGGGCCTTTCCCTCCGAACGGCCGTGGCCGGGCAGATCAACTGAGAGCGGATTGATGAAAGGAGGCAAGTTTTTAAGCTGGTAGAGCCAGTGGTGGTGGCCGCCTCCGGATCCGTGGCAGAACAACAGCGGCAGGCCATCCTTCCTTTTATGGCCGGAATAGTAAAAATTTTGTCCTTCAATTTCCACGTAGGGCATTATGGTCCTTCCTTTCTAATCTGATCAGGCGGTTGATAGATAATTCGCGCTGGCCGGAACCAGATCCTGCCGCCGATTACAAAGAGCTGTTGATTTGCCCTCCGGGCACTGTTTTAACGGGCTTTTGCTTGTTGACACTCCCGGGGGGGTTTGTTATGATCATTTAAATTAACTGCCCCAATTATGACTTAAATTGTTTGCGGGAGGAGAATAAACTTGCAGGCTGACAGATTTGGATGGGAAGGGTTGACTTTTGATGATGTTTTGCTGGTTCCGGCTAAATCGAAGGTGCAACCCCGCGATGTTGATATTTCTACCCGGCTGACCCGTACCATAAAACTGAACCTCCCGCTGCTTTCCGCCAGCATGGATACCGTTACCGAGGCCCGTATGGCGATCGGGATTGCCCGGGAGGGCGGGGTAGGCGTAATTCACCGCAATATGACTTATGAAAAGCAGGCCGAGGAAGTAGACAAGGTCAAGCGTTCAGAACATGGAGTAATTACAAATCCTTTCAGGCTTTCTCCGGATAATACCCTCAATGATGCCGCTTCGTTGATGGAGCGCTACCGGATTTCGGGCGTCCCTGTGACAGTGGGTGAAAAGCTGGTCGGCATCATTACCAACCGGGACCTGCGTTTTGAAGAAGACTATGCCCGTCCCATCGGCGAAGCGATGACCAGCGAAAAGCTGGTTACAGCCCCGGTGGGCACTACTTTAAAAGAGGCCCAGGAAATATTACGGCACCACAAGATTGAAAAACTGCCCCTGGTTGACGAGCAGTTTAATTTGAAAGGTTTAATTACCATTAAAGATATTGAGAAAACCATCCAGTACCCCCGGGCCACAAAAGATGCAAACGGCCGTCTGCTGGCTGCTGCGGCAGTTGGGGTCGGGCGGGACGCCCTGATCAGGGCCGAAGCACTGGTGGAAGCCGGTGTCGATCTGATCGTAGTTGATTCGGCGCACGGGCATTCTGAACCGGTCCTTGATACCATCAAAGAAATTAAACGTTTATTTCCCGATATTCAGGTAATGGGCGGCAATGTCGCTACGGCCGAAGGAGCCCGGGACTTAATTGAAGCCGGTTCAGATGCCGTTAAAGTGGGCGTCGGGCCCGGTTCGATCTGTACCACGAGGGTGATTGCCGGCATCGGAGTTCCCCAAATAACGGCTATAACTGAAGCGGCGCGGGTGGGAAAGGAAAGCGGCATTCCAATCATTGCCGACGGGGGGATCAAATTTTCCGGGGATATAACTAAGGCCATTGCTGCCGGGGCGGCTGCGGTTATGGTTGGAAGCCTGCTGGCCGGGACTGAAGAGAGCCCCGGAGAATTTGAAATATTCCAGGGCCGCAGTTATAAAGTTTACCGGGGTATGGGTTCCCTTGGCGCCATGAAAGAAGGTTCTCGCGATCGCTATTTTCAGGAATATGAACAAAAACTGGTTCCCGAAGGCATAGAAGGCCGGGTGCCCTTCCGGGGCACAATCGGCGATATGGCTTTTCAAATGGCTGGAGGTTTGCGGGCCGGCATGGGTTACTGCGGAGTTACGACCATTGAAGAACTCCAGCAGAAAACCCGATTTATCCGTATTTCCGGCGCCTCGTTAAAAGAGAGCCATCCGCACAGCGTTCAGATTACCAAGGAAGCGCCCAATTATAGTTTTTAAGCCAGCTTCTTGTTTATAAATTACGCCCGGATACCCCGCAGGCCGGCATCGCCTGCGGTTTTTGCTTATGCGGCCCGTGAAGGCTCCTGCCCGGCCCTCTTTATCCTCCTGATAACCGGCGGTATAATAAGGACAGGGATGCCGGGATATAAAATAATATCTAAAATCAATAACGGGGTGTTTACAACGCACGGTTTACTTGTTTCGCTGGAAGGAATTGACGGCTGCGGAAAAACGACACAGGTGGCGTTATTACAGGCCAGGCTTGAACAAAATCAGATCCCCTTCATCGCAGTCCGGGAACCGGGCGGCACCGCGGTGGGTGAAGGAATCAGGCAGGTCCTGCTGCAAAGCAGTTATTCATTGACCGCTGAAGCGGAGCTGCTCTTGTATATGGCAGCCCGGGCTGAATTAAGCAGGCAGGTTATTATCCCAGCCCTGCTGAAAGGCAGGCTGGTCCTCTGCGATCGCTTTACCGATTCGACGCTCGCCTACCAGGGCTACGGCGCCGGAATGGACCTGCAGTGGATAAAACAGCTGAACCGGAAAGCAACCGCCGGCCGGCTGCCGGATCTTACTTTCCTCTTAAACCTTTCAGCAGAAGCAGCGGCGGCCAGGCGCGGCAATCCTCCCGATCGCATGGAAAAGAAGGACTTGCGCTATCACCGGCGGGTTCAGCGGGGCTACCTGGAAATTGCCCGGTATGAGCCGGAAAGGGTGGCTGTTCTGGATGCTGCGATTGATGCGGAAGCGCTGGGCGATGAGATCTGGCACAGGCTTTGCAAACACCTGGAAAAAGAATCACAATGAGGACGGATTATGAATTTTAAAACTCTAACCGGCCAGGATGCGCTGCGCCGTTCACTGACCCGGTTGGTGGCCGCCGATCGGTTAAGCCATGCTGTGTTGCTGACCGGGCCCGCGGGCAGCGGCAAGCAAAGCTGGGGCCGGGCCCTGGCCCGGGCGGTCCTGTGCAGAGAACCGGCCGGAGGCGACGCCTGCCTTAAGTGCATATCCTGCCGTCAGTTTGGCAGCGGCAACCATCCGGATTACTTTTTCGTTGAACCGGATGGGAGAAACATAAAAATTGATCAGGTCAGGTCCCTGCGTCCCGCCTTTCACCTGCTGGGCGGAAAGAAAGTCTGTTTGATTAGACAGGCCGAGGCCATGACCGCTGAAGCTTCTTCATCGCTGCTCAAGGTTTTGGAAGAACCGCCCGAGGGCCTCTATTTTATTTTGCTGGCGGAACAGGCGCAGCTGCTTTTTGAAACTATTCTGTCCCGGTGTCAGCATTATCACCTGCAGCCCCTGAGCCGGACTGAAATACAGGGCCTGCTGATGGAAGCTAAAAGTTTAAGCTCTGAAAAGGCGGCAATGCTGGCCCGCCTCAGCAGGGGTATGCCCGGTCGGGCTTACGAGTTGGCGGAAGATGAACAATTTGACAGCCGCTTTGAAGAGGCTGAAACTTTAGCCCTCAGCCTGTTATCAGGGCCTGATTCGGCCTACCATTTGCTTTCAAAAGCTGCTGAACTGGCTGAAAGGGAAGATCTGCTGCCTTTTCTGGATCTGCTCTGTTTTTCTTTACGGGATTGCCTGGTCATGCATTACTGTTCCAATGATCGCTTGTTGATTGATCCCGGCCGGCCCGCTTTGAGGCAAGGGGAAACGGCAGCCGAAGGCCTGGAAAATATTATCGGCCTGATTAATAATACAGTTCATGAGTTGACCGCAACAAATGTTAATCGACGCTTATTGCTGGAGAAGATGCTTATTTTGATGCAAAGGAGGTTCGCGGCATGCCGAAAATAGTCGGAATCAAGTTTAAAAATGCCGGCAAAACCTATTACTTTGAACCCGGTTCGCATAGATTAGATCAAGGTGACTATGCCATTGTAGAAACGGCCCGGGGAATAGAAATTGGCCTAATAGTGATCCCGGAAAAAGATGTTCCTAAAGAAGACCTGGTTTATCCCCTCAAGAAAGTGCTGCGTAAGGCCACGGAAAATGACCTTGCCCAGGCTGAGGAAAATGTAACAAAAGAAGCCGAAGCTTTTACCGTCTGTCAGAAGAAGATCAAAGAACATGGCCTGGAAATGAAACTGGTAGGGGTCGAGTATACCTTTGACCGCAACAAGATCATCTTCTACTTTACTTCTGACGAAAGAGTGGATTTCAGGGAACTGGTCAAAAACCTGGCCTCGATCTTTAAAACCCGGATCGAATTGCGCCAGATCGGAGTCCGGGATGAAGCCAAGTTAAAAGGCGGCATCGGCCCCTGTGGACGGCCCTTCTGCTGCTCCACTTTCCTGGAGGGGTTTGAACCTGTATCGATCCGCATGGCCAAGGGTCAGAACCTGTCTTTAAATCCCACTAAGATTTCTGGAGTTTGCGGCCGCCTGATGTGCTGCCTCCGCTTTGAAGCAAGCAGTTATGAAGAGGCCCGCAAACAGATGCCCAGGAGGGGCCAGAAGGTGATCACTCCGGACGGCGAGGGTGTCGTCCAGGAAGTCGATAAAAAGAAAGAATCAGCGCTGATTAAATTAGAAGAATCAGGTTATATAAGAACTTTTCCCTGGGAAGAAATTGGTTCGCTTTAGGGCTAAACCGGGAGCATGAAAAAGGGGCAACCAGCAGCTTGCCCCTTTACAAATATTTTTCTTTTTTTGTAATGATCACGCTGTAGCCAGCTTATCCACACATTCCTGGCAAACGATGCGGTTATTAAAATGCTTCACATTGTCTGCATTTCCACAGAATAAACAGGCCGGTTCATATTTTTTAAGAATGATCCTGTCAGAATCAACATAAATCTCCAGGGCATCTTTTACTTCAATACCAAGGGTCCTCCTCAGCTCTATAGGGATGACGACTCTGCCCAATTCATCTACTTTTCTAACAATTCCCGTTGATTTCAAGAGCTCTTCCTCCTTTTCATCATAATGGAGCAGGTTAGGTTTGAATATTATACCAGTAATTGACATGGAAAGTCAACAATCATTTTCCCTTTTTAATCAGGTTTACAAAAATATTACAGGTATGTATTATCTATGTAACATTCCTGGATCGTCGATCTTGACACCCTTAAAGGCTCTGATATAATAACCTCATCCTGTTCAGTCAAGAGGAGGGCCTAACATTGGCAGAAAAGAAGACCTTCTATGTAACCACCCCTATTTATTACCCCAGTAACAAGCTCCATGTCGGGAATTCTTATACCACTGTAGCTGCTGATGCTATGGCCCGCTTTAAAAGGCTCACCGGCTACCGGGTCTGGTTCCTGACCGGAACTGACGAGCACGGCCAGAAAATACAGCGGCAGGCTGAAGCTGCCGGAAAAGCTCCGGCCGATTTCGTCGACGAGATCGTAGCATGGATTAAAGAGCTCTGGAATGAGCTGGACATAGAGTTTGATGATTTTATCCGGACCTCAGAGCCCCGGCACAAAGATAAAGTGTCCCGCATTTTTGAACGCTACTATGAACAGGGCGACATTTATAAAGGCAAATACGAGGGGCTCTACTGCACTCCCTGTGAAGCATACTGGACCGAAAGACAGCTGGACGACGGAAACTGCCCGGACTGCGGGCGCAAAGTGGAGCTGATCGACGAGGAAGCCTACTTCTTCAAAATGTCCAGGTACGCTGATCGGCTGCTGGAACATATTGAGACCCATCCAGAATTTATCCAACCCCCTTCCCGCAAAAATGAAATGATTAATAATTTCCTTAAGCCGGGGTTGGAAGACCTCTGTGTATCGCGAACCTCTTTTGACTGGGGTATCCCGGTGCCTTTTGACCGGGATCATGTCATTTATGTCTGGCTGGATGCCCTGAGCAATTACATTACCGCCCTGGGGTACGGGGAAGAAGGCAGCCTTTATGATCAGTTCTGGCCTGCAGATGTCCAGCTGATCGGCAAGGACATCCTTCGTTTCCATACCATTTACTGGCCCATTTTCCTGATGGCCCTGGGCGAGCCCCTGCCCAAGACCGTTTTCGGGCACGGCTGGCTGATGCTCCAGGAAGGAAAGATGTCCAAGTCCAAGGGCAATGCCATCGACCCGATGGTGCTGGCGGGCAGGTACAGCTCAGATGCCCTGCGCTACTTTTTGCTTCGGGAAATTCCCTTCGGCCAGGATGGCGTTTTCAGCCTGGAAGCTTTTATAACCCGCATCAATAACGACCTGGCCAATGACCTGGGCAACCTGGTTAGCCGGACGCTGACCATGGCGGAGCGTTACTTTGACGGGGTGCTGCCCGAGCCTTCCGCCGGGGACAGGGCTACGGACCATGAACTGAGCAGGACTGCCCTGAACACTCCCGGTGCGGTTGAAGCGGCCATGGACCAGATGAAGATCAGCGATGCCCTGGCCGGGCTGTGGCTGCTTGTCCGTCAGAGCAATAAGTATATTGACGACAATATGCCCTGGAGCCTGGCTAAAGATCCGGCCAACCGGGAGCGCCTGGGGACCGTCATTTACAACCTGATTGAAAGCATTCGATTTATTGGGGTTATGCTCAAACCTTATATGCCCCGCACCCCTGAATCGATCTGGGAACAGTTGAATATCAAAGCAGACAAGGACCTGCAGGAATGGGAGAGCCTGGCCGGCTGGGGCCGAATCAAACCGGGCACGGTGGTCAAAAGGGGCGACGATCTATTCCCGCGCCTTAACCTGCAGGCGGAAATCAGAGCCATGCGCGCGGATAAACCGGCAGAAGAAACAGCGGTCGATCAATCCGCACCGGCTGAAGAGCAGGCCGGCTTAATCAACCTGGAGCAGTTCCAGCAGGTTGATCTGCGGGTAGCGGAAATAAGTGACGCCGAAAGGGTTCCCAAGTCGGACAAACTGTTAAAGCTGGAGGTTGACCTGGGTGAAGAAACCAAGCGCCAGGTTGCAGCCGGGCTGGCTGAATATTACCAGCCGGAGGAGCTGATCGGCAAGCAGGTTATCTTCGTGGCTAACCTGAAACCGGTCAAATTAAGAGGAATCCTTTCTCAGGGCATGCTGCTGGCAGCGGTAAGCGCTGACGGCGTTCCGGTCCTGACCGCGGTTGACAGGAAGATTGCCCCGGGAAGCAGGGTCAGTTGATTTGAATTCGCTTCTAGATACGCATGCCCATCTTGATTTTCCCCAGTTTAAAAATGACCTGGATCAGGTCCTGGAGCGGGCCCGGCAGGCCGGAGTGGCTGCTATTTTAAATGCCGGCACCGATGAACAAAGCTCCGTGCGCGCGGTGGAGCTAAGTAAAAAATATCCCCAAATCGGGGCTTCAGTCGGAATCCACCCCCACGGCGCCGCCCGGGTTTCAGCGGGCTGGCTGAAAAAGCTGGAAGGCCTGGCTGCGGAAGAAACGGCGCTGGCTGTTGGCGAAACGGGCCTCGATTTTTACCGTAACCTCTCGCCCCGGGAAGAGCAGGAAACATTATTCCGGGAGCATATCCGCCTGGCCTGCCGGGTTGCCAAACCGGTTATTATTCACAGCCGGGAGGCCCATCCCGAAACTCTGCAGATCGTGAGAGAGGAGCAGCTCCCCTGCCGGGGCGGGGTGATGCACTGCTTTTCGGGCCATCGCAGCCAGGCGGAAGCGTTTTTGGATCTGGGGTTTTATATTTCCCTGGCTGGCCCCTTGACTTACCCCCGTTCCCACGCTTTAAGGGATCTCTTAAATTATATCCCGCCGGAGAGGCTGCTCCTGGAAACTGACGCCCCTTACCTGGCGCCCCAGGCTTACCGGGGCAAACGCAATGAACCCGCTTATGTCAAGCTCATTTACGAGAGGGCTGCCCTGGCCCTGAACCGGGATCCCGCCCGCCTTGCCGAGCAGATCTATGTAAACGCCATCCGCCTGTTTTCCGATCTCCTGGTTGACCGGGCTTAAATATAAGACGGGCCTCTTAACCGGGACCGGAGTTTATAAAACAGGCAGCCAATCCATACTTAATTTAAACAAAAAAGCGGCGCCCCGGCTTTAGCCTGAGCGCCGCCTGAAGTAAGGCCCGGTTTTAACTAACCAGGCTTTGCAGTTTCATAGCCAGGGACATGTCTCCCTTTACTTTCAGCTTGCCGGCCATAAAGGCCGAGGTGGCGTTTAATTTGCCTTCGAGAAGATCGTTGAAATCATCAGCGGCCATTGTAATGGTGATATTGGGATTATCATGCGCCGCTTCAACGACGGATGGTTTTCCATCTTCAACAGCAACATGGAATACGCCGCCGTTGTCACCGGAAAGATCAAATTGATATACCGCGTCGACCCCTTTCATTTTGGCCGGATCAGCCGCTTCTATTTTCTTGTTCAGGTTATCTAAAATCTCTTTGAATTCTGCCATATCAATAAAAACCTCCTTCACAATTAAATCGAGTTATTAATGGAATGCAGGCCCTTGATCAGTTTGCCGGCTTTATCCCTCCTTCCCGGTGCCAGTAAAGAAAAAGATACTCAGATCGGCAAATGCTTAAACAGTTGAATTATTCCTCTTGTTAAATATATTATAAAGCATAACCCCCTCTTTGTCATTATATATATTTTGGGGGCCAATTTGACGCTGGCCGGGTTGAAAGGTAAACTAAAGCAAAATCAAAAACAGCCGGGGGGACAGCCCAGTGGATCAAATGCCTGACATCACTTCGCCCCGTATACTTGGCGATCTTTTCCGGGATTACGGTTTGCAGCCCCGCCGCCACCTGGGCCAGAATTTTTTGATCGACGGCAATATTGTACGGAAAATTGTCGGGGCGGCTGAAATAAAAAAAGGCGATACCGTGCTGGAAATAGGCCCTGGAGCCGGAGCCCTGACCTTATCGATGGCCCGTTTGGGGGCCCATATTACGGTCCTGGAAGTTGATCGAGGCCTGATCCGGCTGCTAAGAGACTTGTTTGAAGCGTGGCCGCAGGTAGAAATTTTGGAATTGGATGCCCTGAAAGCAGATTGGGATTTACTGATTGGACGCTTCGAGGCCAATCGCGGTGCCGTTAAACTGATTTCGAACCTTCCTTACAATATATCCGGGCCTTTTATGTACAGCCTCTTTAAAGAAGGCTTTCCCTTTGCGGAGGCCGTCCTGATGTTCCAGAAAGAAGTGGCCCTGAGGCTTGTAGCCGGGCCAGGCGATCGTGATTATGGGACCCTCTCGGTCCTCAGCCGTTACTATTGTGAGGGAAATATATTATTTGAGGTTTCCAAAAATGTTTTCTGGCCCCGCCCCAAGATTGGTTCGGCAGTGCTGAAATTAAAACCCCGGCCCCGGGAACTGTCGGCCGGGGAAGAAGAGCTGCTGTGGACAGTTGTCCGGGGCTTGTTTCAGCAGCGCCGCAAGACCATCCTGAATAACATGAGCCGCCTTTTTAATCTATCCCGGGCCAGGCTGGTGGATTTGTTGGATGAAGTGCCCGTTTCTCCCGCTGCCAGGCCTGAAGAGTTAAGCGTAAGCCAGTTTGCAAAGCTGGCCCGAATAACTTATAATTACCTTGATAAATTAAGCTGAAAGGTAGTAGCAGGCATGTTTTTTACAAGTCCGTCCAGAGGAAAAGTATCATTCCAGGAGTTATTTGATGATCTGGTGGGATACACCAACGAATTCCCTGATGAATCATATAAGCTGATCATTGGCACCGATTCCCATGCCTTTTTAAACGACCATGTCATGTTTGTTACAGCCGTTGTGGTCCACCGCGTTGGTAAAGGGGGACGTTTCTTCTACCATAAACAAAAAACGCGGTACATGGAAAGCCTGCGCCAGAGAATCTATTATGAGACATTTTTAAGCCTGGAAGTAGCGACCCGTCTGACCGAAAAGCTGGCTGAAAACGGCGATCTGCGCTTAAACGTGGAGATTCATCTTGATGTGGGCGAAAAAGGCGAGACCCGCGATATCATTAAAGAGGTCGTCGGGATGGTTATTGGAAGTGGTTACCAGGCCTTTATCAAGCCCTATTCCTATGGTGCCGCCACCGTAGCGGATAGATTTACCCGATAATAAGGATTAAAAGGCCTGAGCAGCATTATTTTTGTTATTTTCTCTGCATTTCTTGACATATTGGGGGATATTATGTTAATATAGGTTAGAATAAAAATTAAGGTGGTTTTAAATGGTGGCTAAAGACGTCCTATTTGAAATCCGCAAGAAGCTTGAATCTCATCTGGGTGAAAAGATAAAACTGCGAGCCAACCGCGGCCGGCGCAAGACTTACGAGAAAGAAGGAGTGTTGGAAAGCCTCTATCCTTCGATTTTTATTGTAAGAGTAGATGAAAATAACTACAAGCAGAGGCTTTCATTCAGTTATAGCGATGTGCTTACTGAAACAGTTGAGTTAAGCTTTAGCTAAGGGGAAATGCGCCGCAGCGCAGGCTAGCAAAAAAATTCCCGCTAATTGATATCTTGGGCCCCGATCTAAAATCGGCACAAGCAGCAAGGCCCGACGATAAAATAGCAGCCTAAAACCGGATCTTGATCCGGTTTTTTCTTTTGCTGCTGATTTCATGCACTTTATAAACCCTCAGGCAGGATTAAGCCTCATTTTGTAGAATACCGTCACCACAACCAACTATCAAGGAGGGAATGCCGGTGAAAGCTTTGCTTGTTATTGATATGGTGGTTGATTTTATTGATCCTGAAGGAGCCCTTTATATAGGACCGGTGGCTGAAAAGGTCGTTCCCCAGGTAAAATCCCGGTTGGAAAAATACCGGTCCGAAGGTTCTCCGGTGCTCTTTGTCTGTGATCGGCATACCGAGGATGATCTTGAATTTAACCTCTTTCCTCCTCACAGCGTAAAGGGCGGCGGCGGCGACGAAATTATCGCTGAGCTTGTGCCCGCTCCCGATGAAAGGGTGATTGAAAAGAGGCGCTTCAGCGCCTTTGTTGGTACCGATTTGGACCTGACCTTAAGAGATCAGGGGATCGCCGAGATCGAACTGGCCGGAGTGGTAACCAATATCTGTATTCTTTATACTGCGGCCATGGCCCGTATGTACGGCTATAAAGTAGCTGTTCCGGTCAATGCCGTGGCGAGCTTTGATGAGGAAGCCCATAACTTTGCCTTAAAAGAAATGGAAAAAACCCTTGGAGTAAAAATGATCTAAATAGAGCTGGAGGACAAAATGAAGCTACAAGATTTCATTACCCTGAAAGAGATCGGCCAGATTGAAATTGACCCCAAACAGCGTTTTTTTTCGGCGTCGGACTCAGAAATTCTGCGGGGCTTGACCAGTGACATTTACTTTGTCCGCAGCAGGGACCTGCTGGATTCCATGGGGCTGGTTGAAACGGAAGTGACGGCGGAAATCTTTTCCTCGGGAGCAGGTGTTTTCGGGGGTCTACATGAAACCCTCTATCTTTTGAAAGGGCGCAACCTGGATCTATGGGCCCTCCCGGAAGGCGAGACAATGGAGGCCAGGGAAGTCGTGATGCGCATCAAAGGCCGCTACGGCGATTTTGGCATCTATGAAACCCCCCTGCTGGGCATTTTAGCCAGCTCCAGCGGCTGGTGCACCGCGGCGCGCAGCTGCAAGGAAGCGGCCGGAAAGAAGATGGTAGTCTGTTATGGTTCAAGGCACCTCCATCCGGCGGTCGCCCCGGTGATGGAGCGTTCAGCTGTAATTGGAGGGGCCGATGCCTGCAGCTGTATCCTGGGGGCGCTTTTACTGGGCCGGGCCCCGGTCGGGACTGTCCCGCATGCCGCATTTTTAATCGTCGGCGATACGGTCGAACTGGCCGAAGCTTACGATCGCTTTATTCCGGAAGATGCCCCCCGGATCATTCTTGTCGATACCTTTAAGGATGAACCGGAAGAAGCTTTAAGGGTTGCTGAAGCTCTGGGCAAAAAGCTGAACGGTATCCGGCTCGATACTCCCGGCGAAAGGGGAGGGGTTACCCCCGGCCTGGTCCGCGAAACCAGGGCCCGCCTCGACAAGGACGGTTTTGAGCATGTTCAAATTGTTGTTTCCGGCGGGCTTAATCCGGACCGCATTCCCAGGCTGGTTGAAGCAGGGGCCGATGCTTTTGGAGTAGGCAGTTACATTGCCCGGGCTCCGGCTATAGATATGACCCTTGATTTGAAGGAAATAAAGGGCCAGGCAATTGCCAAGCGGGGACGGATTCCGGGTATTACAGATAATAAACGCCTGGTTAAAATGAACTGAAATGGACAGGTCTTTTACTGTCAAAGCGCCTGCTAAAATCAACCTTGGGTTAAAAGTGATCCGCCGCCGCCCGGACGGCTTTCATGAGCTGGAAACTGTCATGCAGCAGGTCTCCCTGGCGGATACTTTATCTTTTGAACCTGCCCCCGGAAAGGGGCGGCATTTTTTTTGCACCGAGCGGAGCCTTGCCGGCCCGGAAAACCTGGTCAGCAGGGCGGCATTACTGCTTGAACAGGAAGCAGGGCGACCTTTACCCGGCGTGAGTATTACCCTCTATAAAAATATTCCCGTCGAAGCCGGCCTGGGCGGGGGCAGTTCCGATGGCGCAGCCGCTTTAGCAGGCTTAAACCATTTCTGGAACCTGGGCCTTGACGGGGAAACCTTACAGGAGCTGGGTTTGCGTTTAGGGTCTGATGTTCCCTTCTGCCTCCGGGGAGGGACCGCTCTGGCCGGGGGGCGCGGTGAAAAACTGGAACCGCTTCCGCCCCTGCCTTTTTTCTGGGCAGTCCTGGTTTTACCAGGTAACATCAAGATGTCAACAGCCCTGGTATATGATAACTTCGACCGATCGAAGCTGGGAGAACCCTCGCTCAATGAACTTGTAGAGGCAGTCAGGCAGGGAAGCAGGGTAAAAATCCTGGAATGGCTGGCCGGTGATTTTACTAATACTCTGGAAACGGCGGTGGTCGAAGGCGCCGGTACTTTACAAAAAACAAAAAGGAAGCTTCAAGAAAAAGGCCTGCGCCCGGTCCTCTCAGGCAGCGGCCCGGCCCTTTTTATATTAACCCCCGACTACAACCGGGCCTTTAAGGCCGCCCGGATGATCGAGGAAGAAAACTGCAGGGCTTACCTGTGCTGGACCCTTTAAAGCAAAGACTGAGGTGAAGCTAAAATGTTTGATGCTGTTGTTTTAGCCGGAGGTGGAAAACCGGAGCCCCTTACCGAACAGGAGCAGGTTTCCAATAAGGCCTTTATCATTATTAACGGGCGTCCGCTGCTTGCCTATATCCTGGAAGCCCTTCAGGAATCTCCTTCCATCAACAGGATCGCAGTCGTCGGTCCCGAGCGGGAGCTGCTTGAGCTGTCCACCGCAGGCTACCGGTTTGAAGCTGTGCCGGAAAGGGGAAGCATGCTCGACAACCTGGCTGCCGGTTTTGAACAGGTCGATCAAAACCGCCTGTGCCTGGTCGTTACCGGGGATATTCCCCTTCTTAAAGCTTCTGTAATTGAAGAATTTTTAAGCCTTTGTGAACCTCATGACCATGACTTTTATTATCCCATCCTGGATCGGGAAACCTGCATCCGCCATTTCCCCCAAACAGAGCGCACTTATGTGCGCCTTAAGGAAGGCCGGGTTACCGGCGGAAATGTGGTTTTGATCAATCCAAAATGGTATCTTGAGAACCGCGACCGCCTGGAAATGTTCATTTCCTACCGCAAAAAACCTCTTAAACTGTTCCGGATTATGCCTCTGACCCTGGTCTTAAAATTTGCCCTGAAAACACTCACTCTAAATGATCTGGAAAGGCACCTTTCCCGGCTGATGGGCTTAAAGGCCAGGGCAATTCCCTGCAGCTGTGTTGAACTGGGTGTGGATGTTGACAAGATCAGCGACCTGGCAGTGGTGAAAAAGGCCCTGGAAGTCTAAAATTTGGATCCGGACGGTTCTTTGCGATTCTTAAGACTTTTTTTAGCGCTCCCTCAATTTTCCTTCCGGGCCGGGGGCGTTTTTTTATCCGGCCAGCCGGCAAAGCGGTAAACATTATTTTCTCCCTGACCCTTTAAATTTTTAAAGACGGATGCGGTAGTTGTATCGACCGGGTTATAAAGCAGAAGATATAAATCGCCTTGCCTGGTGCTGACCAGGGTTTCGGTAGCCATATAGGAAAGCGGTCCGTAACGGGGATGATCATACTGGAAATGGAAATAAGTCAGGTCGTACCGATCGGCATATTTCTGACAGAAGTACCAATCGATGTCAAACTGCCTTTCCTTGAGAAGAATTCCCAGGAGGGACTTGAAATAAGCGGTATGGCGGTAGCGTAAAGTGGAGCGGCGGAAAAGGAGGATCTCAATAGTAGCGATTTTCCGCCAGGAAGGACCAAAAATTTCTCTGGTGCCGAAAGCGGGTTCATAAATGAGGTAAAGCAGGTTTTGACCGGCCGGGATCTGCTTGGCATAATTGAGCAGTTCCGGAGTGACCATGAACAGGTTTAAGGTAGAGGTGTTGGCGGCCACAATATCGGCATAGGCATCAAGGAGCAGCGCCGGGACCTGGAAGACGTTCATTTCAGCAAGCAGGTTGTTAAACCTGGTTAGTGAATCTTCGCGGGGGAAAAGGGTTTCATTGGAGAGGCCCAGGGCAGCGTATAGAAATTCTTTTCTTTCCAGGTTGGTCAGGTTAAAAGAATCGGCCAAATGCAACAGCGTTTGGGTGTCCAGGTATTTGCGATCCCCTCTTTCCAGCCTTCCCAGCTGATCCGGGCTCAGATGCACGGCACTGCTTAAACTTTCCCTTGTCCAGGGGACGCCCTGCCGGTCTACAGTGGTCCTGCGCAGGGTTTTGATCAGGAGCCCAAAATCGCTAAGGTTCATTTTTAATACCCCGGTTAAAATATTCTACGGAAAACTTTAAAAAATCGCATGTAAACTTGCGAAAAAATGCAAGATTAAATGATTTGCATAAACTGTTATGGAGGTTAAGATTATATATACAAAACTTAAAACTACTCAACACAAAACTCATTCTTATAACACTATCATACCCGATATCTAAACTGAACGCAAAGATGCGGAATAGTGCAATATTTAAACAGACGACCGGCCAACAATAAGGGAGGAGGGTATAAATGATTGTTACAGATGTGCGGGTCAGGCGGATTACTCAGGAGGGGAAGATGAAAGCGATCGTGTCAATTACCCTGGAAGACAGTTTTGCGGTCCATGACGTGCGGGTCATCGAGGGCAGCAACGGTCTGTTTGTGGCCATGCCCAGCAAGCGGAACCCAAACGGCGATTTCAGGGATATTGCTCATCCGATCAACGCGATCACCAGGGGGGAAATCCAGAGGGCGGTCCTGGAAGCTTACAACTCTGCCCTGGAAAAAGAAGCTGTCTGGGTCTGAGGACTGATTATTATTTTACTTTTGTCTCTTCTTAAAAACTGCAGTATAATGGACATCAAGATGATCATATGAGGAGAGGCTGTTTATGAAGCAGGTCTGGGCCGTAGTTTTGGCTGCAGGTGAGGGAAAGCGTATGCACTCCCGCTTACCGAAAGTTCTACACCCCCTCTGCGGCAAGAAAATGCTGGAATACATCCTGGAAAGCGCCGCTGAACTGACCAACCGGATCCTGGTTGTGGTCGGTCACGGCGCTTCGCAGGTCCAGGAAACTTTGGGCGATCGGTGGAGATATGTTTTACAGGAGCATCAGCTGGGAACGGGCCACGCTGTTATGGAAGCCCTCAAAGAACTGCCCCGGAAAGGAACACTCCTGATTTTGTGCGGGGATACCCCTCTTTTAGAAGCTCCATATTTAAAACAGCTGGCAGCCTGCTGCCGGGGCCGCGCAGCGGCAGTAGCTACGGCCAGGGTCCCTGATCCCTCCGGTTACGGCCGCGTCGTGCGCGCTCAGGACGGAGAGGTGGCCTGTATAGTTGAAGACGGGGATGCATCAGCGGAAGAAAAAAAAATTGACGAGATTAATACCGGCACCTACTGCTTTGACCTTGAACTGCTCCGTAAGTATCTGCCCCGCCTTGGGACCGACAATGTCCAAAAAGAATATTACCTGCCTGATGTAGTGGCCATGATGCGAAAAGACGGCCACAGCACCGGCGCCTGCTGCCTGGATGACTACCGGGTAGGGCTGGGGATCAATAACCGGGCCCAGCTGGCTGAAGCGGTGAAGATCCTGCAGCAAAAGATAGGGCAAAAACTGATGCTAAGCGGGGTAACTATTGAGGATCCGGGCGCTGTTTTCATAGATTTTGACGTTCAAGTAGGCCCGGATACGGTCCTCAGACCCGGTTGTATTCTGGAAAAAGGGACTGTCATCGGGGCAGAATGCCTCATCGGCCCCGGGACCCACCTGGTCGGCGCGGAAATCGGTGACGGGAGCGCCGTCTGCCAGTCGGTAGTAAAAAATACGAGGGTGGAAAAGGGCTCTAAAATCGGCCCCTTTGCCCACATCACCCCTTGATTTTCGAAAGGGCGGTGCCGGATAACAAGTAAGGCTGTAAATAATAAACCGGGTTGTTGGCGTCCCGGATTTTTTAACATCTCCTGCCACCCGGCAGGAAAAAGGGTTTAAGAGGGAGAAAGAAATTATCATCAAAACCCTGAAGATATTTTGTATAAACTATTTACAGGAGGGTGCAAGGTGATCAATGGAAACGAACTGAAAATTTTTTGCGGCAGCGCTAACCCGGAGTTGGCTGAAGAAATTGCTACATATGTTGGGACTCCTCTCAGTAATTGCGAAGTAACCCGCTTCAGCGACGGTGAAATTTCGATCAGCATTAGAGAAAGTGTCCGCGGGGCCAATGCTTTTCTTATTCAACCCCTGTGCGGACTAATCAATGAAAGTATCTTTGAGCTGCTGATTATTATTGATGCCCTTAAAAGAGCCTCCGTCAAATCGGTTAATGCCGTCATCCCCTATTATGCTTATGCCCGGCAGGATCGCAAGACCAGGGCCCGTGATCCTATAACTGCCAAACTGATCGCCGACCTGATCACCACAGCCGGCGCCAACCGGGTAGTGGCCATGGACCTTCATGCCGGACAAATTCAGGGTTTTTTCAATATTCCCCTGGATCACCTGACGGCCCTGCCGATTTTAAGCAAATATTTAATGGAAAAAGAAATAGAAAACGGGGTTGTGGTTTCTCCCGATCTGGGCGGGGTGACCAGGGCCCGGGATCTGGCCAATCGCCTGGTGATGCCGATCGCTATTATTGACAAAAAAAGACCTGCCCCCAACAAAGCTGAAATAATGAATATTATTGGCGATGTAAAGGGCAAAACGGCCATTTTCATTGACGACATGATCGATACGGCCGGGACAATCACCCTGGGAGCCGAGGCTCTAATAGAAGCAGGAGCCAAAGAAGTCTATGCCTGCTGCACGCACCCGGTTTTTTCCGGCCCGGCTTTAAAGCGCTTGAGCGATTCCAGCCTGGCCGAAGTTGTTTATACCAACACGATTCCTATTGATCGGGGGATGTTGAGAGGTTTAAACAATTGTTTTACTTCCCTTTCCGTTGCGCCCCTGATTGGTGAAGCGATAATCCGGATCCAGAAAAAACGATCGGTAAGCGAACTTTTTGATTGAGTTGATCTCAAACGCTTCCTGCAGTATACTATTGCAGAAGGAGGCTTGAAGGAATGGACAGAATGGAAATGGAAGTTCAAACCCGTCCGCCTTTAACCAGGGGACAGCTCAACCAGATGCGCCGGGAAGACAAGGTTCCGGCAGTACTTTACGGCAGGGGAGCGGATAATTTCCCCCTGGTTGTAGACGGGCGCACCTTAAGACAGATTTTAACAACAGGGGGCGGAAACGTCCTGCTCGATCTGAAGGTCAAGTCAAGAGGTAAAAAGACGCGGCAGGAAACGGTCATGTTCAGGGATATCCAGAGAGATATATTGTATCAGGACCGCATTCTCCATGTCGATTTCATCCGCATCTCGATGACCGACAAGATCGAAGTTGCAGTTCACCTCAACTTTATCGGTGAGCCGGCCGGGGTGGCAGAAGGCGGAGTCCTATCTCTGGTGAGCCGGGAAGTAGAGGTTGAATGCCTGCCGGGAGATATCCCCGAACAATTCGACGTCGATATTTCCGGGCTGGGAATTGGCGACAGCATTACCGCCGAAAGCCTGGTCCTCGAAGGAGACCTTGAATTGCTCACTCCTCCGGAGACAACGCTGGCCCAGGTTCTGGCTCCGATGGCTGAAGAAGAATTAGAACCGGCTGTCGAAGAAGAAGAGCCTGAAGAAGGCGAAGAGGCGGCCGAAGAAGAAGCCGGAGAAGAAGCTGAAGAAGAAGCTAAAGAAGAAAGTTAAGCGGCCCGGTTTTGAAAGCAGGAAAAAAGCAATGCTAAATGCCCCTTGGCTTGAGGGGCATTGATCTTCGTCGGACCTGCTGCGGCGCTTGAGTGATGTCATGTTTTTAATAATTGGCCTGGGCAACCCCAAAAAAGTTTATACAGGCAGCAGGCACAATGTCGGTTTCCAGGTGGTGGAAGCCCTTTCCCGCCGCCTGAAAACAGGGGCTCCGGTTACGAAGCACCGCTCATTGCTGTTTGAATCAGAATACGGCGATCAAAAGCTGGTCCTTGCTCAACCGCTCACCTATATGAACCGCAGCGGTTTGGCTGTTAATGAACTGGTGGCCAAGTACAGGCTCGAGCTTTCCAAAATACTGGTGATTTATGATGATCTTGATCTCCCCCCGGGATCGATCCGCCTGCGTAAACAGGGTGGAGCGGCCGGACACCGCGGCGTCGAATCGATCATCGAGGCCCTGGGAACTGAAGCTTTTCCCAGGTTACGGGTTGGCATAGGCAAACCGCCTCCGGGGATAGAGGCGGCGGACTATGTTTTGCAGCCGCTCGAAGAGGAAGCCTGGAAGCTGATTGAACCGGCCCTGGGCCGGGCAGTGGAGGCAGTCCTTGTCTTTGTCAGCAGCGGACTGGAAACCGCCATGAATGAATTTAACCGGGACTTGTCTTCTCCCGGATCATAGTTTAACCTTCAATCAAAAGAGGGGGAAATAAGTGTTTCCCCCCTGTTTTGGTGTACATTAAGCAAGGTTAAAATAGATGGAGGATTGTAATTGCCCGAAACTATACTTGACTTATGGGCCGGTGAGGAAACCTTTAAAGCCATCAGCTCTAAAGTGTCCCACCAGCCTGATTACCGGACCATGGTTACCGGACTGGATGCCGGGGCCCGGGCCTTTTTTATGGCCGCCCTGGCCCGGCAGAGCGGCCGTCCGACCCTGGTTATTGCCCGTGATACGGGACGGGCAGAAAAGCTGCATTCAGAACTGGCCGGCTTCTTTCCCGGCCGGGTCTGGTTGCTCCCGCCCAGGGAATTTTTCATGAATACGGAAGTGCTGACCCGCAGTGAAGAATATCAGCATATGCGCCTGCAATTTTTGGAATGGCTTTCAGGCGGCGGCCGCGGTATATATATCGCCACCGTAAGTGCCCTGTTTTCTAAAATGCTACCACCCGAGGACTGGAAGGGCCGGGCCCTTTATTTCCGCCCCGGCCGGCGCTGGGACCGGGAAGAGCTGATCGCCCGCCTGGTTGAAATTGGTTACGAGAGGGTTTCCCTGACAGAAACCAGGGGCAGCTTCAGCGCCCGCGGCGATATAGTAGATATTTATCCCCCCGGTTGCCGACTGCCTTTCCGGATTGAGCTATCTGATGATACCATTGAAGCCATTCGCCTCTATGATCCCTCTACTCAGCGTTCTACCGAAGCGCTTTCTGAAGCGACGGCCAGGCCGGCCCGGGAGCTAATCGTAACCGGAGCAGCTTACCGGCGGGGGGAAAAATTAATCCGGCAGGTCCTTGACGGGGTCTTTTCCAGGCTTCTCCGGCGGGGAGAAAAAGATGCCGCCGCCAGGCTGAAACAGGAAGTTAATCGCCACCTGGAAAGGTTGGCCGAACCGGGCGGTCTGGATTATCTGGGCAGCTATTTCCCTTTCTTTTATGGCCGGGGCGCTGCTTTAACGGATTATTTGCCTTCTAAATTCCTGGTTTTTGTCGAAGATCCCACTGCTATAGCGGAAGCGGGAGAAAACTTCCGCCGTGAATTTGATAATTATTTCAGCGCTTCCCTGTTGGAAAAAGAAATACTCGGTTCCGCCGACAAACTGCTCTGGAAGGAAGAAGAACTGCTGCAAAAACTACCCTGCCCCCTGATCAGCTGTTCGCTATTCCAGGGTACGGCGGGGCTTTTCAAACCTAAACAATCTTTTAATATTGAAGCTAAAAGCGCTCCCTATTACCACGGGCAGTGGGAACTGTTCAAAAATGATTACCGGACCTGGATCGAAAGCGGCTACCGGGTTTACATGATGGCATCTTCGGCCGGGCGGGGCCGGAATTTGCTGCAGCAGTTGTCCGGGCAGGGGGCCTTTGAACTGCAGGAAAAGCCAAAGGGCTTAGAAATCAGGGCGGAAGATGGCGCCGGGCCCGCATTTGGCAACCTGCCCCTGCCTCCGGTTGTTGAAGGCAGCCTGGAAGAAGGACTGATCATTCCCGGCCTTAAGCTGGCCCTGATTACCGAGTATAACCTGCTTCCGCAGCGGAAAAAGAAAAAACGCCTGCGGCGCCGGAACGGCATACGCCTCAGTGATTACCGCGAGCTATCCAGCGGTGACTATGTGGTCCATGAACAGCACGGAATTGCTAAGTACCAGGGTTTAAGCACCCTTGAAATCGGGGGTATAAAGCGCGATTACCTGCTCCTGAAGTACAGGGGGACCGACCGCTTGTATATTCCGGTCGATCAAATCGGAGTAATCCAGAAATATTCGGGCGGTGAAGGCCATGCTCCCCGCCTCCACAGCCTGGGCGGGGTAGAATGGCAGAAGCTTAAGAACAGGGCCAACCGTTCTGTGGAAGAACTGGCCCGGGAACTGCTGTCCCTTTATGCCGCCCGCCAGGCTGCTGAAGGTTACAGCTTTGGGCCAAATCACCCCTGGCAGCAGGAATTTGAAACCCATTTTCCCTATGAAGAAACCCCAGATCAGCTGCAGGCCATTGAAGACGTCAAGGCCGACCTGGAAAAACCGCATCCTATGGATCGCCTGATCTGTGGAGATGTCGGTTACGGCAAAACCGAAGTGGCTATGCGCGCAGCATTTAAAGTAGTCCTGGAAGGGAAGCAGGCTGCTGTTCTGGTCCCTACTACCGTGCTGGCGCAGCAGCATTACCGGACCTTCAGGGAACGGTTTGGAGGTTTTCCGGTCAGGATTGCCCAGCTGAGCCGTTTTGTTTCTAAATCCGAACAAAAAAAAGTGCTAAAGGAGATCTCGGCCGGGAAAATTGATATTGTCATCGGCACCCACCGCCTCTTGTCCACCGATGTGGTCTTTAATGACCTGGGTCTGCTGGTCCTGGATGAGGAGCAGCGCTTTGGGGTGCGCCAGAAGGAAAAAATAAGGAAAATGCGGCTGGAGGTCGATACCCTGGCCATGACAGCAACGCCGATTCCGAGGACCCTTCATCTTTCTCTTTCGGGAGCAAGGGATTTAAGCGTTATAGACACCCCGCCTGAAGATCGCTACCCGATTCAAACTTATGTCCTGGAGTATTCCGATGATCTGGTCCGGGAAGCTGTCCACCGTGAACTGAACCGTGACGGGCAGGTCTTCATTGTATTCAACCGGGTGGCCCAAATTGAATCTTATGCGGAAAAAATCCGCCGGATGTTTCCCGGGGTTTCAGTGGCTGTGGGGCACGGGCGGATGCCCGAAGCCACCCTGGAGCGGATCATGGCCGATTTTCAGGAGGGCTATTACCAGGTCCTGGTCTGCACAACCATTATTGAGTCGGGCCTCGATATTCCCAATGTTAACACCCTGATTGTATCCGAAGCGGACAAATTCGGGTTGGCCCAGCTGTACCAGATTAGAGGTCGGGTCGGGCGTTCCAATCGCCTGGCTTATGCTTACCTTACTTACCGCCGGGATAAAATAGTCAATGAAACCGCCCAGAAAAGGTTAAAAGCGGTCAAAGAGTTTACTGAACTGGGCTCGGGGTTCAAGATTGCCCTGCGCGACCTGGAAATAAGAGGAGCAGGCAATATCCTCGGCGCCGAACAGCATGGCTTTATTACCGCCATCGGGTTCGATTTATACTGCAAACTGCTGGAAAAGGCGGTGGCGGAGTTAAAAGGCGAACAGCCCCAGGAAGCTGTAAATCCGCGCCTGGAGCTCCGGGTAAGCGCTTACATTCCATCTTCTTACATCAGTTCGCAGGCTCAAAAGGTAGAATTTTATCAGCGTATTTACAACGCCGGCTCAAGGGAAGATCTGCAGGAAATTGAAGATGAACTAACTGATCGCTACGGATCTCCGGTTGAGCCGGTGAGGAACCTGCTTGCAGTCGGGCTGGTGAGAATCCTGGCTGTCGGACTGGGCCTGGAATTAATTCAGGACCACCAGCAGGCCCTGTTAATGCAGTTTTCCCGCCGGGCTTCAGTGGACAGGAACCTTCTGGAATACACATCCAGCTATGCTGAAGGCATGGTCAGCTTCACTGCTGAAAAACCCTTAAAACTAAAATTCAGGGCTGACAGCAAGGGGGAAGCAGGCCGCGGGGCCGGTTCTTTTAGGGAGTTGATCTTTTTCCTGGAAGAGCTGTCGTCCTTGCAGCTTGCGGCCGATGGTAGCTGCAAGAAATGATTACTGATATAATACTGTTCGATTAACAAAATCCAGCGAAGAAGGTTAAAAATTGTCGCTCAGCAGCACCTCTTTTGTCAAGGGAGCAGCTATTCTGGCCTTAACCGGGCTTGCCGCCAGGGGCATCGGCGCTATATTCAGGATTGTCCTGGCGGCCATCCTCGGGGATGAAGGAATCGGTCTTTTCATGTATGCCTATCCGATTTACTCCACTCTCCTGATCCTTTCTACGGCCGGCATTCCGGTGGCCGTTTCCAAGATCATGGCCGAAAAAATCGCTCTTCGCGATTACCGCGAGGCGCTGCGAGTTTTTAAAGTAGCTTTCACTATCCTCACCATAACGGGACTGGGTATAACCATCGTATTGGTTATGGGCGCGGAACTTTTCGCCGGCCTGATTATCAGGGACATGCAGGCAGTTTACCCCCTGCTGGCCATATCCCCGGCCATATTTTTTGTTACCATAATGGCTGCCCTGCGGGGTTTTTTCCAGGGTCAGCAAAATATGGTCCCCACAGCTGCTTCGCAAATGCTCGAGCAGCTGGTACGGGTTGTCTTTTCTTTAATCCTGGTCTTTCTTCTCCTTCCGGTTGGGCTTGAGTATGCCGCGGCAGGGGCTTCTTCAGGTGCTGCTGCCGGAGGGCTGGCCGGATTGATCCTGCTGACGCTCTTATACAAAAGCAGGCGCCGTGATCTGGACGCCCTGGCCCAAAAGCAGGACAGTCATGAGCCGGCCCCAGTGCAAGATATTATCAGCCGGTTGTTCGGGCTGGCTGTTCCGGTTACCATCGGAGGGCTGGTTATCCCCCTGATGTCAATGATCGACCTGGTTATCGTGCCCCGGCAGCTGCAGGCGGCCGGCTTTGATCTGGAAAGCGCGAGAGCCCTCTACGGGCAGCTTACCGGGATGGCCGGGCCCGTGGTTTACTTTCCCAATGTGGTGGCCCTGGCTTTAAGCATCAGCCTGGTGCCGGTCATTTCCGAGGCTTTAACACTTGGTAATAAACTAATGACTCAAAACCGTTCCGCCGTTGCCATCAAGCTGACGGTGCTTTTTTCCGTTCCTGCGGCGGTAGGGCTTTATTTGCTGGCCGAGCCGATAACGATCCTGCTTTTTAATAACGCCGAGGCAGGATATTCCCTGGCTTATCTGTCCTGGTCGGTAATTCCGCTATGCCTCTATGTAACGACAACCGGCATCCTCCAGGGGTTAGGAAAGCCGATTCTCCCGGCTTTAAACATGTTTTACGGGGGGATTGTCAAAATTATCCTGGCCTGGTTCCTGACCGCGATTCCGGCTCTGAATGTGGGAGGGGCCGCTGTGGCTACTGTGGCCGGACTAGCAGTGGCCGCGGTTCTTAACCTTTTGCATGTGGCCCGTTATACCGGATGGCGTGGGAGGTGGCGCGAGCTTGTTCTCCTTCCGGTTTTATCCGTTTCGGCCATGTCCCTGGTCGTCATTTTGGTTTACAATCTAGCTTACCGGCTTGCAGCTCCGTACCTATCGCCGGGGATGCAAAATGGAGCGGCTACTTTTGCCGCCATAGTAGCCGGTGCAGCAGCTTACGGGGCCTGTATCTTATTAAGCGGCAGCCTGAGCAGAGAAGAGCTGCAGATGATCCCTTTTATCGGCGCCCGCCTGGCCGCACTGGCTGATCGTTTCGGGCGCCATCATGTTTCATGATCATTATTATGGTACGGCGCTTAAGTAAAAAAGGAAGGCGATCCGATGGATGAAATAACTGTCATAGGCCTGGGCCCGGCCCGGCGCAAGCACTTAACCGCTGAAGCGCAAAAACAACTTCAAAGCAGCCGGCCCCTCTATCTTCGGACTTTTAAACATCCGGCTGCCCGCTATTATGCCTGGCGCAGGGAGGCCAGGAGTTTTGACCATATTTACGGGCAAAGCGGCCATTCTGGCCGGACAGATCGGGCCATTTCCCTGGCGCTTCTAAAAGCGGCCCGCCGCTATAAAAGGATCTGTTACGCCGTCCCGGGCCATCCCCTGATCGGCGAAGGATCAGTAAAAAAACTTCTCAAGCTGGCCCCTCAGCTGGGCATTAAAGTAAAAATTGTGCCGGGGATAAGCTTTTTGGAATTCCTGCTCAAGGCCTTGCAAATAGATCTGCTGGAAGGAGTCAGGGTCGTTGGCGCTCCGGCCCTGGAGCAGCTTAAAGAGCCCTGCCGCAATCATTTGCTCCTGGCTCAAATCCATACCCGCCCTCTTGCTTCCCGGGTCAAACTTAAACTGCTATCTCTTTATCCCCAAGACTACCCGGTAACTGTGGTCCGGTCTGCCGGCAGGCGCAAAGAACGGCTGTGGACCGCTCCGCTGCAGGATCTGGATCGCTTCCGTTGTTACGACCATCATACCTCTGTTTATGTTCCCCCCTACCGGGGATACCTGGTTGGCGATTTGTTGCAAATAATGGCCCGGCTGCGCTCCGAAGAGGGGTGTCCCTGGGACAAACAGCAAACCCACCACAGTCTGAGGCAGTACCTGGTTGAAGAAGCCTACGAAGTTGTGGGAGCCATTGACGAAAAACAAGATCAGTCCCTGCAAGAAGAGCTGGGCGATGTGCTCCTGCAGGTGGTTTTTCACAGCAGGATTGCCGCTGAAGAAAACCGGTTTGATTTTTACCAGGTTACGGAGGGTATTGCGGCCAAACTGATCAGGCGCCATCCCCACGTTTTTGGCGGCGGCAAAGCGGTCGACGCTGCGGAGGTAAAATTAAAATGGGAAGAAATCAAGCTAAACGAAAAAAATAAAAGAGGCGCAAGCAATAATTCCGGCCCGGATGTTTCAATCGACCATTCCCTTCCCGCTTTGCTTAAAGCCTATAAACTGCAAAAGAAAGCCGCCGGGGTCGGATTTGACTGGCCCTGCATAGAGGGCCCTCTGGAGAAAGCAGAGGAAGAGCTGGCCGAGCTGGCCGAGGCTTTTAAGGAGGGGGATCAAAGCGCTGTTGAAGAAGAACTGGGCGACTACCTTTTTACCGTGGTTAACCTGGCCCGTTTCCTGGGGGTTAATCCCGAACTGGCCCTGGGCAAAAGCATCGCTAAATTTATGGATCGATTCCGGTATGTTCTCGAGCAGGCGGAAAGAGCGGGCCGCCCGGCATCGGATTTTTCTCTGGGGCAGTTGGATAAATGGGGGGAAGAAGCCAAAAATTTAAGGAAAATGGATGAATAAAGCAGGATTCTAATAATCAAGGTAGAATACAAACTTTCATAAAGGGTTCCATAGCTTCCACAAAGGGAATCCTATCTTGTATGAGGAGGGCTTAAACAGTGAATAAGTCTGAGCTGGTAGATTTAGTGGCAGAGAAAGCCGGAATGTCTAAGAAGGACAGTGAAAAAGCTGTTAAAGCGGTTTTAGACGGCATAACCGATGGCCTGGTAAAAGGCGAAAAAGTGCAGCTGGTTGGTTTCGGTACTTTTGAGGTCCGCAATCGCAAGGAGCGTGAAGGCCGTAACCCGGCGACCGGTGAAAAAATTAAAATCGAGGCCCTTAAAGTGCCCGCCTTTAAACCGGGCAAGGCTTTGAAAGACATGGTTAAATAAAATCAAGCCTGTCTGAAGCTTAAATGAGCGCTGTTTATGTTAACATCCTCCCTGATTCCGGTTGTACGTGATAGGTCTGACAGGGAGATATTTATCGAGGGGCGGGATGGTTTCCGGGCAAGAGGAAACCATGCCGCCTTCCGCAAGAGCGGTTAAGTACTGATTATTTGTATTAATCGGTGTGATTATGATGGGCTTAGGGAAAAAAGAAGCTAAAAGGTCCCGGGCTAATTTCCCGCGCTACCGGGAAGAGAGCAGCTACAACATGTACAGGTTCATTAGCGCCGCGGGTATAATCCTGATCTGCTGCCTGCTGGTTGTGATCGGGGCCCAGCACCTTCGCCAGCGCCAGGCTGAACAAGAATTGATGGCCTACAAAGCCCGCCTGGAAAAACTGGAACAGCGCCAGGCGGAGGCGGAAAGAGAGATCGAACGCCTGCAGGATCTCGATTATATTGAAATTCAGGCTCGCAACCGGCTCGGGCTGGTCAAACCCAACGAAACAATTTTCCAGTTAGAGGATTGACATTATTATTAAAGCGGTTATAATAACATTATCTTAAGATTATTAGATTGAGGAGGAGTTTTTCATTAAGGAAGAGATAGCTGTTGGCAGTATTGTGGAAGGAGTGATAACGGGGATAACAAAATTCGGAGCGTTTGTCGAATTGCCCGGCGGCTCTACAGGCCTTGTCCACATATCGGAAATTGATGAAGATTACGTCAAAGATATCAATGATTTTTATAAAAAATCGGATAAGGTCGAAGTCAAGGTGCTGTCGGTTGAAAATAACGGGAAAATAGGCCTTTCTATCAAGCAGGCCAAGAAGGGTTACACCCCGCACAGCAAAAAAGAACGCAAGAAGCCTGAAGCCGGTAATAAGGCCTCATTTGAAGATAAAATGAACCGTTTTCTTAAAGAAAGTGACGAAAGGCTCTTAGATTTAAAACGCAACACCGAGTCCAAAAGAGGCGGCCGCGGTTCCTGTCGTGAGGCTTTTTAAAATTAGCTGACTTTCATTTTATCAACAGAAAGGCACTCTGTTTCAGAGTGTTTTTTTATCTGGCCCCGCAGCGATATAGGTTTTTCCTGTAAATCGACGGGCCGGGGATCTAACCTTTCGTTTTTGCCGCAAATTTTACCGCTCCCCGGTTCCGGAATAGGGCTGCTTTTGTGACAACGGGATAATGGCATCCCCCCTTTCCAGGCTCCAGGTTCAGCTTACCCATTATTTTTGCAGTAATTACAAGCCTTTTAAGCTCTCATTAAGAGGCTGATTGGTTGTGATCCATCCTGTCTCAGCTGAATAAAGTCAAGACATTTATTACAAAAAATGCTCTACTTGGTGAAAGAGAAACGATCATTGTTGCCGTATCGGGGGGGCCTGATTCTTTGGCCCTCCTGCATATGTTAAAGGCCCTATCCAGGCCCTTTAATCTTCACCTGGTGGCAGCCCATTTAAATCACTGCTTGCGCCCGGAAGCCGCCTATGAAGAAGCGGAAGTTAAAAAAATTGCCGCAGCATGGTCGCTTCCCTGTGAAACCAGGGCGTCAGATATCCGCAGCATCAAGAGAGCCAGGGGTATTTCTGAGGAAGAGGCGGGGAGGCTGGCCCGCTACAGTCTTTTATTTGATACTGCCCGTAAGTACGGGGCTTTTAGAATTGCCCTGGGCCATCACCTGGATGATCAGGCTGAAACAGTCCTGCTTAATATTCTCAGGGGTACGGGCGTGGATGGCCTGGCCGGGATCCTGCCGGTCTCTAAAAGAGGTCGGTTCAGCCTGATCAGACCCCTGCTCTGCCTGAGGCGCCGTGAAATTGAAGCCTACTGCAAAGAAAATGATTTACGCCCCTTTACTGATAGCAGTAACCTGGAAACTGAATATACCAGGAATAAACTTCGGCTGGAGTTGATTCCCCGGCTGGAACAAGATTATAACCCCAGGATCAGGGAGGCCCTGATTAATCTGGCTGCCCTGGCGGCTGAAGACAGGCGTTTTTTGCAAGCCATGGCCAGAAAAAAATATTTGGATCTGGCCGGGTTTGGCAGGCGGGAAACCATTTTTAACAAAAATGAGCTGGCCGCTCTCCCCCGGGCTTTAAGCGCCAGAGTTTTGAGGATGGCCCATAAAAAATATGCGCCGTCCAGGGAACTGGACAGCAGCCATATCCAAAAGGTGCTCGAGCTGGCTGAAAGCGGAAAAACCACCGGCCAAATCAGCCTGCCCGGTGAGGCCCTCTTATTTTTGTCCCAGGACCGGATTATCATGGCCGGAGCTTCTGCCGCGGAAGACTCAGCACAGCTGGATAAACCTTTGCAGGTTCCGGGAAAGACCCGGCTGCCCGATGGAGCCCTGATCGAAGCCAGATTTGTCGATCCGGGGGATCTGGCCTGGCCGCCTTCAAAATTCCAGGCTTATTTGGATTTCGACCGGCTGCCGCCGGGAGCATTACGGGTCAGGTCCAGGTGGCCGGGGGCCCGGTTTCACCCCCATGGTTCGCCGGGGGCCAAGAAACTGAAAGATTTTTTGATTGACCATAAAGTTCCTCAACACTGGAGGAGTAAAATACCGCTGGTGTCAATCGGCGATGAAATTGTCTGGGTTGCCGGGTTCAGGATTGCCCATCCGTACCGGGTCACAGATCGGACCGGCCGGGTTTTAGTCCTGGCCTATAAAAAGCTGATGATGCCCAAGCAAAGAAATATCTGCTAAAATAGAAGAAGGTGGATGATGAAATGGCTGAACATAATGCAGTTGATAAGAAAATTGAGAACTTCGATGTGATGCTTTCGGCAGAAGAAATAGAAGGCCGGGTCAGGACAATGGCAGAGAGCATTTCAAATGATTACCGGGACAAACGGCCTCTTATGATCGGGGTTCTCAAAGGCGCGGTGATTTTCTTAAGCGATTTAATCCGCTGCCTGACCATCCCGGTGGAAATAGATTTTATTGCTGTATCCAGTTATGGAAATTCTACCGCCACTTCTGGCGTGGTCCGGATTTTAAAAGACCTGGAACAAAGCATCGAGGGTAAGGATGTGCTTATTGTCGAAGATATCGTTGATACAGGTCTGACCCTGAACTACCTGGTTGAAAACCTGGGCAGCAGGCAGCCCAAATCCCTGAAAGTGGTCACCCTGCTCGATAAGCCCGACCGCAGAAAGGTCAGCTTTGAACCTGACTACTGCGGCTTTATCATTCCGGATCGTTTTGTGGTCGGCTACGGCCTTGATTACGGTGAAGATTATCGCCAGCTGTCCGATCTGCGTGTCATAAATGAATAACGCCGCCGGAGGTTGCCTTCATAATTACTTTAAGGCCCAATCTCTTTTATTGCCTACATCCTGGCGGTGTGTTACAATTTATTTCAGCCTTTAAGGCTGAAGTTGGAGAGGAGGGTCCTTTTTGAGCCCATTTGTAAGGCAAATAATCTTCTACCTGGTCATAGCCCTGGTAGTAGTTATGTTATTGTCTATGTTTAACACCGGCCCTGAACCGGTTGAAATAAGTTACAACCAGTTTGTAGCAAAAATAGAGAGCGGCGAGGGGGAAAAAGTTGTTGCCCACGGCAATGAAATTGAAGCAGTCCTTGTTGACGGCACCGAAATAGAAACCACCCGTCCGGAAGACCACCAGCTTACGGCGCTTTTACTGGAGCACAATGTTTCGTATTCACCGCATCCCGAACGGGGGCCCGAGTGGTGGCAGACCGCCCTGACCTACATGATTCCCTTTCTTTTGATCATCGGGATATTTTTCTTCTTTATGCAGCAGTCCCAGGGCGGCGGCAACCGGGTCATGAACTTTGGTAAAAGCAAGGCCAAAATGCAGGAAAGCGATAAAAAGAAAGTTACTTTCGATGATGTAGCCGGCGCCGATGAAGAGAGGGCCGAGCTTTCAGAAATTGTCGATTTCCTGAAAGATCCGCGCAAATACATTGAACTCGGGGCGCGGATCCCGAAAGGGGTCCTGCTGGTAGGCCCGCCGGGGACCGGAAAAACGCTTCTGGCCCGGGCCGTGGCCGGAGAGGCCGGAGTGCCCTTTTTCAGCATCAGCGGTTCTGATTTTGTGGAAATGTTTGTAGGAGTCGGCGCTTCCAGGGTCCGTGATATGTTTGAAAATGCCAAGAAGAATTCACCCTGCATCGTCTTTATTGATGAGATCGATGCCGTTGGGCGCCAGCGCGGAGCCGGACTCGGCGGCGGTCACGATGAAAGGGAGCAAACCCTGAACCAGCTTTTAGTTGAAATGGACGGGTTTGATGTTAACGAGGGGATTATTATCCTTGCTGCCACCAACCGGCCCGATATTCTTGACCCCGCCCTGCTCAGGCCCGGCCGTTTTGACCGTGAAGTAACGGTTACCCTGCCCGATGTCAAGGGAAGGACGGAAATATTGAAAGTCCACACCAGGAACAAGCGCCTCTCTGAAGAAGTGGATCTCAAGATCCTGGCCCGCGGAACTCCCGGCTTTACCGGGGCCGACCTGGAGAATGTAGTCAATGAAGCGGCGCTGCTGGCCGCCAGAGTGTCCAAGCGGGTGATCGGGATGAAAGAGCTGGAAGAAGCTGTCGAGCGGGTGGTGGCCGGAACCCAGAAAACAAGCCGGGTGATCAGCGAATTTGAGAAAAAAATTGTAGCCTATCATGAAGCCGGCCATGCCCTGGTTGGTTACCAGCTTCCGCACACTGATCCCGTTCACAAGGTCTCCATTATCCCCCGGGGGCGGGCGGGTGGTTACACCCTGATGTTTCCGGAAGAGGATCGCTACTATATGACCCGGTCGGAACTATTAGACAGGGTCAGCACTCTGCTCGGCGGCAGGGTTTCTGAAAAACTGGTCCTTAATGACATCAGTACGGGTGCTCAGAACGACCTGGAGCGGGCTACCCAGATTGTGCGCCAGATGATCATGGAATACGGGATGAGCGACAGCCTGGGGCCGATTACCCTGGGCCGAAAACAGGACCAGGTCTTCCTGGGCCGGGACCTGGGCCGGGACCGCGATTACAGCGAAGAAATAGCCAAGGCTATCGACCAGGAAATCAGGAAAACGATCGATGATTGCTATCAGAGGGCCCAGGATATCCTGGAAGAAGATCGATCCAAGCTGGAAAAGATTGCCCGGGCTCTCCTGGAGAAGGAAACCCTAAATTCTAAGGAGATAAAAGCCCTGGTTGAAGGCAGAGAGCTGCCTGAACCTGAAGAAGAAGCTGATCAGGAACCAGGAGATAAAGTTCCTGAAACGGAAAAGACTGCAGCAACCGGCAGCAATTTTGAAATCAGCGGCGAGGCTGAGACCGTCGATGAAGCCAAAGGGTTAGAGGCAGGCGGCGGCGAAACTGAAAAGGACACCGCCAGGAATAAGCAGGAAGATCGCCAGGCATCATTCCGGCAGCATACCGAGCAGGGCGAAAAACCGACTGAAGACCATTGATAAATATTACCGGACAACAGGGCCAGGCCTAAGCCTGGCTCTTTCAATTGGAATTCCGGGCTATCCTGGCCCGGCCATTAAGAACTAAAAGGGGTGGCTGGTTGTGCCCTCCGGCCTGACGGATATTGAAGGCATTAAAGTTGGCGTTGTTTCCGACCTGGATGCGGCAACCGGAATTACGGTAGTTCTTATTGAAACAGGCGCCCGGGCCGCCGTGGAAGTCCGCGGTTCCGCCCCGGGAACCCGGGAGACCGATTTATTGGTTCCGGGCCGGTTGGTCGAAGAAGTGCAGGCTGTAGCTCTTACCGGAGGCAGCGCTTTTGGACTGGACGCTGTAAGCGGGGTCATGAAGTACCTGGAGGAAAAAAAGTGCGGGTTTCCGGTAGATCCTTTCCGGATCCCTATTGTCCCCGCTGCCGTGCTGTTTGATCTTTTTGTTGGCGATGGCAGGGTCCGCCCCGGCGAAGAAATGGGTTACAAGGCCTGCAGGTCAGCCGGCGCAGGGCCTGTGCCGGAAGGCTCGGTCGGAGCAGGCTGGGGAGCGGCAGTGGGTAAAATATACGGCATCGATTATGCGGTTAAATCCGGCCAGGGCTCATTTGCCCTCCAGAAAGATGACCTGATCGTAGCCGCCCTGGTGGCGGTGAATGCTTTTGGCGACATCTTCGATTGTGAAGGCAACCTGCTGGCCGGTCCCCGAAACCCGCAAACAGGCTTGATGGAAAAAACGATCGATCTGCTCTTCGGTAAAGAAAGCGTTGACTCTTTCGGCAATACTACCCTCGGCATTGTGGCCACCAATGCCGACCTGGACAAAACTGCCCTGCAAAAAGTCTGCCAGCTTGCTCATGATGGATTGGCCCGTTCCATATGGCCGGTTCACACCATGTGGGACGGCGATACGATCTTTTCCCTTTCCAAGGGAAAGCTGGAGGCTGATCTCAATGTGGTGGGCCTGATGGCCGCAGAAGCGGTAGCCCGGGCTGTGGAAAGGGCCGTTAGGACAGCGGGATCCCTGGGCGGAATACCGGCTGTAAAAGATTTAAAACCTAAATAAAAAATATGTGAAAATCTGAACATTGCTGCAGGAAAATCTGTTTTAATGTTGAATTAAGTTCTTTGTCTGCGTTTGTGCGTAGAAAAATGGATTCATACAAAAATATCAAGGAGGTTGTTTAAATGCCGTTAGATCCAACCAAACATGCTGACTGGGAAATTGCTGAAGCCGCTGAAAAGAACATGAAAAAAGTATACCAGTTAGCTGAGGAGCTTAAGCTGGATGAAGAAGAGCTCCTCCCCCACGGCCACTATGTGGCCAAGGTGGACTACAAGAAAGTCCTCGACCGCAAGAAAGATGCTCCTGATGGTAAGTACATCGATGTCACCGCCATTACGCCCACTCCGCTGGGTGAAGGCAAATCAACATCGACCATGGGCCTTACCCAGGGCATGGGCAAACTCGGCAAAAATGTTATTGCCACTATCCGCCAGCCTTCCGGCGGGCCGACTATGAACGTAAAAGGTTCCGCCGCCGGCGGAGGCCTGGCCCAGTGTGTTCCCCTGACCCCGTTTTCCCTGGGCTTAACCGGGGATATTAATGCGATCATGAATGCCCACAACCTGGCCATGGTAGCCGTAACTTCCCGCCTTCAGCACGAATTTAATTCCAGCGACGCCTTCCTGGAGCGCAGCGGGCTGAAGCGCCTGAATATTGATCCGCGCAATGTTCCCATGAACTGGATTATCGACTTTTGCGCACAGGCCCTGCGCAACATTATCATCGGCCTGGGCGGCAAACGAGACGGGTTTATGATGAGCTCCGGGTTTAACATTGCTGTTTCTTCCGAGGTTATGGCCATTTTAGCCGTAGCCAACGACCTGAAAGATATGCGTGAGCGGATGGGCAAAATTGTGGTCGCTTATGACAAGAGAGGCAATCCGATTACCACCGAAGACCTTGATGTCGCCGGCGCCATGACCGCCTGGATGGTCGAAGCGATCAATCCCAACCTGATGCAAACTATCGAAGGGCAGCCCACTTTTGTCCATGCCGGCCCCTTTGCCAATATTGCCATTGGCCAGTCTTCCATCGTGGCAGACCGGGTCGCCCTCAAACTGGGCGATTATGTCATTACCGAATCAGGCTTCGCCGCCGATATCGGCTTTGAAAAATTCTGGAACCTGAAGTGCCGCATGTCCGGCCTGGTTCCTGATTGTGCGGTGCTGGTGGCTACTATCCGGGCTTTGAAGTGCCATGGCGGAGCGCCGCTGCCTCTCCCCGGACAGCCCCTTGACCCGGCCTACGGCCAGGAGAATGTGGAGTGGGTCGAAAAAGGCTGTGACAACTTGATTCATCACATTAATACGATCAAAAAGGCCGGTATCACCCCGGTGGTCTGTATTAACCACTTCTATACCGATACCGACAATGAAGTTAATGCCGTCCGCCGCCTGTCGGAAGAAGCGGGGGCAAAAGTTGCGCTTTCCAAGCACTGGCAGTACGGCGGGGACGGAGCGAAAGAATTCGCCGAAGCTGTTGTGGAAGCCTGTGAGGAGAAAAGCGAGTTCAAGTTCCTCTATGAGCTTGAAACTCCACTGCGCAAAAGGATCGAACTAATTGCTAAGGAAGTATACGGTGCAGACGGAGTCGATTATACGCCCGATGCCCTTGAAAAGGTCAAGAAAATGGAAGAGGATCCCAAGTTTCAGAAGATGGGCACCTGCATGGTTAAGACCCACCTCAGCCTGAGCGACGATCCCAAGCTGAAAGGTGTTCCGAAAGGATGGAACCTCAAAATCCGCGATATCCTCACCTATGGTGGCGCGGACTTCGTGGTCCCGGTGGCCGGCGCGATTTCCCTGATGCCGGGAACTGCCGCAAGCCCCGCTTTTCGCAAGGTGGATGTCGATGTGGAAACAGGCAAAGTGGAAGGATTGTTCTAAGCCGACCGCTTCCTGCCCGCAGTTTGTGGCTTCTGTCACTAAAAACTGGTTAACGAAAAACGCCGCTTTCAACTTAAAAACCCGGTTGAAGCGGCGTTTTTAAACTCCCACAATATTTAAGGGCCGGATCTTTTATCGCGTCCCGCACCAGTCAGAGGGCCGGTAAAATTTAACGCCCGGGTTTTCTTTTCTCCGGTCCAGGATTTCTTGGACGGTTCGGTTGCCGCCGGGGACGAGCAGTCCGGGGGCGATATTGGCCAGGGGAATTAATACAAAATCCCTTTCGGCAAGCCGGGGGTGAGGCAGCTGGAGCAGGGGAGTATTCATGATCGTAGCTTCGTAAATTAGGAGGTCCAGGTCAATAATACGCGGGCCCCACCTCTTCTCCCTCACTCTCTTCATTTTTTCCTCGACGGCAAGCATTCTCAGGAGCAGGGTAACCGGGCTTAAATCTGTTTTTACGGATAGGCAGGCGTTGAGAAAGGGGCCTTGGTCGGGGCCTCCAACCGGTTCCGTCTCATAAATATTTGAACATGCTTCCAACTCCAGGCCCGGTTCTGCTAAAAGCAGCTCCGGTGCCCGTTTCAAATTAGCCAGGCGATCCCCCAGGTTTGTGCCCAGGGCAAGGTAGGCTTTTCTTGCCGTCCTGTTCATGGCCCCGGTCACCTTCTCCTTTTAGTCACTACCCCCACGCCGCCTTTTACCTCCGGAAGGGGCGGGTTCGGTTTTCGGACTTCCACTTTAACTTCTGTTACTCCCGGCAGCAGCAGCAGCTGATCAGCAATGCGGGCGGCCAGGGTTTCCAGCAATCGGCAGGGGCTGCCGCAGATTATTTCTTTAACCACTTCGACCGCCAGGCGGTAGTCAACGGCCTGGTTAATATGATCAGCGGTGATAGAGGAAAAATCGCATCCCAGCTCCAGGTTAACCTGAAATACCTGGCCCAGTTCTCTCTCCTCGGGAAGCACCCCGTGGTGGGCATAGAAGGTTATGGCATCGATGCTGATCCGGTCCATTTTATTTCACCTCCGCACCATGGCATCGGTCATGTCGGCTACCCGGCGCATTTGCATGACATCGTGGACCCTGACCAGGTCAGCGCCGGCGCTGATCCCGTATGCCACCGTAGCTGCGGTGCCTTCGACCCGTTCGTCGAGGGGCAGGTTGAGGGTCTTGCCAATCATCGACTTGCGGGAAGTGCCGAGTAGAATGGGATAACCGAGACTGCGGAACTGCCGGAGATGGTGCATGACATCCAGGTTTTGCTGTAAATCTTTTCCAAAACCGATCCCGGGATCAATAATAATCTGTTCATCTTTCACACCGGCCCGGTGGGCCAGGGCAATAGATTCTTTGAGTTCAGCCAGTATATCCGGGATCAGGTCCCGGTAATCAGTGCTGTCACGGTTGTGCATCAGGCAGATAGGCGCTCCGTAACGGGCAGCTACTGCGCCCAGGTCCCGGTCTGCTTTCAAGCCAAAAACATCATTAATCATTTCGACTCCCAGCCTTAAGGCTTCTTCGGCCACAACGGCCTTGTAGGTATCGATGGAAAGGGGCGCTTTAAATGAAGGCTCGTTTTTTATGGCTTTTATAACCGGCACAACCCGGCGCAATTCTTCTTCGGCCGAAACCGGAACAAAATTGGGCCGGACAGATTCTCCTCCTACATCGATAATATCAGCGCCCTGTTCGGCCATCTTAAGGGCCTGCGCAACAGCGCTGTCCACATGGTTGTACCGGCCCCCGTCTGAAAATGAGTCGGGGGTAACATTGAGAATACCCATAATTAGGGTTTTTCTATCCAGGTCATAGCTTCGCTTTCCGAGGAGTAGAGCCCTGTTCAATAAATCAACCTCCTTTTATGCGGTTGCTGTTCCAGGTTATAACAACTTTCCCGGACGTCGCATTTAAAACAGAGGCGTGATAATCTGTCCGCTTTACCGAGGGCCCGGCTCAGGGGGGAGCGGTGCAGACCATGGCTGTCCCTTAAGCGATGCTGGGCGATGGCTTTTTGCACCAGCAGCCTTTCAGATAAAGGAAAACCAGACTTTTCCAGGATCGGCCCCGCCAGTTCAGAGCTCACGGCGGCATGATCCTGACCAGCCTGATATTCTTTCCAGCGGCCCAGGTCATGTAACAGTCCGGCGGCATAGGCCATTTCCCGGGAAATAAAGGGCTGGCCTGCTTCGATCAGGAGCAGGTAGGTTAACCTGGCTACCGCCACCAGGTGTTCGAAATGATGGCCGCAAAAAACCCGGTCGGCTTCTTCTTCCGCGTTTTTTTGGAGATATAGCCGGTACTCCGGGCTTGTAATGATCCTGTTGCAGCGCTCCATTATAACCTCCCCGCAGGCGGTCAAGCTTTTCCCTTGATCAGGCTGAAGGCTTCAATCCGGGAACTGGAATTAGTCCTGAAAAGTCCCCGCACCGCTGAAGTAACGGTTACTGAGCCCGGCTTGCCCACTCCACGGATACTCATGCATAAATGTTCGGCTTCGATAACCACCACAACCCCTTTTGGTTTCAGCTCTTCGGTTATGATATTGGCTACCATGCTGGTCAGCCGCTCCTGGAGCTGGGGGCGGCGCGACAGGATCTCGATGACCCGGACCAGCTTGCTCAAACCGACGATCCTTCCTCCTCCCGGCACATATGCAACGTGAGCTTTGCCGTAAAAGGGCAGCAGATGGTGCTCGCACATCGAATAGAAAGAGACGTCTTTAACCAGGACAATTTCATCGTGCCCGTCTTCGACAAAACAGGTTTGAAGGGGGCTGCGAGGATCTTGATTTAAACCGTCAAACAGCTCGCAGTACATATTGGCTACCCGTCCGGGTGTGCCCTGCAGGCCTTCTCGGGTCAGGTCTTCGCCTATAGCTTCCAAGATCATTTCAGTCGCCCGGGAAATCTTTTCTTTATCCACTTAAATACCGCCTTTCTGCTAGTACTGAATTATGCCGGGTAAAAATATGATCAAGCTGTGCAGCAGTGCGTTTGCCAGTATATTCTCGGTGCGCAAATAAATGAATCCCAGGATGGCTGCCGTACCGGGCACCAGGACCGCGATCTCCAGGTGAGTGTAAGGGTAGTAAAGCATCCACGGCTCGGTAGCATAGATAAAAGCAGTGTGGGCCGCCGCGGCCAGTAAAATCATGATCAGCAGGCCCCAGTTTGGCCCCGTTAAGCGGGTCAGGTAAGCCTGGATGTACCCTCTCCAGATCATTTCCCGGGGCAGGGCGATCAGCAAAAACAGCAGCGGCAGCTGAAGGAGGTTGTTATAATCGCCAGTGTCGACCCCCTCCGGAAAGCCCCTGGTAGCCATCATGATCAGGGCTGCCGTCACGACAGCCAGTAGATACCCATGTTTTAATCGGTCCCGGCGCAGGCCAAAATCTAAAAAATCAATATAGCCCAGTTTAAACAACCCTATCAATATTAAAATCCCTGCAGCGTAACCGATGAAGGCATAATAATCAGGCCAGTTATTAATTTCCGGCATGATTGTGCCGGCGGCCATAATTGCTGCCAGGACCGGGGCCAGGATTAAGCCCAGGTAGCCGGGGTGAGTCCTGGCCAGGTGGACCCAGTATTTCGAATAACGGTGGTCCAGGGTAAAAAGCATTATTACCAAAAGCATGATTAAAGTAAATAGCGTGTAAACTACTGCTGAACCCAGGACATTAAGACTGCTGTATTTTGTTTCCGGGGGCAGGATTGGTTCCCCGTCCATTGCTATCAAATAGAAGTATGACAACCCTTCCGGAGTATGAAAGCTCATCGGAATTTTATCTTTCCAGATAGTAGGCTTGCCTTCCTGCCGGTTGAAAACCGCGGTCACTATTTCCAGCCGCTCCAGATCTTGGACGGGAATAAAGATATTGTCTCCCCTGATCTCTTCAAAAAGACCGTGTTCTACAGTCATGAAAACTCCGTAGGCTTCGTCGTGATCGGTCCCGTTATTATAATGCCTTATTGTGCCTCTTCCCAGCAGCATTACCGTCCGGTCGAAATTTGTTTCCTGGACCGTAGCGATGGTCCCTCCCTCGGGGAAGTTAACACTTAAAGCTTCAATTCGAAACTGCCAGGGTTCAAACTCGCATACCGTGCTAATCGAGTATTCCTGTGGTTTTTGCCCCAGGGCGTCCGGAATGAATGCAGTCAGGACAAAAACGGCGATCACCAAAACTAAAATAATTCCGAACAAGATTAATGAGGCAATAAAATAGTTCTTGCCGGATATTCTTTTTAATAGCAAAATAGCTCCTCCTTGTGATGCCTCTCTGGATGTCAAATTACCTTTTCTAATTCGACGAGTGGCCCGGTTTTCCTTTAATAAAAAGGCGGGCAGTTTTACCCCTTTTTAAAGGCTGCTTCCTAAATCAGTTCCGGGCCCTTCAGTATTCTTTTCAAACATTCTTTATTCTGCTATAGTGTAAGTGCTCATCTGTTTAATGATACCAAAAAAAGAGATTACCGGGGTGAAAAATTTGCTGCTAGCCATTGATGTCGGCAATACTCACATAATGCTGGGTATCTACAGGGAAGAAGATATCCTTGTTTACTGGCGCCTTCCGACCCGGGAAGACAGCACAGAGGACGAACTGGGGATGGTGGTTAAAAACCTGCTCCACAACAGCCGCCTCGGCCTGAAGGATATCGATGCTATAGCTATCTCCTCCGTGGTCCCTCCCCTGATGTATTCCCTGGAAAGGATGGCCACTAAATATTTTAAAGTCGATCCCCTGGTAATCGGCCCCGGTATAAAAACAGGCTTAAATATTGTAACAGATAATCCCCGTGAAGTGGGAGCCGATCGTATTGTAAATGCCGTTGCGGCCTATAATTTATATGGCGGGCCCCTGATCATTGTCGATTTTGGAACGGCCACCACTTTTTGCGCCATCTCTGAAGATGGTGATTATTTAGGCGGTGTTATATCTCCCGGAATCGGTATTTCCCTGGAAGCTCTCTTTGAAAAAGCGGCCAAGCTGCCCCGGGTAGAGATCCTGAGGCCGGAGCGGGTTATCGGCAAGGATACCATCAGCAGCATGCAGGCGGGGATTGTCTTCGGTTTTGTCGGACAGGTGGATGGCATTGTCCGCCGGATGAGGGAAGAATTCAGGCTGGAGCCGCTGGTTATTGCCACCGGGGGCTTTGCTTCCCTGATTGCCCGCGAATCGGAGACCATCAGAGAAGTTAACACACTTCTGACTCTTGAAGGGCTGAAGATTATTCATAATATGAACCCGAGGGGGATTGAAAAATGAAAATTGGACTGGCCTTGAGCGGTGGGGCAGCCAGGGGTATCGCCCATATCGGAGTCCTTAAATACCTCGATGAACATGACCTGGTCCCCTGCTGTGTAGCCGGGACCAGTGCTGGCAGTATAGTCGGTTCCCTCTACTGTTCCGGGAAAACTGTAAAGCAGTTGGTCAAAATTGCCTCCACCATGTCCTGGCGGAACCTGATTAATTTTTCTTTTCCCAAAAAAGGAATTATTGATTCAAGAAAACTGTTAGAAATAATTAAGGAACATCTGGGGGAGATCACTTTTGATGATCTTGAAATACCCCTTCTGGTCAATGCCGTAGATTTGTTAAGCGGTGAAGAAGTTGTTTTTGAAAAAGGGCCGGTTGCCGAAGCGGTCCAGGCCAGCTGCGCTATCCCGGGTATTTTTACGCCGGTTAAATTGGACAACCGCCTCCTGGTAGACGGCGGTTTGCTGGACAATGTTCCTGCAGTGCATCTGAAAGATAGAAATATCGATCACATTATTGCGGTTAATGTAGGCGCCCAGAGGCCGCTCCAGAAAGAGCCCGGCAATATTTTTGAAATTTTGATCCAGTCCTATGATATTATGCGCCGCCACCGGGATATGCCGGCCTATGAAAATACCGACACTATTATCGAGCCTGAGCTGGGGGACATCAATTTTCATGACACCAGCAAAACCGGCATTTTAATTGATCGGGGCTATGATGCTGCCAAAAAGGCCCTGGACGGGAAAAGCTTTGTCAAGAAGAGAGGGTTTTTTTCCATTTTTTCCAGAAAGCGCGAACAGGCGAAATCAGAATAAAAAGGCGCGGCCGGCCGGCCGCGCCTTCTCCATCAAATCAGGTTTAGCTTTCAGAATCCGACTGGGCCTCCGCCAGCTGCCTGTACATCTCCAGCCTTTCTTTGGCTGCTTTTTCCGCTTCCATGAAAAGATGATCGGCCCTTTCAGGAAATTCTTTTTGCAGGGAGCGGAAGCGGACTTCATTCATCATAAATGTCCGCAGGTCCTCCTTCGGCTCCTTGGAGTCGAGTATAAATGGATTTTTACCCTCCCTGGCCAGCATGGGGTTATAGCGGTAAAGCGGCCAGTAACCCGATTCAACGGCCAGCTTTCCTTCCCTCTGGCTTTTGCTCATATCAATCCCGTGAGCAATGCAGGGTGAATAGGCGATTATGATGGACGGGCCTGGATAAGCTTCGGCCTCGGTGATCGCTTTAAGGAACTGGTTCTGGTTGGCGCCCATTGAAACCATGGCCACGTATACATAGCCGTAAGTTACGGCCATCAGGCCTAAGTCTTTTTTTCGCACTTCCTTACCGGCTGCGGCAAACTTGGCGATTGCAGCAGTAGGAGTCGACTTGGAGGACTGCCCGCCGGTATTGGAATAAACTTCAGTATCAAGAACCAGCAGGTTAACATCAGCCCCCGTCGCTATAACATGATCGAGTCCGCCAAAGCCGATATCATAAGCCCAGCCGTCTCCTCCGATAATCCAGATTGAACGCTTGGGCAGGAGGTGTGATTGTTCGCGGATTGCACTCAACAGGGCGGCGTTGTCATCCTGCGGTTTTTCCGCCTCCAGCAGCTCGCGGATCCGGTCCGCCGCCTTGACGGAAGGATCGCCCTGGTCTTTTACTTCCAGCCAATCCTGAAGAGCCTCCTTCAGCGGTTCTGAAAGATTAGTTTCCAGGACCTGCTGCACCGCTTCAATCAGGACTTTCCTCTGCTGGTTGATGGCCAGGGAATAACCGTAGCCGAATTCAGCGTTGTCTTCAAACAGCGAACTGGCCCAGGCCGGGCCGCGCCCGCTGCTGTCGACGGTATAAGGCACTGTCGGGGCGTTGCCGCCGTAAATGGATGAACAGCCCGTGGCGTTGGCGATAACCATGCGGTTGCCGAATAACTGGGTGATGACCTTGATATAAGGGGTCTCACCGCAGCCGGCGCAGGCCCCGGAGTACTCAAACAGCGGCTTGCGGAACTGACTGCCGCGGACGGTTTTGGGATTGCTGTCCACTTCTACTTCGGGCAGGCTTTCCGCAAAGCGGAACCGGGCATCTTCAGCGGTGACAACCTCTTCAAAGGGTTTCATCTCCAGCGCTTTTTCCTTGGCCGGGCAGACATCGACACAGTTGGCGCAGCCGGTGCAGTCCAGCGGAGAGATTTGCATCCGGTACTTAAAGCCCTTGATATCCTTGGCCTTGCCATCCAGGGTGGCGAAACCTTCCGGGGCCCCGTCCAGATCTTCCGGGCGGGCCAGGTAAGGCCGGATTACGGCGTGGGGACAGACAAAAGAGCACTGGTTGCACTGGATGCAATTTTCAGGGATCCAGATCGGCACATCAACGGCAATGCCTCTCTTTTCGTATTTGGTAGTAGCGGTAGGTACAGTGCCGTCCGGGTTAAAAGCGCTGACCGGCAGTTGATCCCCTTTGAGTTCTATCATCGGGTAAATGGTGTCACAGACATACTGCGGTGCCTCTTCCGGTTCAAAGACGGCCCCGGTTTCAGCCTCCGCCCAGCTTTCCGGATAACTTACTTCTTCAATGGCTTCCAGGGCTTTGTAAATGGCGTTAACGTTCATTTCTACTACCTCGGCGCCTTTTTTTCCGTATGTTTTATTGATCATTTTTTCGATTTCCTTATAAGCCAGGGCCGGATCGATAACCTCTGAGAGCTTAAAGAATGCAGCCTGCATGATAATGTTAATCCGGGCGCCGAGCCCAAGTTCTCCGGCAATCTTGAAAGCGTCTATATTATAAAACTTCAGGTTTTTTTGAGCGATGGTTCTTTTCATCTCGGCCGGCAGGTGTTCTTCCATCTCTTCCAGGCTCCAGCCGGAGTTGAGCAGGAAGATCCCGTTTTCTCTGATCCCGTCCAGGATGTCGTAACGGGTTACGAAAGCAGGGTTGTGGCAGGCGATAAAATCAGCCTGATCGATAAGATAGGTCGATTTTATCTCTTCCGGCCCGAAGCGCAGGTGGGATACGGTGATACCGCCTGATTTCTTAGAGTCGTAGACAAAATAGCCCTGGGCATACTGGTCGGTGTTGTTGCCGATAATGATGATGCTATTCTTGTTTGCTCCTACGGTGCCGTCGGCGCCGAGCCCGAAGAATTTGGCCCGGTGGGTGCCTTCAGGGCTGGTATGGAGACAGCCTGGATAATCGATAGAGGTGTGGGAAACATCATCGGTGATGCCCACGGTGAAATGGTTCTTGGGTTGATCGGAATTCAAGTTGTCAAAAACCCCTTTGACCATGCAGGGATTGAATTCTTTTGATCCCAGGCCGTAGCGGCCGCCGATAATGAGAGGGTTTTTTTTCGCTTCCATCATGGCGGTGCAGACATCCTGGTAAAGCGGTTCTCCTAAGGAACCGGGTTCCTTGGTCCGGTCTAATACGGCAATCCGCTTGCAGTTAGCAGGCAGGGCCGCCAGGAAGTGCTCATTGGAGAAAGGCCTATAAAGGCGGACTTTGATCAAGCCGACCTTTTCCCCCTGCTTATTAAGGTAGTCCACGGTTTCCTCCACCGTATCGGAGGCCGAGCCCATGCAGACGATTACCGCTTCGGCATCGGGTGCTCCACAGTAATCGAACAGGTGGTAGCGGCGTCCGGTCAGTTCATAGACCTGGTCCATTACTGCGGCTACCTTTTCCGGGGTGGCCGCATAATAAGGATTGGCCGCTTCCCGGTTTTGGAAATAGATATCGGGGTTTTGCGCTGTTCCACGCTGGTGCGGTTTTTCCGGGCTCAGGGCGCGTTCGCGGAAGGCCTTGATGGCATCCCAGTCGGCCAGTTTTTTGATATCCTCATAGTCGATCAGCTCTACTTTCTGCACTTCATGTGAAGTCCGGAAGCCGTCAAAAAAGTGCAGGAAAGGCACCCTGGTTTTGAGCGTGCTCAGGTGTGAAACCAGGGCCAGGTCGATTACTTCCTGGACAGAAGAAGAGGCTATCATGGCGAATCCGGTCTGCCGGGCGGCCATTACATCTGAATGATCGCCGAAAATGGACAGGGCGTGGGTAGAAAGGGCCCGGGCTGAAACATGAAATACCGAGGGCAAAAGCTCGCCCGATATTTTATACATGTTGGGAATTTTCAGTAGCAGGCCCTGCGATGCGGTAAAGGTGGTGGTCAGGGCCCCGTTGACCAGTGATCCGTGTACCGCCCCGGCGGCGCCTGCTTCAGACTGCATAGTGGCAACCTTTAAAGTCTGGCCGAATATGTTTTTGCGGCCGTATGCCGCCCATTCATCGCATACTTCAGCCATCGGTGAGGACGGGGTGATGGGGTAAATGGCCGCTACATCGCTTAGAGCATATGCAATATATGAAGCGGCCGTATTGCCGTCCATTGTCTCAATCTGCTTACTCAATATGATTGCACCTCCAATTAAATTGTAGTGAATAAGCTTTATATTCCAAATATTACCGTCTCAAGTTTACTTTATCTTACCACTAGATTAGCTTAAAAACAAATCTACCGGGACTATTTCTTAATTAAAAAGCCTGCCAGAAAACGCATCATCTTTCATTGTCATAAGCAGGATTACCTCCCAAAAACCTGATTAATTTATCACGGCAATGTCATTTTTATAGCAAACCGGAATCGCCTGATCGGCCCTTTGTTATGAACAAGGTCGAAGCTAAAAATTAGGCCTCCGGCCAACGATAAAAGATGCAATACCATCTTTTATGATAAAATGAGATTAGTAAACCGGGGGTCAAAAAAATTGTCAGATTGAGAGCAATATTAAACATCCGGGTCAGGGGTCATTTGCCCTTTGGCTGCTGAACGTAATTTGAGTAGGTTTAGAAAGCAGCTGCAATCATGACTGATGCTATGAAAAACTTAAAACAACGCCTGGTCCTGGTGGTTGAGGATGAGGATGATATTGGCCGCCTGATCGCTTATCACCTGGGAAAAGAAGGTTACTCGGTTTTAAGGGCCGGGAGCGGACCGGAGGCGCTGGACTATGCCTATGAGCACCATCCCGATCTGGTGATTTTGGATATCATGCTGCCTGAAATGGACGGCCTGGAGGTTTGCCGCCGCCTGCGCAGCAGCGAAAGAACCGCTTCTACGCCGATCTTGATCTTATCTGCCAGGAAAGAAGAACTGGACCGGGTCCTGGGCCTGGAACTGGGGGCCGATGATTATATGATCAAACCCTTCAGCGTCAGGGAACTGATGGCCCGCGTAAAGGCCATGCTGAGAAGAGTGGAACACTTCAAAGCAACCGCAGATAGCGACAGCCGAAGTGAAGAAAAGGTGCTCAGAGCCGGTCCTATTACGCTATACCCCGAGAGGCATCAGGTTATGGTTGATGAGCGGGCCTGCAACCTGACCCATAAAGAATTTGTTTTACTGCAATTGCTGATGTCCAACCCCGGGAAAGTTTTAACCAGGGAGCTTTTACTGGATCGGGTTTGGGGTTACGAGGTGGAGGTTGATACCAGGACTGTCGATGTTCACATCCGCTACCTGAGGCAAAAAGTTGAACCGGATCCGGCCCATCCCAGATACATTGAAACGGTGCGGGGTGTCGGTTACCGTTTCTCCGGAAAAACGGAACCATAACTGTGAGCCATACTGTTTTATAGATAGGCCTGACCGGGACAGAAATTGCCTGGTAGAGACAAGTTCAAACCCTTTCAATTATCCTGGTTAATGGTGCCGGTTATATTTAAGGGTTGCTTCTCGGCCCTGGGTAGAAAGAAGGCTTTGCCCGGGAGGAAGATCAATTTGTTTGCCAGTATCAGACGTCGCTTAATCTCATATTACCTGATTGTTATTGCCGTGATTGTGCTCCTGATCGGAGCATTTTTTATCTGGTTTCTAAATTATTTCTACATGGAAAGCCTCCGGGAAAGCCTTTATAACCAGGCCACTTTTACTGCTTCCCTGGTGCAAGAAATGAGGGAACGGGAAGCTTCGCCGGAAGAAATGGATGCCCACTTTAAGGAACTTGGTCAAAAATTGGGAGTGCGGATTACCCTGGTTGACCCTGAGGGACTGGTGCTGGCCGACTCGGATCAAGATCCTGCCCTGATGGACAACCACAGCAACAGACCCGAGATAAAAGAAGTATCCCGAGCTGAAAAAAAGGGCGTGGCTACCAGGTACAGCGATACCCTTGGCGAAGAGATGTATTACCTGGCTGTTCCCCTAGCTAGTGAGCAAAAGCCAAACGGTGCGGAGGCTTCTTCTTCCGTAATCAGACTGGCGCTGCCCCTGGCGGTCATAAACCGGGCCATTACTGATCTGCTCTTATTTCTTACAGGCGCCCTGCTGGTCTCTTCCCTTGTAGCCATGGGAGCTGCCTTTATACTGTCTAAAAAAATTACCGTCCCGATCGGTCAAATCAGCAGCGCGGCCCGTGAAATTGCCGCCGGTAATTTCCTGCCTGCTTTAAAAGTGGAGGGCCGGGACGAGTTATCCAGGCTGGCTGAAAACATAAGCGAGATGGGCCGGTCTTTGAAAGAAAAAATGGACCAGGTTACCTGGCAGAAAAACAAGCTCGAAACAGTGGTTTCTTCAATGAGCAGCGGAACTATCCTCACCGACAGCAATCTCAAGGTGGAAATGATCAATCCCGCTGCGGAGAGGCTTTTTGACCTTGATAACAATGAGGCCGCCGGAAAACCTCTCCAAAACCTGGTCAGGTACCATGCCCTTCATGAGAACCTGAAAGCAGCTTCCCGGGACGGCCGGACCAGGATCATGGAATTAAGCCCCTACTACCCCCGCGCAGCGGTTTTGGAAACCTATCTTCTCCCGGTCACAGGATCTAAAAATGAAGTAATTGGAGTCCTGCTTCTTTTCCACGAAGTAACCCGTTTGCGTTCCATAGAGAAAATGCGCAGTGATTTTGTCGCCAACGTCTCTCATGAAATGCGCACCCCCCTGACCACGCTGCGGGGATATACGGAAACGATCCTCCATGAAGAATTATCCCGCCAGCAGCTGCTTGAATTTCTTTTGATAATTGAACGGGAAGCGACCAGGCTTTCCACCCTGGTCGATGATCTTTTAGACCTGGCCCGTATTGAAAACGAAAAAGATTTTGTCAAAAAAGAAACAGTGGATTTAAAGCAGTTAATTAAAGAAGCGCTCGGCAGAGTCGAACAGCTGCGGAATGAAAAAGAGGTTAAGATAGCAGTCAGTGCTCCTACCGGTGATCTCTACATTTCGGGAAACCGCGCCTGGCTCTACCAGGCCCTGGTAAATATCCTTGAAAACAGTATCAGGCATGGCTGGGCGAAAGGACATATCGATATTTCTGTCGTTTTCGATAACAGCTTCGTTACGGTAGAGATAGAAGACGACGGGCCGGGTATTCCCGAAGCCGACCTGCCGTATGTCTTTGAACGGTTTTACCGGGTTGACAAAGCCCGTTCCCGCAAAAGCGGCGGGACCGGCCTGGGTCTATCTATTGTAAAACATATTTTTGAAGCGCATGGAGCCACTTATGCCCTGGAAAGCACTGCGGGCAAAGGCAGTGTTTTTCGCTTTACCCTCTCTCTTGTCTCCTAAAAATTTAACCCGGATTTAACATTGATTTTACACAGGCTTCCTTTGTTTTTAACCTTGACAGGTTACGCTGTAAATAACCTGATTAAGGTTAAATTATTTTTAGGAGGATTAGAATGACTGACAGACGGTGGTTAACTGTTTTAGGTGTTATTTTGCTGGCAGCAGTGATGATTGCAGGATGCGGAGGGCTGGCTGAAGAGCAGACCGATGAGCCGGTTGAAGAAGCGGAAGAATCAGAAAATAACAGTGGTGAAATAGCTGCCCAGGAAGCAGCTTCATTAATGCTCGGCGGTTCTGATTCCGAAGTTAATGTGGTAGCAAGGTTGGCGGAAGAATATATGAACGAAAATCCGCACGTTTCTATTGCTGTTACAGGTGGAGGTTCCGGGGTCGGCATATCTTCCCTGATTGACGGAGATATTGATGTGGCTAATTCGTCCCGTCCGATGAGGGATACAGAAGAAGATGCTCTTAGGGACAATCATGGTCAAGAGCCTTATGCTGTCCGTTTTGCCGTTGACGGTGTCGCAGTCCTCGTGAATGATGCCAATCCGGTTAAAGCTTTGACTGTTGAGCAGGTCGGTGCGATTTACCGGGGTGAAATAACCAACTGGTCCGAGGTTGGGGGAGATGACCTGGAAATTACTCTTTACGGCCGCCAGAGCACTTCCGGTACTTATGTTTTCTTCATGGAACTGGTTGTGCAGGGCGAATATTCAGAAAGAAAACGTAATATGGCTGGAACTTCAGACATTGTTGAAGCTGTGATCGGCGATGGGGGTGGCATTGGTTATGCCGCTATCGGTTATGCTAACGAGGATGGCGTCAAGGCGCTGGATATTGCAGCCGATGAAGGTTCTGAAGCTTACGATCCGACTGTTTTAGAAAATGTTACCAGCGGCGACTACCCGCTGACCCGCCCGCTGTACCAGTACATGGCCGGTAAACCAGAAGGGGCCCTGCTTGATTACCTGCTTTTTGAAGTTAGCGAGGCCGGGCAGAATATAGTACTTGATGAAGGGTTTTATCCGATCACAGAAGCAGACCGTGAATTTAATAAAAATGCTCTGCAGTAAAGGGCAAGACTAAAATAAAAAGATCAAAAGCCCTGCGGCCTGCTTTAATTAAAGGCTGCAGGGCGGCTTAAAAAGCAGCAGTAACTTGAGATAAAGGGTGGGATAGGCTTGGCTTCCATTACAGAGAAAACAATGAGGGTGATATTTGTTTTTTGCGGACTGGCGATTATTTTGTTCCTGGTCGGTATTCTTTACATTTTACTTTCCAACAGCTTGCCCGGTTTAATTGAGCTGGGCCTGAGGCCCTTTTTTGCTGCGGACAGGTGGAACCCCGGAGCTTACGGTGAACCGACTTACAGTCTTCTCAATATGATTTACGGTACCTTGATGGTTACAGTGGGTGCTTTGATCTTTGCAGTGCCCATTGGCGTTGCAGCGGCAGCCTACCTGGCCGAAATTGCATCACCCTGGGAAAGGGAGTTTTTTAAACCGATTGTGGAAGTGTTAGCCGGTGTGCCCTCAGTGGTCCTTGGTTTTTTTGGCCTGGTGGTGCTTGCTCCGCTGATTGCCAGGGCCTTTAACTTGAACAGCGGTCTGAACGCTTTTAATGGGGCCATCCTGGTCGGGATCATGGCAATGCCTACCATTATTACCCTGGCTGAAGATGCGATTACTGCGGTACCCAGGGAATACCGCCACGCTTCGCTGGCCCTGGGCGGAACCCGCTGGCAGACCATTTGGAAAATAACTATACCCGCGGCCTTTTCCGGGATTACAGCTTCCGCCATGCTCGGTATGGGCAGGGCGATCGGCGAAACAATGACCGTCTTAATGGTAACCGGTAACATGGTGGCCCGTCCGGAGTCGTTCCTTGATTCGGTCAGGACTCTGAGTGCCGGCATCGCTATTGATATTGGAGATGTAGTTTTTAACTCTACTCATTTTCATGCTTTATTTGTAGCGGGTTTACTGCTATTCCTGATTACTTTCGCCGTTAATCTTTTAGCTGATATTTTAATCCAGCGTAAGCCGGAGGTAAATAAATGAAAACTGAAGTCCTTAAAAGGGGTATTGTGATTGAAAAGAAAAAATCTGAATGGCGCAGCTATGAACTGGTTGGTTTCTGGGCTCTTCGTTTAACCCTGGTCCTGGTCCTTTTCATCCTGGGTGTTATAGTCTTTGATATTGTGTCCAAGGGGGCGGGAGTAATAAACTGGGAATTTCTGACCCAACCACCGAGGGTTGGAATGACTGAAGGTGGGATTTTCCCTGCTATTGTGGGTACGTTCTATGTAACCCTGATTACAATCACCTTTGCTGTACCTTTGGGAGTCGGGGCGGCAATTTATTTAAATGAATACGCAGTACAGGGTAAATTTACCCGCCTGGTTCGAATGTCTGTGCGCAACCTGGCCGGTGTGCCTTCAATTGTATTTGGCCTTTTCGGCATGGCTGTCTTTGTTAAGATATTCGGCTTTGGGCCTTCTTTGATTGCCGCCGGTTTTACACTGGGCCTTCTGACCCTGCCGGTTACGGTTACCGCCTCAGAAGAAGCGCTGAGAACAGTCCCGAGGGCGTACCGGGAAGGTTCATTTGCCCTGGGAGCATCCCGCTGGCAGGTAGTACGGACAGTGGTTCTGCCGCGGGCCATACCCGGAATCCTGACCGGCACTATCCTCGGCCTGGCCAGGGCGGCAGGGGAAACTGCTCCCATCCTGGCTACGGGAGCGGCCTTTTTCCTGCCCCAACTTCCCGACTCAATCAGGAGCCAGTTCATGGCGCTGCCCTATCACCTGTTTATAATGACCACCCAGCACCATGCTATTTCCCAGGTCCGCCCCATTGCCTATGGCACAGCGCTGGTCCTGCTAAGCTTAGTTTGCCTGCTTAACCTGGCCGCGGTGCTGCTGCGCAAGCGTTATCGCAACAGGGTTGCAAAAGGGCTTTAATAGTATAATAAACTGTAAAGAGGTTTTATGATGCAAACAGGAATTGATAGCACCAACCGCTTCACCAGGGCGGTTAAATCAAATCAAATGGAACACGACATTACAAAGTTTAATACGCAAA
>PWGD01000082.1 GCA_003554395.1 Syntrophomonadaceae bacterium
CATCATTTTTTCCATAACCCTGCCCCTGCTTAGAACTTTTGATTTATATGCTTTACTATTTCTACCTTGCCGAGTTGAAACCTGCAAATCTGTTTAAATAACTAGTTGTGATATCATAAGGGCATAAAGGCAAGCGGCAGGCAACCTTATTACCAGAGCGGGAGGGTTTGCAGGATGAGTAAAGTCACAGTTGAAAAAAAAGAACACCTTCTTCTGATCGGGCTCAACCGGCCCGAGAAGATGAATGCCTTCGACCTGGATATGTACATGAAACTGGCCGAAGCGCTGGGCACACTTCATCACGAATGCGAGCTGCGCTGCGGGATGCTCTTCGCCCACGGGGACAATTTCAGCTCAGGACTGGATATGGTCAAATGGGTCGATGTTTTCAGCACCGGGCAGTTTCCCGAACTGCCGGAAGAGCTGCGCGATCCTTTCGGCCTCAATGAAGACAGGGCGCTCGGCAAACCACTGGTTATGGCCGTCCAGGGTATTTGCTACACCATCGGGTTGGAGCTGCTGCTGGCGACCGATATCAGGGTAGCCGCAACCGATACCCGTTTTGGCCAGATTGAAGTTAAGCGGGGCATTTACCCGGTTGGCGGAGCCACGGTGCGCCTGCCCCAGGAAATAGGGTGGGGCAACGCCATGCGGTACCTGTTAACGGGAGATGAAATAACAGCTGAAGAGGCCTACCGCATGGGTCTGGTGCAGGAACTTACCGAGCCGGGCCGGCAGTATGAAAGGGCCCTGGCAATTGCTGAACATATCTGCGAGCAGGCGCCGCTCGGGGTGCAGGCTTCCCTGCTTTCTGCCCGCACGGCCCGCAGCGAGGGACCCAAAGAGGCTGTGGCCAGGCTGATGCCCGATCTGATGCCGATCATGCAAAGCGAAGACGCCCTGGAAGGAGTGCAGTCTTTTATCGAGAAGCGCAAAGCCCGTTTCAAAGGCAAATAAAGCCGGGGCGCCGGGCAGCTTTCAAGTAAATAAGACCACCGGCACCACGGCTGTTGAGATCAATTTGAGTTCAGTAATCTAAGCGAGCCATTGCACCGGGCATTAAGCGGCGCTTTTTTTTAGCTGCCCCGCCTGTATTTTACCCGGTTTTTAACTGTTTTTTGCCTTACCGGCAAATACCTTGATGCGCGCCCACTGTTTTAGATGCAAATCCAAAAGTATTTTACATACTGCGGAGAATTGATGACCCTGATGTCTGAGGGGATGTGATTGTGGTTGCCGCGGAAGAAAAAGAATTCCTCATCCCCGGCCTCATAGACAAAACCGCACCTTCCCTCGCTGACATCATCATTAATGCGGTTAACCCAGTAACTTTTAACCACTCCGGCTGTGCCAATCGACTCGTACCACTGCAGGTCATAGCTCAGCTGACCCTGTTCAGCCAGGCTGAGAACGGTATCAATCGCTGTAACCACTCCCGGTTGAAACATATCGGACCTTAAATTATGGGCTTTTACTTCTACATTATCAAAGACCATGGTTTCATTCTTGCCTTCGATGATAACTTCGGGAACAATAATCCTGCCTTCATTTTCACTTCTTCTGTTTACTTCATCGCGATAAGTGGCATATACGGAATTGAGGTAGTCTTCAGTGCTCCGTACTATCCGCAGAGTCATTGCATCTTTATAGGGATAATGATCCATTCGAAACACGGAACGCTCACGCCATCCTCCATCATAGTAGGCATCATACCACCACCCGGCACGACCGTTGATGTCGGTTATCACGTAGGTATTCATGGCTTCGTCGAAATAGTAATCCAGTTCGACCCGGCCCTCCTGCTCCAGGTGGACTAAAACATCAAAAATTGAGAAATAACCGTCCTTGAAAATATCATCCCGCACGGTTTGCACTGCGCCGGTATCAAAGAAAAAAGTGCCCAGGGTTTCAATTTCGATCTCGCCCTCTAGAGCAGAAGCGGTCTCTCCCATTTCACCTAAGATGCGGTTTTCTTCCTCGCTTGCATCGGCTTCAGGATCCAATATTTCTTCATCCTGAGCCTCTTGAACCTGGTCCTGTCCATCACTACAGCCGCCTGTGAATACTACAAGCAACAATATAATCGGTATAAATAATAGTAACTTTGTATTTAGCACAGATTCAACCTCCTTTGCCTGTTTTTGATCTCGTTTAGAGGCCTTATATTTAATACTATTTATATAGTTATTATATCATATACTAGCAAATTATAGTAACGATTATTATTTATGCAGATAGTGTTACCTTTCAAAATTTTTTGTCACAGGTTGAGTGCCAATAACCACAGTCCATAAGGCGAAGGGAAGCAAATTCTTATTAAACTATGTATTTGGGCCGAGAACTTCGGCAAAAAATGTTATCACGGATCCCCATGACGCAGGTCATGATCCCGGCCAAAATGCCTGTAGGTTACCTTTCCGGATCGCGGGGAAAATATACTTTCTCCAAAAACCCTGTTCTTACCGATGCCTTCAATATCCTGCACGGCTGCTACATATACTGCTACTTCATAGTCAAACATTTCAGCTACCTTTGCTGCCAAGGGATCGGTAAAAACCATTACTTCTTCATGTGCTAAGGGAGTGAAGTTTAAAGCTAACTGGATTTCAATAGCAGCGTTTTCGACTGTCAGATTGGAAAGCTCGTATAAATGTGCTTCCCTTTCGGCCATTCTTTTTATTGCTGTATTTTTTTCTTCGGTTAAAATATTGTCACTGTCCCAGCTGTCATGATCAGAAGCGATCCCTCCGCAACCGGTGAGCAGTAAAAACATGACAAAAACCACCATTAATTTCATCTTTCACCTCGGCAAAACAGGGCGGGAGAATAATAGAAAAGCAACTGACCGGCATAATTTATCCAGTCATATCCCGGATTGAATTTCCCTGTTTTCACATTCATCATTTACAGTATTATATCATTATAATAATTGTTTTGATTATAATGTTGGGGTTTGCTTATATAGATGACAGCTAAGGCAATATGCTGTTATACTTGATGCGAGAAAATATTTCTGTCTGTTTAAAAGTAGGGCTGATTCTTTACTCTTCAGTGAAGCGAGGTTGGTGGGCGTGCAGCAAAAGGTGGAGCAAGAAAGAATCAACAAACTGAATGAAGCTCCCCTCCGCGAAGGGCCGGTGGTGTACTGGATGAGCCGCGACCAAAGAATCAAAGATAACTGGGCCCTGTTGTATGCCCGGGAACTGGCTCTCAAGCAGAAAGCGCCCCTGGCCGTTGCCTTCTGCCTTGTTCCGCAATTTTTGGGGGCAACCCTGCGCCATTACGGTTTCATGCTCAAAGGGCTGGCTGAAGTGGAAAGTCAGCTCACCAGGCTCAATATTGGGTTTTACCTCCTGACCGGCAAGCCCGAACTTGAAATGGCCCGCTTTTGCCGGCTGATGCAGGCCGGGGCCCTGGTAAGCGATTTTTCTCCGCTGCGCATCACCATGAACTGGAAGAGAGCCCTGAGCGAAAACCTGCCGGCGGCTTTTTTCGAAGTTGATGCCCACAACATTGTTCCCTGCCGGGCGGCATCACCGAAACAGGAATATGCCGCCTACACCTTCCGTCCCAAAATCAAGAAGCTGCTTCCAGGTTTCCTGACAGAGATCCCTGAAATCA
>PWGD01000079.1 GCA_003554395.1 Syntrophomonadaceae bacterium
CCTGGGCGCCGTAAACCACCTGCCCGGAGAACTGGCCCTGCTCGGCATTAAAAAACCGCTGCTAATAACCGACCAGGGAGTGGTCAAGGCCGGGCTCCTTGACAGCGTTATCAGGCCCCTGCAGGAGAACGCCATCAATTACGTCCTCTATGATGAAGTAGTTTTTAACCCGCCCCTGGCCACCGTGGCGACCGGGACCGAAAAATATCTTTCCCAGGGCTGCGACGGCCTGGTAGCTGTCGGCGGAGGCAGCGCCATGGACACGGCCAAGGCCATCGGGGTAGAAATCGCCCACGGCGAACCGGTCCTGGAGTACGAGTGCGCCGAGGGGAAAAAAGAGCTCAGCAAGCGGATCCCTCCTTTGGCCTGTATCCCGACCACGGCCGGAACCGGCAGTGAAGTAACCCTGTGGGCGGTCATAACCGATCCGGAACGGCAGTACAAATTTAACGTCGGCGGCCCCCTGATTGCCGCCCACCTGGCCCTGGTCGACCCCCTCCTGCACCTCTCGATGCCGACCGAAGTTACCGCCGGGACCGGAATGGACGCCCTCTGCCACGCCATTGAGTGCTACACCTGCGCCTACGCCCAGCCCCAGACCGACGCCGTGGCCCTTTTGGCCATCGAATATGCCGGGCGGTACCTGCGCCGGGCCGTGGCCTACGGCCAGGACGTGGAAGCCCGCTACTATATGGCCATGAGCGCCCTTTTAGCCGGCCTCTCCTACGGCAGCGAAAGCGCCGGGGCGGTCCACGCCATGACCCAGACCATGGGAGGGATTTTCCCGGTCCACCACGGCATCGCCGTGGGTGCGACCCTGGTCCCGGTCATGGAATATAACTGGATGGGCGAACCGGCCAAGTATGCCCGCATCGCCCTGGCCCTGGGCAAGCCGGTAATCGGCATGAGCGAAAGGGACGCCGCCTTAACGGCCGTCGAAGCGGCCCGCGAGCTGGCCGCCGACATCGGCATCCCGCGCCTGGCCGCCCTGGGGATCAAGGAATCCGACATCCCGCGCCTGGCCGAAGAAGCCTTTAAAGATCCGCAGACTACCGGTAACCCGCGGGATATGAGCATTGAGGCTTACGAACAGATTTACCGCCGGGCGATTTGATGATTAAAGCATAACAACAAAGGTCCTAAATAACTATACATTATTCCGATTATTGTGTAATATAACAATAATCAAATTTTAAAGTAGGTGATTGAAACGATTAAGGCAGATATTTACCTGGAAGGGTTGCGGCTTATTGAAGAAGCTGAAGAAAAGGGGCTGACTTTGCGGCTGCTGGGCGGCCTGGGCATCCGCCACATCTGCCCCAGCGCCACTGAAGAACCCTGGGCCCGCGAGTATGAAGATATCGACTTCGTCGCTTCGCGGTCGGGCCGGGAAAGCCTGGAGCGTTTTTTTGAAGAACAGGGTTATGAGCCAAACAAACAGCGCAACCTCTTTGCAGGCGACAAGAGGCTTCTTTTCTATGATCACGGGAACAACCGGCAGCTGGACATCTTCATCGGTGTTTTTGACATGTGTCATTTCCTGGAGCTTGAAGAGAGGCTCCGCTTAACGGAGACAGCCCTGGCCCCGGAAGATCTTTTCCTGACCAAGATCCAGATTATCGAGTTGAACCAGAAAGACATCTATGACCTGGGCCTGCTGCTGCTTGATACCGAGGTCGGGAAAGGCAAAAAAGACAAGGGCGCGCTCGACACCGGTTATATAGCCCGCCTGTGCGCAAAAGACTGGGGGTGGTACAAGACAGTAACCAAGAATATCCGGGAACTCAAGCACCATCTGGGCAAGATGCCGGAACTTTCTTCCGAGCAAAAGGAAAAAATCAGCGCCAAGCTGGACTTGATTGAAAACGAAATTGAAAAACAGCCCAAGTCCATGGCCTGGAAAACCCGCAACCTGGTTGGTGAAAAAGTGCAGTGGTACAACCTGCCTGAAGATCTCGGAAAATAACTTTAAGATCTCGGAAAAATAAGGAGGTAATTATACCATGGCAGAGAACAACGGCTCCAGCGGAAAAGACAGCGGCCTTTTTGTCCGCCAGGCCACCGGCCTGGTCAGATCGTGGTCAGTATTTGACGCTTTTGTCTACGCCTTTTTCTCCGTTAACCTGATCACCCTGGGCCTTTATATCTTTTCTTTTGCCCCCTATGTCCCGGACGGGCACCTGGTCACGGCGGTTGTAATCAGCACCATTTTCATTATCTTTTTGGTTATAGTTTACGCCATGCTGGTCTCAATTATGCCCCGGGCCGGCGGCGACTACGTGATCCAGACCCGGATCCTGGGCGGACCCTTAAGCTATGTCCTCCCCTTTGCCGGCTGGGTCTTTATCCTCTGGCTCTGGGTCCCGCTGTACGGAAACATGCTATCCTGGAACGTTTTTACACCGCTGCTTACGCTCCTGGGCGGCATGACCGGAAACGAAGGCCTGCTGAATGCCGCCTACTGGTTTAACGGTGTTAACGGCCTTTTCTTCTCGGCCTTAGTGGTCTGTATTTTGGCTTCTGTCGTGATCAGCCTCGGCATGAAAGGTTATGCCCGCGTCCAAAAGTTCTGCTTTTATTTGGGCATGGCCGGCCTTTTGACCGTTTTTATCCTGCTGCTGGTTAACGACAGAGCTACATTTATCGAAAGGTTTAACGCTTTTTCAGCGCAAATTGGCGCCAACGATAATGTCTACTCCCAGATCATCAACAGCAGTTCCGATGCCGGCTACAACCCTATCGCCTGGAATAATATTGCGATTGCGGCCAGCCTGCCCCTGATCCCCATGGTCGTCTTTTTCAACCTCTGGCCAAACTGGGGCGCAACTCTCTACGGTGAGGTGCGCGGGGCTTCGGAATTCAAGCGCAATTTCTTAGGCATGTTCCTGGGCCTGGTAGTGACCGGAATCCTGGCCGTTATCCTGCTGGCCCTCTTTAACCGCACCTTCGGCTGGGACTTTTACCTGGCTTCCAACTTTGCCTTTTACGAAGGCCTGTCTCCCTTCCCGGTCTTTCCTTTCCCGGGCCTGCTGGCGGCAATCTTAACCGAAAACCCGCTCCTGCAGCTCTGGGTTATTATTTCCCTGAGCGCCTGGTTCTTCGGCTGGATGGGGACGGTATTTCTATCTTCAACCAGAGTGCTTTTCGCCGCATCATTCGACCGGATGCTGCCGGAATGGGTATCCCGGCTTAACCCGAAAACCCGCAGCCCCTACAACGCCCTGTTGTTGATGACTGTGCCATCGATCGTGGTCAGCTTCCTCTTTTACTACGTGCCAGGGTTCGAAGTCCTTACCCTCAACGCCACGGTGGCCATTGCCATCTGCTTCCTGGGCAGCGCCATCGCGGCAATCGTTTTACCCTACCGGAAGCCCGATCTATACCATGCTTCCCCGGTGGCCCGCTACAAGGTCCTGGGTCTGCCGGCGATCACTGTCTGCGGGGTAATCCTGGCCGGTTTCCTGCTGTTCAATATCGTGCTGTGGCTCTACGATCCGATGGGAGTTTACGGGGTCCACGATCCCTACTCGGCAGGATTCATGCTCGTCCTTTACGGTATCGCTTTTATCATCTACTACGTTTACAAGAACCGCAACAAGCAGCTCGGGATCGATGTGGA
>PWGD01000097.1 GCA_003554395.1 Syntrophomonadaceae bacterium
ATGGCCTCTACAAAGTCGTTCCATGACCGGCCCTCGTTCAAAAGCCTGAAACCTTCAATGGTCTGGATCGGCTTTAAAGCCATATCCTGGACAGAAATCGCCGTTGCGCCCGTTTCGAGAACTTCATTTACCAGCGGGCCCCGGTGGGTCAGGCGGATTGTTTCTGTGTGGTCCGGTTGCCCTTTGATTTTAATGGTTTCCTCTATTACGGTCAGTGGCTTCTGCTCGCCTCTGTATTCATAGCTGTTTTTTTCGGGATCGATCTTTTCGATATAGGTATCGGCAGCATCGGTATAAGCCAGGGTTATACCCCAGGCAAAGTTATTATTGGAGCCGTTAATCACCAGAGGCAACCCTGGAAAACTGACGCCCCGCACACACCTGTTTTCCGTCGTGTTAACCAGGATGTTCTCATACCAGATACTGGGAGCAGATAGGGCCAGGTGAATGTCGTTGGCCATGATCGGCTTACCTGATTGGGTATGTTTTCCGGAAACAACGATTGAATTAGAGCCTTTTCCCTGCTTAAGATAGGGTCCGTTCATTTTTTTAAGCGAACCCTGCAGGTCAACAGCGTTAAAATCTATCCCATCCGGCAGAATGGCGGTGTCGTGACCGGGATAATGAATTTCCCACTCCCGGGCCAGTTCTTCACCGATTAAGCTGTAGAGCCTGTAACGAAGCAGCTCGCTCTGCCAGGCATGGCTTAACTGCCATGATACAAGTATCGCAAAAGCCATGCCATCTGCACGATTATAAAGCTCGGGCTTGAAGCCGGCCAATGAAAATTCCAGGGGCAGCCTGGTTGCGCGATCGTTAAGAAAGGCATTGACCCCACCCAGATAAGCATCGATTTGATCTTTCATTGCATCGGAAAAAGTGTTGAAGCTTTCCATGCCCAGGCGTTCAAAGCCGAAAGTACGGGCCATCCGATCAGTATCGAGAGCATCGGGGCCAAATACTTCGCTTAACCTGCCTCTTGCGGCCCTGCGGTTTAGTTCCATCTGCCACAGTCTATCCTGGGCATGAATAAAACCCTGGGCGAAATAAAGATCCTGATCGTTCCGGGCATAAATATAGGGCCTGCCATAGCGATCCCGAAAGACCTCAACCATTTCAATCAAACCCTCGAGCTCAATTGTGCCATCAATTTTGGGCAACCTTTTTCTGCTCATTGCTTTAAGGGGAGGTTTAAGAATGGCGCCCATAATTGAGTGCAGCGCCGAACCGGAGCTGCTGGAAGCGCTTTGCTGTTTAGACATAGCTGTAGCCTCTTTTCGATTTATTAAAGCAACGCTTTATATTTTTGCAGGCAGGAATTGTCCTTGCCATCGCAGCAATAATAGCACGATTTAAGATTGCAGGGCAATCCTGGATGATGAGCGGCAAACCCTTATTTCCTACATTCCAAAGCTCAATTATATTTTAATCCTGGTTATTTCTTTTTAATCCGCCTGCCTATATACACAATAACTACAAGAAATAATAGCACCAATACAGGTGTAATAATTCTATAAATTTGCGGTAAATAATCCATAACAAATCCTCCTGTCGTAAATTAGTTTAAAGTGCTGCTATTATTATAAAAACAATCTGGTGCCATAAAAATTGGATTTCAAAATGACCTCTTACAAATTCAGTCTAGATCGGAGTTTCCGGGATCTCTAAAAATATTTCTGCCAAATTTACGCAGGACTTCAGAATTAAGGGCCCAAAAAACATTGTACAATAGTCTTAGCCATACATGCATTTAATTCCTTGTTTAATCTAGACTCCATATCAGATTGAAAGCTCCTTCGTAATGTTTAACCCTGCCACTTCCCCTAAGATTTTTTGTGCTGAAGCCCGATGTCCTGCATTAACTTGGCCTTGCGGTTTGCTGATCCTTCACTGTTAGGCATGTAATTCCCTCCTGCCTAAATTAGGCGGTTTCCTGCGCTAATTTAGCCTTGTGGCTTGCCACCTATTACAAGCCCCCCTGGTTCCTTTTTTTGTGTAGAAAAACTATGTTGTTCCTAAATTCAAGTCAAATCAATAATGCCCTCTTTTTGAGCAATTTTATTAGAAAACCAGATACTTTTTCTATGAACGCTCTTAGAGGTTTCTAGTACATGCACTCCACCTCGTAGCCCCTTCTTTCTAAACGATCTACAATACTGTTATCGCCGACCAGGTGCATGGAACCTACGGTTATGAAGTAAGTATGGCCAGTTTGATCGTGGAGTAATTCCTCGATGCGGTCTGTCATCTGCTGATCGCGTTCATCGTAAAAGGCTACCTGAAATATTTTTAAAGATTCTGTATCGGCTTTCTCGATTAAACCCTCCCTTTCTTGTGCGTATGCCTCGCTTTCGCCTTCGATCCAGCTTTCATAGATCTCTGTTAGTGCTTCTTCGGCATCTACAAATATTTAATGTTATTGCTGCACTTAATTTAATTGGCCCTACCTGCGAAATATGGGCTAAGCTTCCTACCCTGAGGGAGTGCCGCCGGGAATGCCCGGGTTTAGCGGTGGGACTGGGCCTTCGAAAAGGGCCTAGATTTTTGTCCACAGCCGGTCCAAAAAGCGGCTTCTGTTTACAAAAACGATATAAATGATGTTGTCGTGTTCGAATTTGTATTCGCCCTTAAGACTTTTGGTATCGGGAAATTCGTCTGCTTCATACAAAATTGTTTCACCATCTTCTTCTACCGATTGATATAAAGTGGCTTTGACACGGGGTGGAACACTGTTGATAACCTCAATATCAGCCTCGTATCCGTTGGGGAATTCCGCAATATATGTATTAATCGCTTCATCCCGGGGATAATCGCTGCAGTAGCCCCCAGCGATGGATAACACTTGTTCCATCTTGTCAAATTCATCGGGATCGACAAAGATTAACTTTTTATAATAAGCACGGTACAAGTTTAAACCTAACTTTCGCAAACTGATTGTTGCCCTATAATTCTATTGTAACTCCAGCTTAAACCTGCCGTTAAAATTAGAATTCAAAGTACTCTCTAAGCGCATCCAGAACTTTATCGCGGTAATTTCGGTTTTCAAGACGATTAATCAACTGGACCAACCGTTGATGTGATAGGGTTCTTATTTGCTGAATCATCGCAACTGAGTCTTTTTCTAATCCAGAAACTTCCGCTGGGATTAATATTTCCGTTGGATAAATATTTTCACCTTCTTTAACCGAAGAAAAAGGCAAAATTGTTGAAACTGGGATTGAATGGTTAACAGCATCATTTGAGACGACCAACACCGGTCTGAAACCTCGTTGCTCTGAACCTTTTACAGGATCAAGGCTGCAATAATAAATATCCCACTTATTCACCATGATGACATTTCCTCTTTATCAATCAATGCAAAATCATCCTGAGCATGAGCTATCCTGTTCAGATATGCTTCGTCTTTTGCTGCTTCTCGCATCTTCTTCTCATATATTAGCTTTTTTTGTGCTTTGATATAATCTTCTACGGCCATTCGTATGCCCTTATTAACCGATGGTATCTGCGCCTCCTGGACCAACTCTTTTAATTCTTTCACATGCTCCACGGGTAGCACTGCCGTATACCTTACTTTATCACTTTTATTTGGATCAGACATTTTTATCACCTCTCTTATATTGTACTTACTACTGCTATAATTTGCAAGCAATTATTGAGGACATTAATTATGCTATAATAACCATGCAAGTTTGAAAGTCTTAAGTAGTAAATGAAATAAAGCCCCGCAGATTTGTCCCGCTATCCTTTTCGTAACTGGAAATATTTACAGGGTTATCAAACCCCTAAAGGGAGATTCTGGAAGGGCGAAGCCCTGTAGGAATCTCCCGGGCACTAAAACACCGCTGTTAATTATTAACATGTCTGCGAAAATGGAAAAACCCTTATAGAATAAGGGTTTTTCTTGGAGCCGGCAAGAGGACTTGAACCCCCAACATGCTGATTACGATTCAGCTGCTCTACCAATTGAGCTATGCCGGCCCGTGGCATCAATATTATAGCGCACATTAATGCTCTGTTCAACCGGTTCTGACCAGTTCAACCTCGCCCCAGGCTGCGACCCGGCCTCCGCAAACGGCCAGGGCCCCGCTGATTCCCTCAATGCTGCGGGCATATTCGAGGGCCGGCTCCAGGTCGGAGGCTGCTTTGATCCGGTTGCCTATCCCGGTGGCGACGGCATCGGCCAGGGGGGGCGATGCTGAGAGGGCCACCGCTGCCTCGGCCCGGCCAAAACTGAAGGAAGGGCCGACGGTCCCCGAAGAGGTGCAAACCCCGAGCGGGCTCTGATCGGGCTTAATCTTAAGGGCCAGTTTTCCGCTCAGGGGCGAATTCCCGGCATAAAGGCCCACAGTGAGCGGGGCTAAGGCCTTGATATAGATATCGCCGCCATTTTCGACCACCACTTCCGGCGCAGTTTCTTCCAGGTAGCGGCCCACCGTCTCGGCAAAGGCCCCGGCCACGGCCGCCATGGGACCGACGCCGGCCCGGTTGGCCGCAGCGGCCATGGCCCGGAATATTTCGGGCGGGTTTCCTGCCGGCAGGCAGGGCTCAAGGGCCGAACTGTAGGCGGGGTTTTCGGCCAGGTAGCGGTCCAGGAGGCAGCGCTGATTGAAAACCAGCTCTTCGACCCGGGAGGGCAGATCTTCACTGCAGGCTTCGCTGCTGACGGCAATCCAGAGGTCGGTTTCTTTGACTTTTACCGCAAAAGAAGTCAGCCTTAAACCGGCGGCGTCGTTCCTGTAAACCCGCCTGCTCATTTGGAATTGGCGTTGTCGACCAGGGTTTCCATGGCCCGGGCCGGACAGGCCCGCAGGCACAGTTCGCAGACCACGCACTTGTATTCATCAAAGCTGACGGTCATTTCGGGGCGGTTGAAAGCCAGGGCTTCGGTGGGGCAAATTACGGTACAGGCCCCGCAGTGGGTGCAGCGCTCGGCGCGCCAGATAATCTGCTGTTCCAGGCCCATGATGTGCAGGCCCAGTTCCCGGAGCCATTCCAGGGCCCGCTGGTAGTTGGTTTCACTGCCGCTGAGCTCCATCATCAGGCGCCCTTCTTTTTTGGGGTTGATATCGGCCCGCAGGATATTGACCATCAGGTCATAGTCCTTGATCAGGTGGTAGATGGTCGGTTTTTCTACCAGGTGGGGCGGAAAGCGGAGCACTATTTTTTGCTTGATCATTATTTAACCTCTCGGTCTTCCGGATCTCTCTGGGGCAGGGCGTTCAGCTTGATCCCCGCTTCAACAGAAGGCAGTGGCGCCGAAGGAACGGTCAGGGTAAAGCGGCCCGCCTCGATCCATTCCTTGAGGCCGGCGGCGATTTCACGGGCTCCGGCATAGCTGGAAAGCGAGGCGGTGGGCACTTTCTGCCCCTTGAGGGTAATGGATCCGCTTTTTAGCTCGGCATAGCTGACCCGGACCAGTTCGCCCCCTTCTTTATAAGGGTAGGCCCGGTTGTAATCGACTACCGGCGCTTGCAGATCTTCATCGCGCACGGCGCAGTAAGCCATCATTTCTTCATTCAGGATTGGGATAGGCACCCCCACGCCCACCTGCAGGGTCGCGCCGTAGCCCAGGAAGCTCAGCCCCCTCAGCCAGCGGGGCTCCATCTGCTTTAAATCGCCGACCAGGGCCAGGGTCGCCGCCGGCTGCAGGGGAGTATCGTTTTCCGCCCTGGCTGCCGAGGGATTGTGCTGGGTGCCGTGCCAGGATACGTAGCCGATCCCGCCGCCCAGGAAGATGCGCGTCCCCAGGCCGATCGTTTTCAACAGGGGATCATTGAACAGGGGGCTTAACTGGCCCGCTGAACTGTAGTTGGCGTTACCCATATTCATCTTCAGCACGCCCATGTAGGTATAGATTGTTTTAGGGCCCAGGTTCACGGCCACGTTGTAGTTCTGATAAGCGTTGCGGGGGTTAAAGAGGGTGGCTTCGTTAATTTCTGCCAAGCGGAAGCTGGTATCGATTTTTTTGAGGGGATAGCAGTCGGTCCCGTAGGCGGTCGCCTCCAGCCTAATTGCTTTGCCGGCCACCAGGTCTTCGATCACGTGCCCGCCGCCGTAGATAAAATCACCGGGGTAATTGCGGTTGGCCGGATCGCTGGGCGGCAGGGCTGTCGCCCCCAGGTAAAGGTCGACGGCGGCAATCCCGGCGTAGGCGGGAACGCTGTTTAAATAAGCGTCGTTCAGTTTCATGCGCGGGGTGGGATGGCCCACGTTCAAAAAGACCCCGGAGGAGCACATGGGGCCGAAAGTCCCCGTGGTTACCACGTCCACCTCAGCAGCGGCTCTTTCCAGCCCTTTTTCTTCAACCACTTCGATTATTTCTTCAGCGGTAAAGACAACCGCTTTTCCGGTTTTGATTTTTTCATTGATTTCTTCAATGCTGCGATTAACTTTCAACAGCTGACCACCTCCGGGTTTTAATAGCAAACATTATATCACTGTGCTTAAAATAAGTCATCACCGGTGACCAAGAATGGAAAAAGCCCTGTTGTTTCGGCCAGGGCCTTTCCAGGATTATTAAATTCGGCCATATTTTAGCACGCTTCCTCAGGAAGCGCCCAGTTCCTCGCGGTAAGCCTCGAAAATCTTGGTATATTCTTCTGGGTGGGTTAAATACCGGAAGGCGCTGTGGTTTTCCCGGAAGACACTGTAAAAAGGAAGCCCGGTAATCAGGGAGAATTCTTCGACCGGAATGACCGAGCAGCGCTTCAGCGGGGGCACTTTACTGTAGTTGGGGTTGGTAATAAATTCAGGCGCCTTGTTTCCTTTCAGTTCAAAATAGGCCCCGCCTTTCATCTGCCGGAACGGTTCGTAAAGGGATGAAAAACCGTCCGCCACCCAGTTGCTCATGATTAAAAAGTCTTTCCCCGGGTTGATGGTGATATGTCCGAACCGGGGCGGGATCAGGACTTTATCGCCCGGCTTGGCGGCGATTAAATATACCTCTTCCAGCTTCCCGGGCTGATCGGAAGCCGGTTTCTGCAAAAGATAGTGGGCCCGCCCGTGGAGCACTTCATAGATCTCGGGCCAGGTCAGGCCGGTCCCTTCTTTGGGAGGGTGGTAGTGGCCGGCGGTTTTAACGTATTCGCCGCTGATAGTACCCGGACGAATGGCCGTGATATCGTAGCGCAGGCCGGCTTTCTTGATGGCAGGCAGATCTTTGACCAGGGCTACTCCCCGGTACATATAGTAGAGCCTGTCCAGTTCTTCAGCCTGATCATCGTATAAGACTTCCTGCATATCAATACGGCGGCGCACCTCGGGGGCTCCGTTTTCAGCGGCCATCCCTTCGCTAAAGCCCAGCTGCTCCTGTTTGGAATCCCAGGACAGGGGCAGGCCGCTGCGTTTTTTTAAATCAATCATCGGCAGGACCTTCCTATCTTGAAGCAATTATTGCTGCCAGGTCGACCAGCCGGCAGGAATAAGCCCATTCATTGTCGTACCAGGCCAGGACCCGGACCATGTTGCCTCCGATCACCATGGTAGACTGGCCGTCGATAACTGAAGAATAAGGGTTGCCCTTGTAATCTATCGAAACCAGCGGTTGATCGCTGTAATCAAAGTAATCCGAGCTGGCGGCTTCATTTTTAAAAGCTTCATTGATGGCGTCGGCGGTGGTTTCCCTTTCCAGTTCGGCTACAAAGTCAACCAGGGACACGGTGGGAGTGGGGACCCGGATCGCAAAGCCGTCGATTTTGCCCTTGAGCTCGGGGATCACTTCTCCCACGGTCTTGGCGGCGCCGGTGGTGGTCGGGATCAGCGACAGGGCCGCCGCCCGGGCCCGGCGCGGGTCGGTGTGCGGGAAGTCCAGCAGCTGCTGATCGTTGGTATAGGCGTGGGTGGTGTTCATCAGCCCTCTTTTTAAACCGAAGTTTTCATGGAGAACTTTTACCGGCAGAGCAAGGGCATTGGTGGTGCAGGAGGCATTAGAAATCAAAAAATGCTGCTCGGGATCATAAAGGTGATCGTTAACGCCGAGCACCACCACCAGGTCGGCTTCCCCCGGGGCGCTGATGACGACCCGTTCCGCCCCTGCGCTGAAATGGCCGGAGGCGGAATCCCTTTTGCGGAACAAGCCCGTAGCCTCAATCACCAGGTCGACCCCGGCTTCTTTCCAGGGAATATTAGCCGGTTCTCTTTCTGAAAATACCTTCACCTGCTCGCCGTCGATCAGGAAACCCTGCTCGTCGGTCTGGACGTCGGCATCTAAAATACCGTAGACCGAGTCGTATTTAAGCAAATGGGCCAGAGAAGTATTGTCGGCAAGATCGTTAATGGCGGTTACTATGACTTTATCCTGCTCCAGGGCGGCACGCATCGTCAGCCTGCCAATACGGCCAAAACCGTTAATGCCAATCTTTAGCATAAGGGAACCTCCTTGTCAGATTATTATCCTGCGGCCAGGATGATTGCAAAACCGGCACAAAGGACGGGAAAAGCAACGTCAATAAGCGCTACTTGCCGGTTAAAACACTGTTATACTATTTAGCCAACTATTTTTCTGCCTTTTATAGTATATCATCTCCAGGCTCACTGCAACCTAGAATGTGGCCCGGTTTTCACCCTTTCCTTACATTCTTACGGCTCTAAGTTCTCAAGGCTCCCCGATATAAAGGGGGTTGGAGTAGATCCAGGGCCGGGGCCGGCCCCAGCGGGGGCGGTAATAAACTTCGGCCCGGTAAACGCCCGGCCCATCGGGCCGGTGGACCAGGGCCCTGCCTGGGGTTTCTTCTATAACCCGGCCGTTTTTTAGCAGGCGCAGGAGGGAGCGGTCTAAGGGCGCCTGCAGGTGCAGGCTGATCTTTCCCCGGTAGGGCATGGCCGAGCCCATCAAAAACCGCTCGCTGCCCTGTTCTGCATAATAGTAAAAATCACGGCCCGCGGCGAAGCTGTCGAAAGAAAGGTAGCAGCGCCCAATCTTTAAGGCTTCTAAAATTTGCCTCTTGGCAGTCTTGAAGTCGCCGCTTATTTTTTCAGCCAGGGTAATATAGGTGGTGATGGTGGAAAATATATAGCGGTAGGTAAAGACCGGCACTTTGATCAGACCGAGGTTGTAAAGTGAGGCGTGGGCGTCGCTGCTGCCGATGACGCTGACCCGGTGGCCGGCGCCGCTATAACAGTCCCACAGCTCCAGCAGTTCCCGGGGCGGGCTGTCCATAGCCCCTTTGCGGTTAAAAAAGAACCAGTAGAGGGTTTTAAAGAGGGAGGGGTGGCGGCCGCGCCAGTGCGAGGTATAATTCCATAATTCCAGCCCCGAAAAGCGGAATACCGGCCAGGTTTTCCAGGGATAGGCTTTGCCTTTTTCCAGGTAGGGGGAGCCCTTTTCGAAGGGGTGGGCGATAAAGCCGAAGCCGCCTGCTTCATTGACCCGGTCGATGACCTGCTGGGGGTTTTCTTCGTTGGAGGGGACCAGGCTTTTCAGGTCCAGGGCCAGGTAGTGGCTGTGGCGGCGGTTAATTTCCGCCCCCACCAGGACCACCACGCCGTGCCGGATCGCTTCTTCGGGCAGCCCGGCCAGGGTATCGTGGTCCGAGATGATGATAAAAGCGAGGCCGGCGGCAGAGGCTTCTGCGGCGATCCGCTCAATGGTGCCGGTGCCGTCGGAATGATGGCTGTGAATGTGGATGTTGCCGGGATAATTATACATAGCTCTGCCTGCGGGAGCCTAAAACCCCCGCTTATTCCAATCCGGTCCCGGCAGGGGGCTGCCGGGCCGGCCGGAAACCAGTAGTCCACCTTATGACCTGCTTCCGCTTACATCTTGGCCCGCACCACATCTTTAATCTTCATCAGGCGGGTCAGGGCGCCCCTTTCGCTTTCATCGAGCTTCATGGTAATATACTTAACCGTTTCTTCGAGCCTGGGAATCAAGACATGTTCCAGGGCATTGACCCGGCGGCGGGTTTTTTCAATTTCTTCCGCCATCAGCTGGACCGACTTTTCCACCTCGGCCAGTTCCATCAGCTGGGGCAATATTTTGGAAAGGGTTTCGATGGAAGTATCCAGTTCGGCGGAGGTGTCGACAAAGCCGTAGGGGTAAATACTGCTCTCTTCCGCCCCCCCGGATTGCTCTTCCACCCAGTCGAAGCGGGGCGTATAGACGCTCATGATGTTCTGGCGGTGGATATCCAGCCGCAGGACCTTGGTGGGATACATCAGGGCTTCTTCAAGGTTTTCAACCGGCATGACCGCCCGGGCCAGCAGGAACTTGGCAAAAGCGTCGGTCAGCTCTTTCTCGATATGTTCGCGCAGATCTTTGTTCTTCCGGACCAGGATCATAAACTGGCGGATCAGTTCGTCTCTTTTGTCTTTTAGCAGTTTGTGGCCCCGCTGGGCCATGGTCAGCCTTTTTTTAAGGCGGTTAAGCTCCATGCGGGTGGGATTGACTCTTATTTCCATCCGATATCTAATCCTCCTCCCGGCCGGACTCCTGCTCGGGCAGATACTTTTCCAGGAATTCATCGCGCACCCGCTTCAGTTCGATTCGCGGCAGGTGGGCTAAAAGCTCCCAGCCCAGGTCGAGGGTTTCGATCACGGTGCGATCCTCTTCTTCGCCCTGGGTCACGTAGCGGTCTTCGAATTGATCGGCAAACCTGGAGAACTTCTTATCCGCCTCGGAAAGGGCCGCTTCCCCTAAGATGGCAGCCAGCTCCTTGGCTTCTTTGCCCCGGGCGTAAGCGGCGTAAAGCTGGTTCATGTTGTCGGCATGATCCTCCCGGGTCTGTTCTTCCCCGATCCCTTTGTCTTTCAGCCTGGAAAGAGAGGGCAGGACGTCGATAGGGGGATAGATCCCCTTGCGGGGCAGTTCCTGGCTTAAAATAATCTGGCCTTCGGTGATATAGCCAGTTAAATCGGGGATGGGGTGGGTCTTGTCGTTTTCGGGCATGGTCAGGATCGGTAGCTGGGTGATCGATCCGGCCCGGCCCTGGATCCGGCCCGCCCGTTCATAGAGGCTGGCCAGGTCCGTGTAGAGGTAACCGGGATAGCCGCGGCGCCCGGGCACCTCTTTGCGGGCGGCCGAAATTTCGCGCAGGGCTTCGGCGTAGTTGGTCATGTCGGTCAGGATCACCAGGACGTGCATGTCCTTTTCGTAGGCCAAATACTCGGCCGCGGTCAGGGCGATGCGGGGGGTGGAAATCCTTTCGATGGCCGGATCGTCGGCCAGGTTGATGAAGAGGATCGAGTGTTCGATGGCGCCGGTTTTCCGGAAGTCGGTGATAAAGAAATTGGCCTCTTCAAAGGTGATCCCCATGGCGGCAAAAACCACCGCAAACTTGGTTTCCGTGCCCAGCACCTTGGCCTGGCGGGCAATCTGGGCCGCCAGGTTGGAGTGGGGCAGTCCGGAACTGGAAAAGATAGGCAACTTCTGGCCCCGCACCATGGTGTTCATGCCGTCGATGGCGGAAACACCGGTCTGGATAAACTCTGAAGGGTAATCGCGGGCGTAGGGGTTGATGGGGAACCCGTTAATGTCGAGCCGCTTATCCGGGATAATTTTGGGCCCCTGGTCCCGGGGGGTGCCCAGGCCGCTGAAAACCCGGCCCAGCAGATCCATGGAAACCGGGAGCTCGATGGCCTTGCCCTGGAAACGAACTTTCGCCGACCCGATATTCAGGCCGGTGGAGCCTTCAAAAATCTGGACCAGGGCCCTGTCGCGGTCCACCTCCAGGACCTGGCCGCGCCGGATATCGCCTCCGGGCAGTTCAATTTCGACCAGCTCATTGTATTTTATGCCTTCCACCTGTTCAACCAGCATCAGCGGTCCGGCTACATCGGCAATAGTTTTATATTCTTTAAGCATCTTCTTCCCCTCCTTCGCCGGCAAACGGGACGAGCTGTTCTTTTATTTCCTTCTTTATTTGGTCCATATCTTCAATATTTTCTTCCGGGATGTAACGGGCTCGGGCGATCCTTTCCCGCGCCTTAACCGTAAACAGTTTTTCCAGGTCCAGATCGATTTCCGCTTTCTCAATGACCGCTCCGGCTTCATGATGGTAGGTCAGGATCAGGTCCATCATTTTAAACTGCTTCTCCAGGGAGCTGTAGGTATCGACTTCATGCATGGCGTTCTGATGCAGGAAATCCTCCCGCAGCGATTTGGAGGTCTCCAGGACCAGCCTTTCCTTGGCGGACAGGGCGTCTACGCCGACCAGGCGCACAATCTCTTCCAGTTCAGCTTCTTCCTGGAGCAGGCGCATCGCTTCTTTGCGCATGTCGTTCCACTGTTCGCCGATGGTTTCCCGGAAGTAGGGGGCCACATTGTCTAAGTAAAGGGAATAACTGAGCAGCCAGTTAATGGCCGGGAAGTGGCGCCGGTAGGCCAGAGAAGCATCGAGCCCCCAGAACACCTTTACAATCCGCAGGGTACCCTGGGATACCGGTTCCGAAAGGTCGCCGCCCGGAGGGGAGACCGCACCGACCAGGGTCAGGGCGCCTTCTCGTTCATCACTGCCCAGGCATATGGTCCGCCCGGAACGCTCATAAAAATCGGCCAGGCGGGAGCCCAGGTAGGCGGGGTAGCCTTCTTCGCCGGGCATTTCTTCCAGGCGGCCCGACATTTCGCGGAGCGCCTCGGCCCAGCGGGAAGTGGAGTCAGCCATCAGGGCCACGCTGTAACCCATGTCCCGGAAATACTCGGCAATGGTGATGCCGGTGTAAATTGAAGCCTCCCGGGCCGCAACGGGCATATTGGAGGTGTTGGCAATCAGGACCGTCCGCTTCATCAGGGGCTCGCCGGACTTGGGGTCCTGCAGCTCCGGGAACTCCAGGAGCACGTCGGTCATCTCGTTGCCCCGTTCTCCACACCCGATGTAGACGACGATTTCCGCGTCGGCCCACTTGGCGAGCTGGTGCTGGGTGACCGTTTTTCCGCTGCCGAAGGGGCCGGGAATGCAGGCCGTCCCGCCCTTGGCCACGGGGAAAAAAGTATCCAGGATCCGCTGGCCGGTAATCATGGGAATGTGGGGGCCCATTTTATCTTTGTAGGGGCGTCCTTTACGGATCGGCCACCGCTGCATCATGGTCACCTCGACGTCCCCGTTGTCAGTTTCGATCACGGCCACTCCATCGGTTACGGTGAATTCACCGGCCTTGATTTCTTTAACCTTGCCCTCGCCGCTGGTGGGCGGGACCATGATCCGGTGTTCCACGATGGTGGTTTCCCGGACCGTGCCGAGGATATCGCCGGCCTGGACCTGGTCGCCTTCCTTGACTTTGGGCTCAAATTTCCATTTGCGTTCGCGATCCAGGGCGTGAATTTCCACTCCGCGGGTAATGTAGTCGCCCACTTTTGCTTTGATGCCATCCAAAGGGCGCTGGATCCCGTCAAAAAACGATTCGATCATGCCGGGCCCCAGCTCCACGCTGAGTGGTTCGCCGGTGGTATAGACCGGTTCGCCGGGCCCAATGCCCCCGGTTTCCTCATAAACCTGTATGGAGGCCTGGTCGCCGCGCAGTTCGATAATCTCGCCCATCAGGCGGGCTTCACTGACTCTGACCATATCATACATCCGGGCGTCTACCATGTTGTCTGCCACAACAAGGGGGCCGGATACCTTTACAATCTTTCCAACGTCCAAGTTATCAACCTTCTTTCCTGAACAGAATATCGGCGCCGATCGCTTTTTCCACATTGCTCCTGATCTGCTCAATGCCAATCCCCTGGGTGCCCCTGCTATTTGGGATTAAAACGACCGCCGGTAAATAACGTTTGTGCATTTCATTAATAACATCTTCCATGCCCTGGGCCAATGCTTCGGTGATAAAAATTACCCCGTATTGATCTGAAACCAGCTTTTTCATGGTATCCAGCGCCGCCTGGGTGCTGGTTACCGGAAAAGTATCCACGCCGATGGTTTTAAACCCGAGGATGGAGTCTTTATCGCCGATGACGGCAATTTTATACGTAGACATCACGAATTCGCTCCCTGATTGATTCGGCAGGCAGCTGATTGATCTTGCCCACCAAAACAATGCGGATATTTTTTATCTCAATTTCCTTGGCCCACAGATAGCCAACCAGGGGCTCCACTCCGAAGGGCACCCACTTGCCTTCCCTGAGGTAGGCGGTGATATAATTATCTGATAATTTTTCTAACAGCGAGGCGGACCCTTTTTCCGACCATTCCCGCACTCCTTCACCGACCAGATCGGCATAATCGCTGATGTCCAGCATGGAGATCAGTGATTCTAAGGGTTCTTCAATCATGGCCGCCAGCTTTTCCACAGCCAGGGTTCCTTTAGGGAGCAGGACTCTTGATAAAAAGTCCCGGCTCAGGCCCATCTGCTTAACCCGGATCAGGGTTTTCAGGTTGGTCAGATCAATCTGCCTGACGAACAAACCCTCCAGAAAGGGGGCCTGGCGTTCCCTGGCCTCCTCAATGAGCTGATCGTAGAGAACCCGGTCTAAAATTAAATCAACGATCTGGGGATCGCGGTTGACCATAAAATCTTCGATGATCTGATTGGCGGCCCGGCGCAGCTTTTCCGGCAGGAGCAGGAAGTCGTCTTCAGTGACGGCATTTTCCAGTTTGGCCAGCTCCACCGATCCGACCGGGATCAAGAGATCGCTGGTAATCCCCAGGAACCTGGCTTTAAACAATACTTTCAGGTTATGAATATCATAACGCAGGGCCAGCATGCCGATCAGCTCCGGAAGGGGGCTGATTTTCATGACTAAATTAAAAACATACCTTAACTCGTCGGCCAGTACTGTTTCGAAATTATGGATATCATCCAGTTCGGCCAAAGCGGCGGCATAGCCGGATTCTGAAAGGACTTTCAAGGCTTCTTCGCCCGTGGAGGCATTAATCATCCGCTCAAACTGGCCCTGCTCAAGCAGGTGCGTTTCCAGGGCTTTGACCCGCGCCACCGCATAGCCATAAATTGTATCATCAATGAGCATTTATTCCGGCTCTCCTTTCCTGGAGGAAAGCTTCCCGATCATTTAAAAAGCAGCTCCGCTACTTCATATTCCAGTTCATCCCTTTTTATTTCCAGTAAGGTTTCAAATGAACAGTTAATCTCCACTCCGCCGCTGTGGAGGATAAAACCGCCCTTGATAATCCTGGTTTCCCGGGACAGCTCCAGTTCACCTTTTTTTCCGCTGTCGGCCAGGCTTTTGTTGATCTCCTTCCAAAAGTGATCCGTAATCTTTTCCTGATCGCGGCTGTTAAAAATGACCGTTTCGGTGCCGGTTTCGGCCGTTTCCAGGATCAGATCATGAATGACGGAAAGGTAGGTTTCGTCGTCCAGGCCGATCAACTCATCCAGGGCTTTTTGAAAAGCTTCGCCAATCATCTCCTGTTTGGCGGTCAAAAGATCTTTGCGCGCTTCCATCTGGGCCATACCGATGATGCGGCCCTTTTGCTCGGCAGCCGTTTTGCGGGACTGCTCCAGGATGTGTTCTTTTCTTCGTTCAGCCCTGTCTTTGGCTTCAGATATAACCGCTTCCGCTTTTTCAGAGGCCTCGGCATTAATTGACTCGGCCCTGGCCTGCGCGTCATCCAGGACACGCTGGACGATCCTGTCCGCTCCTTCTTTCAAACCTCTCACTCCTTTACGCGGCCGGCTTTATACATCTATACCGAACAGCATTAAGATTGTGGCCAGCAGGGCAAATACGGCGTAAGTTTCGACCATAACTGCATAGACGATGCCTTTGCCCAGTTCTTCCGGCCTCTTGGCGATCAAATTTATCGACGAGGCCAGGACGCGGCCCTGGTAGATACCGGAGCTAAAACCGGCAATGGCAATCGGCAGCGCCGCCATCAGGTAGGCATAACCTTGATAGGCGGTCAGCTCGATTAGCTCTTCGCCAACGATGCCGATATCCTGCATAATTAAAAATCCGGCCAGGAGCCCGTAAATACCCTGGGTGCCGGGGAGGGCCTGCAGTAAAAGGGTTTGCCCAAATTTGTCGGGGTCCTCTGAAATCAATCCGCAGGCGCTCTGACCCACAATACCGATCCCGATTGCGGAACCGCTCCCGGCCAAACCCACCGCCAGGGCCACCCCCAGCATTGCTATTGCAATTCCTTCCATTTCGTTAAAAAGCCTCCTTTTTGTTCAAACTACGTTCAAGCAACTTGGCGCTATCAATAGCTCATTTATGATTGATCAGGAATCAGGAATGGCAGCCGGCATCAGAAACCACCCTTCATCCCGGCTTTAACTTTTTTCATGTTCCACAATATCGACATAATTATTTTTAACCCGGAAAGGTTGGAACGACCTTCCCCCGCCTTCGAAGAACTTGTTGAAAAACTCTAAGTACTGCAGGCGGCTGGTGTGCACATAGGAACTCAGGGTGCTGATAATCATATTGAAGAAATGGCCAATGGTGAGGATGATGACCATGATCACATAACCGATGATCGATCCGGCCGCCAGATCTCCGACCGAATTGACGACCATGCCGATCACTACCGAGGCCAGCCCTAAGGCGAACAAGCGGGAATAGGAAAGCACGTCGCTTAAATACTGGGTGACGTTGTAAAGGCTGAGCAGGCCGCTGAAAAATTTCAGGATAATGCTGCTCTGAGAACGGCCCTGGGTTAAGACCAGGCCGGCGGCCCCTCCCACCGTCATCCACAGGCCGAAAGGAGAAATCCCGGCTATCAGCAGGATCAGGCCGTTTAAAAATATGAACCAGAAGCCCTGATCATATAAGGCATCCCAGGGCTTGCCGCCCTTAATGTTGCGGTAGGCCTGCAGGCTCATGCCAAAATAGACCTGGAACAGGCCGATGGCCAGGGCGGCAATTAACATGGTCATCGGTTCTTTCAAGGGATCAAATAACAGGGGCGGCAGGTCGATCAGGTCGCCAAAATAACCGCCCAGCAGGATTCCAAAGGCAAAGGCGGAAATTCCGCCCAGCATTAAAAGTTTTAAGAGCTGCTTCCCGGAATCACCCAGGGTAAGTTTGCGATACAGGTAAAAGGCAAGCAGGCCCAGCAGGATCCCGTAGCCGGCATCGGAGAGGCAGATCCCGAAGAAGAGGAAAAAAAACGGGGCCATAAAGGGGGTGGGATCTAGCTCCTGTCTTTTAGGGGTGCTGTAGAGCTTGGTCACCACTTCGTACGGTTCTGCGGGGCCGGTGTTATGCAACAGGACCGGCACGTCTTCCCCGGGCTCGGGGTCGCGGGAAGCCAGGACTGCCGTTTCGGTCTGATCGGAAATCAAAACCTCCAGGTCGCCCAGCACCGGGACGGGCACCCAGCCTTCCAGCAGGAAGCTGTTATCGGTGCAGGCCAAATTGGAGACGGCCTGCTGCTTATCATATTCATTGTCCATGTAGTCGTAGCAGGCCATCAGCATGGGCCGGTGCACGAGCAGTTCTTCCACATCGCTTAGGGCGGCGCTTCTTTCCTCTTTCAGCTTTTTTAGCTTGTCATTTAGAGCATTAATGATCTCAGACGGGGTCCCGGTGACATCGGGGAAGCTGACCCTGGTCACCGCCCTGGCCCTGAACAGTTCATCTATGGCCTCTTTTTCTTCCGCCAGGGCGGAGAAGAAGAAATAGGCCTCTTCATCATCGGAATAAACTTCATCCAGGCAATATTCGCTTATCTTCTCCGTAAGGGCTTCCTGCAGGGGGCCGTACTGGTCGGCCGGCACTATATACAGGTCCATCATGGCCCACTGGCCTGTTTCAATCTCTTCCAGGGGCAGGTCGAGAGAGGCCCAGGGGCGGAGATCTTCGATTAAATTTTGGGACTGGGTTTCTTCGTTGCGAATACGGACCAGCTTTTCTTCCGCCTGGCGGCAGGCCCGGTGAATAGCTTCGACCTGATCGAGGTTCTCGGTATGGCTTTTAAACTGGTCCGGGGTCAAATCAAGCCTGCTGCCCGTAAATTGTTCGATCATACTTTTGCGGATCGGGAAGTGGCGCTGGAAAAAATCGAGGCAAAAGCGGATATCGCTGCGCCGGGCATCGAGATCGGAAATATCTTCAGGAGGTTGGGCCGGTTCAAGGAGGGTTTGGAATTCCTGCCATCCCTGGCCTGATTTAACGTCAAGTATTTCCACGGTGCCCATGTCGTGCAGGAGATTGAAAATTTTTCCCCTTTCCTGGCGATGCCCCAGGATGTAGACTTTTTTCATCTCAATGATCGGCATCAGTTTTCACAACCTTGTCTTTGATCAAGGCTACGGCCTCCGGTATGCGCTCCGCAGCTTTTGCTTTTAACTGCTTGATTTCTTCTTCCATTTCTTGGACCAGCGGTTTTGATTCGGACCTGGCTTCTTCTTCAGCCTGTTTGATTAAGGCCCTGGCCTCCTCTTCCGCTTCGGCGACTGTTTTTTCCATGATCTCTTCCGCCTGGGCCTGGGCCTCTTTCTTCTTTCTGCGGGCTTCCTGTTGGGCCTCACGGACGATCGATTCAGCCTTACTTTCGGCTTCTTTAATCGATTTTACCAGTTCCACAGTCAACGACTTTCACCACCTGTCACTTGATTACTGCCCGGGAGCGATTATTATATGCTGGTCTGAACTGGAAAGGGGCGGGCCTGGCCAGCACCCTTGCTGGGCTCCTGCAGCGCTATCGGTTGAGCGGTAATTTTTACAGATACTTTATTAGTTAATTTGAACAATTTGTAATAGATTAAAAATATAATAAATTAGCAGACATTTTAAACATTAAGAAGTTAACATTCGGCAAATATTATACTATAAAATTAACGGCAATGCCAGCTTCAGAAAATATTTTTTTGGCCAACTGGTCAGGGTAATTGTCGCTCAGGAGGAGGGAGGTCACTCCGGCATTGATCAGCATCTTGGCGCAAACCGCACAGGGATAGTGGGTGCAGTACAAAACAGAGCCTTTGATGGCCACGCCGTGGACGGCGGCCTGGATAATGGCGTTTTGCTCGGCGTGAAGCCCCCTGCATAGCTCGTGCCTTTCTCCGGAGGGGATCTGCCTCTCCTGCCGGATACAGCCCACTTCCTCGCAGTGGGGCAGGCCGCCGGGGGCCCCGTTATAGCCGGTGGCCAGGATCCTTTTGTCCAAAACCAGGAGCGCTCCTACCTGCCGTCTCATGCAGGTGGAGCGGGAAGCGACAACAACGGCGATCCGCATAAAATAATGGTCCCAATCCGGCCGGTCTATCAAGCGAAACCCCCTGACTATGATCGGGGCTGGATCTAAATCCAGGCCCCGGGTTTGGTTTTATGTTTCCATTTGCTCAATTTTATGGAGGCGGTTGCTGTGCCGGCCGCCGCTGAAGGATGAATTTAAAAACTGATCGACAATGGCCAGGGCCAGGCCCGGTCCGATCACCCGCGATCCCATGGTCAGGATGTTGGCATTATTATGTTCCCGGGCGCATCTGGCAGAATAGGGTTCCCCGCATAAAGCGGCCCTGATCCCGGCCTTTTTATTGGCGGCAATGGACATGCCGATTCCGGTACCGCAGATCAGGATACCGTAGCCGCATGCACCGGACTGGACGGCCGAAGTTACTGCCGCGGCAAGGTCCGGGTAATCGGCGCTTTCTTCAGAGAAAACACCGAAATCCTGCCAGCTGTGGCCGGCAGCCTCCAGGTGCGAGCCAACCTGCTCTTTTAAGCGGAAACCGGCATGATCACTGCCCAGCGCTATTTTCATGATCTTCCCTTCCTTCTTTCTTTCCTTATCTTTCTTTTCCGGCCTTGAGCCTGGCCATTACTTTCTTGACGGAGAGGCGAATTTCCTCCAATGTCAGGCGATATATTTTCAGGTCTTGACCGGCGGGATCGGCGATATCGGGATTTCCCTGATCCGAACCGACAAAGCCTTTCAGGGTATAGGCTTTATTTTCCAGGTGCGGAAAGCGGGAAAGCAGGCGGCGAAGATGTTCTGCGGTCATGACCAGGATGATGTCGGCATCATCGGCAATTTCCCTGTTCAGAGCCCGGGCGCTATGCTTTTCCAGGTCTGTGATGCCCTCAGCGCCGAGCAGGCTGCGGGCCTGCGGCGAGGCCTCCTCTCCGTCAACGGCCGCCAGGCCGGCCGAAGCGGCGATAACTTTAAAAGTCAGCTCTTTGCGGGCGGGATCGTGGTTAAAAAGAACTTCTGCCATCGGGCTGCGGCAGGGGTTGCCGGTGCAGACAAAAAGTATTTTTAGCAAAAGTATCGCCTCCGTTACAGGTTACAGGCGCCTCTATCCTGAGCCGGCCCGCAGGATCCTGGTCGCCGCTTTCTTCAAGCGGTTCATTACGGCCAGGCCCAGGCCGGCCAGGTCAATTTCTTCAGCCAGGATTATATCAACACCCTGCCGGTCCATCCGGCGCAGGGAGCTGTAAAGGGTGACAGCCAGTTCTTCCGGGCCAATACCGGGCTCGAGGCGGCCCCGGAGGGCCGTATTCAGGTAGCCCACTTTTAAGGCCCGGTTCCGGAAATAAAGGGCCAGCGCTTTAATCAGCGCAAAGCGCTTTTCCGGCGGGCCCGTGACCAGGACCAGGGCGGCCCGCGGTGAATAGTGGCGGTATTTCATGCCCGGGGCCAGGGGCCGGCCGGGAGCACTCTTAATGCCGGCCACCGCTACAGGCGAGCCCAGCGCTGCTTCCAGTTCTTCTTTAGAAACGCCCCCCGGCCTCAGGATGACCGGCTGTTCTCCGGTCAGGTCGAGCACCGTCGACTCGAGCCCGAGCGGGCAGGGCGCGCTTTTGATGACCGCTTCGATGCGGCCGGCCAGATCTTCCAGCACGTGCCGGTAAGTGGTCGGGCTGGGCCGGCCGGAGCGGTTGGCGCTCGGTGCGGCAATGGGAACACCGGAATAGCTGATCAGGTCCAGGGCCGTGCGGTGATCGGGCATCCTGACCGCAACTGAGGGCAGGCCGGCCGATACCAGGGCCGGAATTTTATCGGAACGGGGGAAAATAAGGCTCAAAGGGCCGGGCCAGAATTTTTCGGTCAGTATATAGGCCCGGTCCGGAACAGTGCGGGCCACCGTTTTGAGCTGGTCCGGGTCAGAGAGGTGGACAATAAGGGGGTTGTCCGCCGGGCGGCCCTTGGCCGCAAAAATCCGCTTTACGGCACTGGCGTCGGTGGCGTCCGCTCCCAGGCCGTAGACGGTTTCGGTGGGAAAAGCGACCAGGCCGCCGCGCTTAATGATTGTGGCAGCCTTCTCAAGCCCGGGGCGGTCCTCTGAAAGGAGCAGGGTGCCCGTGATCGGAGCGGCCATTAAGCTTCCTCAACTTTCGGGTTGATAATTATTCTTCCAGGACCAGCTCGGCGATGTTCTTGGCATGGTCGGCCACCCGTTCCAGGTTGCTCAGCAGGTCGAGATAAATTACACCCGCCGAAGGATGGCACTGCTTGGTGTTAATCCGCTCGATATGCTTGTTGCGCAGCATTTTTTCCTGGGCGTCGATTTCATCGTCCTCGGCGATTACTTCCTCGGCCAGGGCCTTGTCCACGTATTCAAAAGCAGTTACCGCTTTGTAAAGCATGGCTTCGATCTTGCCGCTAAAGGCTTTAACTTCTTCCTGGGCGACATTGGTAAAGGGGAGCCTATCTTCGGTTTTCATTTCCCCGAGCTGCATAATATTTTCGGAGTGATCACCGATTCTTTCCAGGTCGTTTGCCGCCGACATCAGGTGGCCGATCATTTTAGTTTGCTGCTGGGACATTGAATGCTGGGAAAGTTCGGACAGGTAAACGTTGATCTCTTTTTCCAAACCATCGATCAGATCTTCCATCTGTTCGATATGCTTGATCTTTTTAAGGTCCTTGTCCAGGAAAACCTGGAGCGATTCGTTTAACATTTCCCGGGCAATACCGGCCATCCGTAAAAGTTCCTGTTTGGCCCCGCCGATGGCCACGGCGGGAGTCTTCATGATCCGGGCGTCCAAATACTTGGGCCCGAACTCCATTTTTTGGTCTTCGCCGGGGACGATAATGCAGATCAGGCGGCTAAAGTATTTTAAAAAGATCAGGAAGATCAGGGTATTAAAGATGTTAAAGGCCGTATGGGTGTTGGCTACCTGCCGGGGCACCGTCTCGGCCGTTTCTAACATGATGGAGGTGAAGGGGCCCAGGAACATGAGGACGAGGATGACGCCGACAACATTAAATACGACGTGAGCCGCAGCCGCCCGGCGGGCCGCCACATTGGCCCCGATGCCGGCCAGGATGGCCGTAATACAGGTCCCGATGTTGGTGCCTAAAATGAGGGGGACGGCCGCATCGAAGGGGATCAGGTCCTGAACGGTCAGGGCGATGATGACACCGGTTGAAGCGCTGCTGCTCTGGATCAGGGCAGTAAAGGCGGCCCCGGCCAGGATGCCCAGGACGGGATAGCGGCTGAACTGCATCAGCAGATCATAAAAGGCTTCCAGTTCCCGCAGGGGGCTCAGGCCGTCAGCCATGATGGTCATGCCCAAAAACAAAAGGCCCAGGCCGAGCACGGTCTGACCCACGTAGCGGTGGAAGCGGCGGCGCCCGAAAAAGTTTAACAGGGAACCGATCCCGATGGCGGGGAGGGCAATAACCCAGATTTCGAAAGATATTAACTGGGCGGTGACGGTGGTCCCGATGTTGGCCCCAATGATAACACTGATCGCCTGGGAAAGGTTCATCAGGCCGGCATTGGCAAAACCGACCACCATGACGCTGGCGGTGCTGCTGCTCTGGACCAGGATGGTGATCAGGATCCCGGTAAAAACGCCGATTACCGGTTTGTTGGTCAGAACTTCCAGGATGCGCCGAAAACGATCACCGGCTGCTTTCTGCATCCCGGAAGCCATTATTTGAATGCCAAAAAGAAACAGGCCCAATCCGCCCAGCGTCGTAATGGCGATTTCCCAGAACAATGGCCGCCCTCCCGGAGGAGCTTAGTATTATGCTTACTGCCTTTTACTCCCTCATTATAAAGCAGGCGGGGAGCTTTTTCAATGCTACCGGGAACTATTCGGCACAGTCCCGCCTTTTCCCTGTTTCAATATGTTATAATCATAACAAATTTTTCTGGAGGTGTTACAGGGGTGTCAGAACTGATCCGTTTTGGGATCTCCATGGAGAAAGAACTGCTGGGACGGCTGGACCAGGAGATTGTAAAACATGGTTATCCCAACCGCTCGGAAGCGATCCGGGATCTGGTCCGGGGCCAGCTGGTGGAACTGGACTGGTCCCGGGAAGATGAAGAAGTGGCCGGCACGGTAACCATTATTTACAACCACCATGTCCGCGGTTTGAGCGACATGCTCCTGGAGCTGCAGCACGAGCACCACGAGATGATCGTCTCCGTGATGCACGTCCACTTGGAGCACGATCACTGCCTGGAAGTGATGGTGATCAAGGGCCAGGCCGGCGAAGCCAGGGCCCTGGCCGGTAGGTTGATCGGCGCAAAAGGGGTCAAACACGGCAAGTTGACGATAACCTCTACCGGCAGGAGGCTTAACTAGGCAGCGGAACCTGATCTGCCGGCTTCAGCCGCCCCAAGGGTGCCGCACCGCCCCGGTTTCATGCAAAAGCCGGCTTTTTTCCTGCAGGAAGCGGGCTTTAAGAGATTTGTCCTTCAATGACCCGCGGCCAATTGTTGAGATCGTAATGCCAGGTTATGGCCCTGAACAGCCCCGTTTCAAAACAGAGCTCCTCAATTTGCTCTTTCTGGCCAGCGCCCACCTCCAACAGCAGCACCGCCGGAGCCAGCGCATATTCGGCCAGCCGGCCCAGGATCAGCCGGTACCCTTCCAGGCCGTCTTCTCCTCCATTTAAGGCCTGCACCGGCTCGTAATCCTTCACCCCTTTAGGCAGGTTTTCAAGTGCCCGGCGGCCCAGGTAGGGCGGATTGGAAACAATTAAGTTAAAACCCGGCCGGGGCTCCAGGTTATCAAAAGCGTCCCAAAAGCTGCCCCGGTGAAAATGCAGCCGGTCCCCGACATTATGGGCGGCAGCATTAAGGCGGGCCACCTTTAAAGCAGCTTCCGAAACATCGACCGCTCGGACCTCGGAGCGGGGCAGCAAGAGGGCCAGAGTTACGGCCAGGACTCCGCTGCCGGTGCCGAGATCGGCGCAGACCAGACCCCGGCCCTCCCTGCCGGCAAGCCGCCCGGCTACCGCCAGGGCCCGTTCAATGATCAGTTCTGTTTCCGGCCTGGGGATCAGGACAGCAGGGGTCACCGCAAAGCGGTAGCCGTAAAAATATTTTTCGCCGGTTATATATGCAGCCGGTTCTTCACAGCACCGGCGGGTAACGGCGTCCTGAAATACAGCTTCTTTTGCGTGGGAAAGGGTCTCGTCCTGGCGCAGGAAGAGCTGGAGGCGATCGGTGTTCATGATCCGGGCCAGCAGGTATTCCGCCTCTTTACGGGGCTGATCAATACCTGCCTCATGCAAGCAAAAAGAAGCTCCCTGCAGAGCTTCTTTAATAGTCCGTTCAGTCAAGGGCTTGTTTAGCCTCCCGTTTCTTTCAGCTGCTCCGCCCTCTCATTGGCTGACAGCTCTTCGATAATTTCTTCCAGATCCCCGTTGAGGACCAGCTCCAGCTTGTGCAGGGTAAGGCCGATGCGGTGATCGGTGACCCGGTTCTGGGGAAAATTGTAGGTGCGGATCCGCTCGCTGCGATCGCCGCTGCCGACCATGGTTTTCCTGGTTTCGGCCACCTCGGCTGTCTGTTCGGAAATATATTTATCCAAAAGGCGGCTGCGCAGGATGCGCAGGGCCTTTTCCTTGTTCTGAAGCTGAGATTTCTCGTCCTGGCAGCTGACCACCAACCCGGTGGGAAGATGAGTAATCCGGATAGCGGACTGGGTCGTGTTCACGCTCTGACCGCCGGGGCCGGTGGCGCAAAAGGTGTCAATGCGCAGGTCCTGCGGATTAATTTCCACATCTACTTCCTCAACCTCGGGAAGGACGGCTACGGTAGCAGCAGAAGTATGGATCCGTCCGCCCGATTCGGTGGATGGTATGCGCTGGACCCGGTGGACACCGCTTTCAAATTTCAGGCGGCTGTAGGCCCCTTTGCCCTCAATTCCGAGAATGACTTCCTTGTAGCCCCCGATATCGGTGGGGTGCGATTCCACGATTTCTGTTTTGTAATTTTTTTGTTCGGCATAGCGGGAATACATCTTCAGCAAGTCGGCGGCGAAAAGGGCCGCTTCTTCTCCGCCGGTCCCGGCCCTGATTTCGATAAAGACGTTTTTTTCGGCGTAGGGATCTTTGGGCAGCAGCTCTTCTTTCAGTTCGGATTTAATTTTTTCTTTTTCCTGCTCTAGTGCTTCGACTTCATCCTTAACATATGCTTCCATGTCGGCTTCTTTATTGTCGGTGAGCATTTCTTGGGCCTCTTCGATTTCCCGCTCAACTTGTTTCAGCCGGCGGTAAAGTTCCACCACCGGGCTGATGGAGGCCATTTCCTTGGATAAATTCATCCATTCGTCGCGTTTCTCCAGGACCGCTGGGTTGCTGAGCAGCTGCTCCAGTTCATCGTAGCGTTGTTCAATCATGGCCAGTTTATCTCGCATCTGCCGTCACCTCGGCCTCTCTCTCGCAGGCCGTTTCCGGTTGCTCCTGGTCGGGTTCCAGGACCGCTTGCAGGGCTGAAAGGGCCACTTCGAGTTGGCCCCGGTCGGGCTCCTTGGTTGTAAGCCTCTGCAGCCACAAGCCCGGTGCGGTCATCACTTTGACCAGGGGCGAAGAACTGCGGGCCGAATAGCGAATCGCCTCATAGGAAAGACCGGCCACCAGCGGCAGTAAAACCAGCCTCAGGGCGATCCGCTGGGCCAGATCCGGCCAGCCGAAAAATGAAAACAGGATTATGCTGACCACCATCACCGTGAGGATAAAGCTGGTCCCGCAGCGGGGGTGGCGGGTGGAAAAGTCATTAATCCGGTTCAGGTCATAAGACTGATCGCTCTCGTAGCAGTAAATGACCTTGTGCTCCGCACCGTGATACTGGAAAAAGCGCTGCACATCTCCCCAGCGGGTAATGAGAAATATATAGGTCACAAAAATAACCAGGCGGACCAGCCCCTCGATCAGGTTTAACCAGATCGGAGGCCAGACCGGTAAAAATCGGACCAGGTAGGTGGGTAGAATAAAAAAGAGGCTCACCCCCAGGCCCAAACCGAGCACAACCATTAGGAAACTGTGCCAGCCGGTCAGTTCTTCTTCCTCTTCGGCCAGGGCTTCGGCCGCGGAAATATTCAGGGCCCGCACACCCAGGAAAAGGGCCTCGAAAAAGGCCACCGCGCCCCTTATTACGGGCCAGCCCAGCAGAGGATACTTTTTCGCCAGCGGCCGTAAGGTTTCCCGGTGCACGCTGATCGTATCATCGCTGCGCCGGCAGGCGATGGCCATCCGGTCCCGGTAGCGCATCATGACCCCTTCCAGGACTGCCTGGCCGCCCACTGTTTTGGTATTGTTCATCAGTAATCCCTTCTTTACATGAAAAAAGCAGAGCACGCCGGCCCTGCTCTTACTTTACCTACCGTATTTGCGCTTAAAGCGTTCAACACGCCCGCCGGTGTCGACAAATTTCTGCTTGCCGGTAAAAAACGGGTGACACTTGGAGCAGATCTCCACTTTCAGGGCTTCCCTGGTGGAGCCAACTTCAAACGATTCCCCGCAGGCGCAGGTTACCTGGGCTTTATGATATTTAGGGTGCAAATCTGCCTTCATTTACTTCATCCTCCTTAATACTTTCCTCGACTTCAAATCATAGCACATCGTCTTTTATTCTGCAACTAGACAAAACCCAGGAATAACAGGGACGGTTCTTAATATTCCATCCCGCCGCGGAATGCGCAGCGAAATAATTTCTGTTCTCTGGGGATAGTTTCAATATTCAGGGACGATTCTTTCTATTCCTGTCACAGCCAGGATCGATTTTGATCAGGGAATATGTAAAAAGGAATATTAAGAACCGTCCCTGTTATTCCTGTATTGTTTAAAAAACTGCTGTCCCGTATCCATAGATAATGATCTGGCCGAGGATGCCGACAAGGAAAGTGTAAAGCAGGGAAGGGAGCAGGTTGCGCCTGATTACAAAGCCTTCCCGGCCGACAATACCGCATACCGCACAGGCTGCAACAACATTGTGCACGGCAATCATATTTCCGGTAGCTCCACCCACTGCCTGCATGGCCGAGATGATAGTTTTCGATATGCCCAAACCTTCTGCCACGCTAAACTGAAAACCGCCGAAAAGTATATTGGCCACGGTGTTCGAACCGGATACAAAGGCGCCGAGAGCGCCTACAAACGGGGACACAAGCGGCCAGGCCTGCCCCACGCCGGCGGCGGCAGACCGGGACATAACCATAAGCATGCTGGGGTAACCGGCTGCATTGATATCAGTCTGCACTAACACCCGGACCATGGCCAGGGCAAAAAACAGGGCAATTGCAGCCGGTATAAGTTGGTTAATTGTTTTTAACCAGGCCTCTTTTACTTGATTTCCGGGCATTTTATGGAGCAGGATAGTGAGAAGAGCAATCAGCATAAAAGGCACAGTTCCAGGAAGCCAGAGCGGTCTGATAACCCAGTTTACCCCTTTTTGACCCAGTATTTCCGGCCATTCGATGGTGAAGGCTCTTAGCAGGCTGTCCAGGCCAAAAACCCCCAACCGGGTCAAGACTAAAATAATGGCAACCAGGATATAGGGCAGCCAGGCCTTAAAAAGAGACATGGAGGTGCCGGCCGATTTTTGGGCGGTTGCTGCCTGGAGCGGTTCTCCCCAGTCTTCTTCCCATTCTTCGGGCCGGGGAAAATCCCAGGCTTCTGCCGGCATTAAAAAACCGGCCCGCGCTGCGGTAACGACGATGAACAAACCGATTAAGGCGCCCACTACCGAAGGCAGCTCGGGACCTACAAAATAGGCCATCAAAAAGTAGGGCCCTGTAAAGGAGAGGCCGGCGAAAAGGGCAAAAGGCCCTGCCTGTAAGCCTTCCCTGAAAGATTTGTTTTTACCGTAAAAGCGGGTTAGCATCGCTACCACCAGCAGGGGCAGAAAGGTCCCCAAGATACCATGGAAAACTGCCGACCAGATCCCCACATTTACCAGAAATCCCCTCATGGCTACAGCTTCAGGAAGCATTCCCGAAACAGCAGCTTCAGTGCCTACGATAATGGGGGTACCCACGGCGCCGAAAGTCACGGAGGTGGAGTTGAAAATCAGGGCACACATTACCGCGGCAAGAGGCGGAAAGCCCAGCCCCATCAAGAGAGGGGCAGCCAAGGCAGCAGGAGTCCCAAAGCCGGCAGCCCCCTCGATGAAAGACACAAACATCCAGCCAATGATTAAGACCTGGATCCGGCGATCAGGGGTTATACCGTCAAACCCCTTGTTGATGACATCAATGGCCCCGCTGTTTTTCATGGTATTGAGCAGCACAATTGCCCCGAAGACAATGATCAGGATATCAAAGGCAGAAAGCACTCCTTCCAAAGTGGCCGCCATAACCCGGGCCGGATCGACCTGCCATACAAGCAGGCCCAGTAATACTGCCAGGCCCCAGGCTAAGGGCATCGCCCGTTTTGCAGGCCACATAAACCCCGCCATTAAAATAATAACCATCATGATCGGCAGGGCGGCTATCAATGGAAGCAAAGCCATAAGCATTTTTAAAATCCCCTCATGAAAATATAAATATCAAGAGGCCGAAGCTAATCATACTTTCAGGTGTTCCCTCAACATGTCATCACTTATACCTCTGCCGCTTCAACTTGGCAGGGATGAAACCTGGGCCGGGGGGTGGTTGTAAATTATAGGTTTTCGCCAAAAACTGTTCAGGGGAGAGGAATAAAAAGAACCGTCCCCGATATTCATTATTGGAGAAAGGGCAGGGTTGTTCCTCCATGGGGGATTACATAGGCCGGGGGGATTTCTCCTCCGTAATCGCGGGCTCCTGTTTCGAGGGCTTCATCGAGGGATGAAACCGGGATCATGCCCATGGATCGAACCAGCTCCCGGTTAAGATCGGTCAAAGCCAGGACCCTGTTTTCTTCGGCAATAACCGCCGTATGGTAACCCATGAATCCGCCAATGGTAAACCTGCGGCGCAGTTCAGCTTCGCGGGCGGCATTGTTTGGAAAAGAGGTAAAAATTGAAGCAAAGTCAGCGCTGCCCATTCCTTCCCGGCTCTCGCTGAGCAGGATCATGGTCCCGCCTTTCTGCAAGGCAAAATGAGCATGATAGATGGTTTTATAGGTTTGATAAAAGTTGATGTCCTTGGGATAGCCACCGCAGGAAGCAATGACCAGCGGTGCGCTTTCGTTTATTTGGACCTTCATATGCCGGTCCACGAAGGAGCAGCCTTTTTGGTGGGCGCTCAGGTAGTTGCCGGCTGTGACCAGGGCGATCTTATGATCTGCTTCATTGATGACGCTGTTGACCAGGAAATCGGGCCCGACCAGGCTGGCGCCCTGGACCATGTCATCACTGCAGGGGTTCCCTTCTATTTTGGCGGCCCGAACCTCGGGATTGATGCCCCGGCCCGGTTCCGGATGCAGCGCAAGGGTATGGTTTTTCATGATGGTGTTATAACCGGCTACACCGGGCAGGATCGCTTTCTTGCCCCCGCCCCATCCTGCCAGGAAATGGTAAACAATTCCGCCCGTCAGCACCACCCGGTCAGCCTCTGCCACCTTGCGGTTAACCCTGACTTGATTGCCGTGAGCGGTAGTGCCCAGGCTAATTAGCTCTTGATCCTCACGGGCCCGGTGATCGATGACCTGAACCCTCTTGTATACATCTTCACCAACCAGCTTGCGATGTTCTTCAGGGCTTTGTTCCCGGTGATCACCAGTGGCAGAAATAATCAGTATGTCTCGATCAGGCACTCCCCCCTGGTTCAACTCCTCCAGGATGGGAGGCAAAAGCACATGGTGCCTGACCCAAAGGCGGGTCACATCGCCAACAATAATGCAGACTTTATCTCCCTTGGTGACTATCTGGGCAAGCGGGGCCGAATCTACCGGATTTTGCAGCGCCCGCCGCACTGCTTGCTCTTCTGAGGCGGGGCCGGCCATGGCTTTTCCTTCTAAAACCTGCTTAACCTGCCCATCCGGCAGCTGCAGCATATAGTCACGATCGCCGTAGGGCAAACTGCACTTCATCAGTCAAACACCCCCTGGAAATTTGAGGCTCGATTAAAAAATAATCAATCACCTTCTCGCGGCAGTCCGGCCGCCCAAATTTTTCTGGCCCCTTTTTTGGGATGGCTACAGATCAAATATTTTGCCGGGGTTGAGGATATTATTGGGATCGAGGGCTCGTTTGATGCTTTTCATGGCTTCGATTTCAGTTTCACCCAAAACCAGGGGCAGATACTGCTTACGCTTGTTGCCGACCCCGTGTTCCCCGCTTATAGTCCCCCCCAATTTATAGATTTCGGAATAAAGGTCGGTGAGGACCTGGGGCAGCAGCTCCTGCCACTGCTCCTCGCTATGATCGGGGTTTTTAACCACCGTGGCATGCAGGTTCCCGTCTCCGGCATGACCGTAACAGGGGATGAAAAGATCATATTTTTCCGAGAGTTTTTTGAGGATAGGCAGGACCTGGGGAATGGTGCTCATGGGCACCACGATATCTTCTAATGTTTGCCGGGGGCTAATCGCTTTAAAGGCCTCGGCTGCATTGCGGCGGACCGCCCAGATTTTTTCCTGATCGGCCGGTGTTTGGGCCACGAAAGCATCGATAGCGCCGTTGTCGGTGCAAAAATCGCCGATATCTAAACATTCATTGAGGATCTGTTCTTCGTCGTTACCGTCTACTTCGATTATTAAAAAAGCGCCCGCATTCTTGTACTGTTCAAGGCTTTGCCCCAGGTGTTTGCAGCTTGTTTCCAGGGTCAGCTGGTCCATAAACTCAATACCGGTCGGGATGACCCCTACATCGGTCATGATTTTAGGCACCACATCAATCGCTGTTTGCAGATCTTCAAAAAGAACCATCATGTCAATTTTCGCCTTGGGCAGGGGAACCAGTTTAACAATAATTTTAGTAAAAATACCGAGGGTCCCTTCCGAGCCGACCATGAGCTGCACCATGTTATATCCGGTCACATCTTTGACCCGCTTCCCGCCGAAAAAGGCGACTTCGCCTGAAGGCATTACCACTTCCAGTCCGGTAATATAGCGGCCGGTTACTCCGTACTTGATGGCCTTGCCTCCTCCGGCATTTTCAGCGACATTTCCACCCAGGTAGCAGGTGTGCAGGCTCATCGGGTAGCCGGCGAAGAAAAGCCCCTCCTTTTGGACTGCGGCGCTGAAATCGTTAGTGATGATGCCGGGCTCTGCCACGGCCATCATGTTGGCTTTGTCAATTTCTAAGATCCGGTTCATCCTCTCTACGGAGAGAAGAATCCCTCCCATAACCGGCACTCCGCCCCCCGAAAGGCCACTTTTAGCTCCCTGGGGGGGGACCGGAATCATTTCCCGGTTGGCCAGCTTCATGATTTCAGAAATTTCTTCGGTGCTGTTCGGCTTAATCACGACCTCCGGCATGCCGTGGTACTTCTCTTCGGCCACTTCATCATGGGAATAATCTTTCAATTGCTCCCGGTCATCGAAAAGAACATATTTGGCACCGACAATCTGTCTTAACTGCTCTGCTATTTCCGGGGTTACTTTCTGATAGGCGCTCATTTGGTCCCTCCCCTTGCAGGGTTTAAAACATTTACCGCACAGGAATACCGGGGACGGTTCTTAATATTCCACATAATCCACCTCGCCCCCGGAACAGGACAGAGCAGGACGGAACAGGAATATTAAGAACCGTCCCCGGTATTCATTACATGGTGTGCATGTTGCCTAAGAATTCTTCGTTGGACTTGGTCTTTCTGAGCCGGTCCATCAGCTTTTCTAAGAATTCGATGCTGGTGCTGCTGCCCATGGCCCGGCGCAGGGCCCACATCAATTCAATTTTGCGCTCATCAAGGAGCAGTTCTTCCCGGCGGGTGCCGGAGCGGGAGATGTCGATAGCCGGGAAGATGCGGCGGTCGGAAATGCGGCGGTCGAGGTGCAGCTCCATATTTCCGGTGCCCTTAAATTCTTCATAGACCACGTCATCCATTCTGCTGCCGGTTTCAACGATAGCGGTAGCCAGGACCGTCAGGCTGCCGCCCTGATCGATATTCCGGGCGGCGCCGAAAAACCGCTTCGGCTTGTAGAAAGCGCTGGGGTCAATCCCGCCGGAGAGGGTCCTGCCGCTGGGAGGGATGACCAGGTTGTAGGCGCGGGTAAGCCTGGTAATGCTGTCGATCAAAACGGCCACATCCCGGCCCTGTTCCACCAGGCGCTGGGAGCGCTCTAAAACCAGCTCGGCCAGGCGGATATGGTTTTCCGGTTTTTGATCAAAAGTTGAACTGACCACATCGGCATTGACACTGCGCTCCATGTCGGTCACTTCTTCCGGCCGCTCATCGATCAGCAAAATGATCAGCTTGATTTCGGGATGGTTGGTAGAAATGCTGTTGGCCAGCTGTTTTAATAGCATGGTTTTTCCCGCTTTGGGCGGGGACACGATCATCCCTCGCTGCCCCTTGCCAATGGGAATCAGCAGGTCGATGATCCGGGCCGACATAATATCGCTTTGCGTCTCCATCTTTATTTGATCATCGGGATGGATGGGGACCAGCGACGAAAAGGGGGGGCGGCTGGAAAGCTTCTCCGGGTCTTCACCATTGATCTCTTCCACCTGGAGGAGGGCATAATAGCGTTCGTTATCTTTGGGGGGCCGGATCCGCCCGCTGATTATATCTCCCGTCCTCATGCTAAAACGGCGAATCTGGGAGGCGGAAATATAAATATCGTCATCCGAGAATTGATATTGCTTCCGCCGCAAAAAACCAAACCCGTCCGGCATAATCTCCAGCATCCCTGAAGCCGAATAATTCTCTCCATCTTCTGAAAACATTTTGGTCAGGGCATCAATTAGCTCCTGCTTGCGCATGGTTGACTGCCCTTTAATTTCATGCTCTTTGGCCAAACGATGCAGTTCATTTAAATTCATCGTTTGCAGTTTACTGGTATCCAAAATCTTACACCACCTTTTATTGATTACCGCTAAATTTAAATATTATATAAAGTGTTCCCAGGTAGCCGGTCAGAATCATAACGGTATCGAACCCGATCCGGTAAAACCCTTTTTCTGATCTGTAGACCAGGCCGAAGATAAAAACAGCGCTCAATATAATGAGCATCAATGCCGACAGCTGGTGAACATCCGATACTTCGTAAAGCAGCGGCCCCCGGCGGTAGAAAAGATCCGCCAGGAAAAGGACAAAGAAATTCATAAAGTTGGCTCCGAAAACATTTGCTACGGCCATATCGAGATAGCCTAACCGAACGGCTGAAATAGTAGTCACAATTTCCGGAAGGCTGGTGCTAACGGCCAGGAATAGAGCACCGGCAAAACTGTGTCCCACTCCGGTTAGAGCGGCAAGCCGGTCGGTGGCGTCGGTGAGCAGCACCCCGGCGCCAACGATAAAGACCGCCGCCAGAACAAAGTGGACCACCGCCAACCCGATATGATAAGGCTGATCCTCTCTCCCGCCAGCTTCAAAGGCCTCGATTGGGGCCAGGTTGCGGCGCTCGTACCTGAAGACCAGGCGGCTGCCCAGAATATAGACTGCCGCGATCAATAAGGATTCCAGTCCAACCCAGCCGACGGGAATCAGGCTTAAGTCAAGCATGGCAATAGCAGCCAGGCTTACAGTGATAATGCTTAAAGCTGCGGTTATTATATGGCCGCGGCTTAGCTTTCTGCTTAAAGCCCCCCGCCCTTCGACCAGGTCGATAGCTGCCAGCAGGGCCAGGTTGAACAAACAGCTGCCCAGAATATTACCCAGGGCCAAATCAGGTGCTTCGATGGATACTGCCCTGAGAGTAGTAACCAGTTCCGGCAGGGAAGTGGCGAGAGGAAGCATTAATGCGCCTGCCCAGGCTGTGCTTATGCCGGTTTTGTCAGCCACGAGAGCCGCATTCCTGGTCAGCCTGCTGCCGGCATAAACAATTACCGCCGCACTTAATAAAAACTGCAACCAAGGATTGATCATTTTACTCCCAGGAAAATGAGCTGTACGGTTAATTGCCTTTAGGACAATTACCGGCCGGGCAAGACAGTCTCTAATTCCTTTATGAGGGGGCTATATTTTAGATTTAAATTCAATAAATCAGGCAAGCCTGCCTGGATCAGAGAAGTATTAATAATTAAAAATCTATTCGCTAACCTTATTCACCATATTTTAATATATTCCTGCTGGGATTGCAAATTAAAAAGCAGATATATTTTAATACATTATGTCCGCCTTAGAAAGGGGTTGCATGCAACTTCTTCTCCAATCGTAGTTGACGGCCCATGGCCCGGATAGACAACCGTCCGGGGCGGCAGGGCAGCCAGGCGATCTTGGATGCTCCTGATCAGAGTGGCATATGAACCGCCGGCCAGATCTGTCCGCCCGGCGGAGCCGGCAAAAAGAGCGTCGCCGCAAAAAACGACGTTGTCTTCAACCAGGGAGATCCCGCCCGGCGTATGACCCGGTGTTTCCATGACCGTCAGGGACAAACGGCCAAATTCCACCTTGTCGCCATCGCTTATGTAATCGTCCGGAGGAGGCTGTTTCCCCAGGACAAAGCGCAGCCCAAAACCGGGGTTGTTATAGATCTCTAAGTCCTTTTGACAGAGCAGAAGTGGGACCTTAAATTCTTCTTTTAATTTCCCATTGGCCCCGATATGATCCACATGGCCGTGCGTATTAACGATATAGCATACTGTTAAGCCCAGATCCCTGACTTGATCCGCAATCCTTTTACCGTCCGCGCCCGGATCAATGATAATGCCTTCACCGCTTTCCGGGCACGAAACTAAATAACAGTTTGTAGCAAACATGCCCACAGTGATCACTTTAATCTGCATGAGGGTTTTTTCTCCTTTTAAAAGCTCCCGCACTCTACATCAAAGGTTCATGCCTTCAGTCGATCTGCTCCCACTAACATCTGCCGCCAGGATCGCTTTGATCAGGGGCAGGATGTCAGTGAGATCGCCTGCCTTTTCGTTCTGCCCGCGGCGCAGGCATAAATCGCCAACCAGCAAAAGCGGGACCCGGTTCATGGTGTGATCGGGCCTGTTTACATCCTCCAGGTTGCCGTGATCGCTAGTCACCACCAGCATCTCCTCCTGCGGATCGATCTGAGCGGCCAAGGTGGCGATAAACTGATCCAGGATCTCAACAATATGGCCGGCTTCCTTTGGGTCGGCCAGGTGGCCGGCCAGGTCGCTGAGAAAATATTCAAAGAGGCAGAAATCGAAATTTCTGCTGATGTTAATGAGCTGCCTGGCCCCCTGTTCGGGTGTCAGAAGCGGCACCTCAAAATTCATACGCTGCAGGACTTCATTGGTTATATCCATATAAAGAGCCCGCCCGGCTTGAATGTCTTCGAGACTGTAGAAGGGCAGGCCCCCATAATAAGTAATCAGGGTCGAACAGGAATAGCGGTTCCCGGGAAGACCCCTGCGCAGCAGATCAAAAAAAGGAGGCCGGTACGCGTTGGCAAAAGCAACCCGGTAGCCCATCCGCCTTAACTGCTTGAAAAGAGATTTTTCAGCAATTACTGTCCTGAGCTCACGATTAGGAAAACCGCGCAGATGCCGGCCTATGTGGGCAGCGGCATTAATACCGGTAAAAATTGTAGCTTGCCCGGTAGCGCTCTGGGGCAGGCCGCCCACACCCAGGGTGGCATCAAGGCTCAGCAGGGAAGCGGCAACGCCTTCATGGTTAACCGCCCTTTTGGTCAGGGCTTTGCCATCCAGCAGCTTCGACAAACCGGGGGATTCTGTATAGACAAAAGGATTATTAGCCTGCTGCCCGCCCAGTCCGACTCCATCGATAAAGATAAAAAGCAGTCGCAAGAACCGGCCTCCATTTTATTCGAACCTGTCCTGTTCGGTTTAGTCTTCCCAGTCTTCAGGGAATAGAGGTTCTTCGTTCAAATCGTCGGGACGTTCATCAAAGGTCAGGGTAGTTTCTTTGGTTTCTCCATCCCGGTAAAAGGTAATTGAAACCGTGTCATCGGGATAATAATAAAGCATCCGGTCAAAGAGCTGGGCCAGAAACTCAATGCTGTGATCATCTATCGCCACGATAATATCGCCGGAGACTAATCCCGCTTCATCGGCCGGGCTACCGGGAACGATTTCGACCAGGCGCACGCCCATGTCCGGATCCGGATCCTCATAATTGAGCCAGTCTTCGATTAAAACCCCCATATGGGGACGGAGCACTTTGCCGTACTCCAGAAAATCCCTTGTGACCCGGTCTACGGTATTGCTGGGCACCGAAAAACCGATCCCTTCGACGCCGCCCATGGCTATTTTAGCCGTATTGATACCCACTATTTCTCCTTCGAGGTTGACCAGGGGGCCCCCGCTGTTGCCGGGATTTACCACGGCGTCGGTCTGAATAAAGGTGTAGGCATAGTCGGTTCCGGGTATCATCACCTGGCGCTCAACGGCGCTGATAATACCGGCAGTAACCGTTTGCTGCAGCCCCAGGGGGTTGCCGATCGCCAAAACAGTTTCGCCTACCCGGCTCTGGGCGGAATCAGCGAGCGGAATATAGGTAAGATCTGTTTTATCGATATAGAGCAGGGCCAGATCGGTCATGGGATCGGAGCCGATTAGTTCGGCCCCAAATATGCCTTTATCGGGCATGATCACCGTAATATCTTCCGCATTTTCGATGACATGATGGTTGGTGACGATATAGCCGTCCGCCGAAATCACCACCCCGGTAGCCGACTCGATTTGCCCAAACTGCTGTCCGCCAAAACCGCTTACATCAAAACGGCTGCTAACCCCGACTACTGCGGGCATGACCTGTTCTACCACCGAAACGATATCGGCATCCCTTTCCGAGACGGGCAGGGGCGCTTCTTGATCGACCTCATTTTCTTCAGGCTCCGGGGCGACTACTTCAGCACCGGGCATCAAATAATAACAAAACAACCCGTAAACTAAGGCCGCGCCCAGCAGAAGGCCCAGGATGCCAAACGAAATATAGCCTATAAAAGCCCAGGATCCTCCCCGGCGCGAACGGTTGTTGTAGTTGTTGTGATTGTAATTTTGTTCCACCAACAAAATACCTCCTTATACTCATCCCGGCAATAATTCCGCCACATGCAGCTGATCGGAGTTTCTTTTCGACAAAAGCCTGGCAAAGTGCCGGGATGGCAGTTAAAAAAGCAAACGGAAAAATCCGACTGCTGTTATTTAGTTTAAAGAATCCGTGCCGGTAACAGTTTATATCAAGCAGCTGTCAGCGTAAAGGGAATAAATCTATACCGGAAGCTTATAGCTATAACGGGCTTTTGGAAATCTTTTCACTGGCCTGATCACTTATTCTTTTAATGCTCGCCCCTAAACCAATAAATTTCTGTTCCAGGTTTTCATAGCCCCGATCGATATGCTCAACGGCGCTGATTGTGCTGTCTCCCTCAGCCATTAAGGCGGCTATGATTAAAGAGGCTCCCGAACGAAGGTCATGAGCGGTTACCGGGGCCCCCGAAAGGCGGTTTCCTCCTTCGATTAAAGCCGTTCGCCCTTCAACTTTAATCCTGGCCCCCATTCTTTTTAACTCCTCCACCTGGTTGAAACGGCCGTCAAAGACATTTTCTGTGATCACGCTGAGGCCCCGGGCAGCAGTTAACAAAACCATCCCAGGCGGCTGAAGGTCGGTGGGAAAACCCGGATAGGGAAAGGTTTTTAAATCGGAAGCCACCAGGGGTTGAGGAACTGCGACCGTAATTCTTTCCGGCTCTACCCTGACGGTAGCCCCTGTTTCCCGCAGCTTGGCGGTTATCGCCTCAAGGTGCTTGGGAATAACATCCTCCACGGTGACGCTGCCTGCGGTTGCCGCTGCTGCCATCATGAAGGTCCCGGCTTCAATCCGGTCCGGGATAATCGCGTGGGTGACGCCGGTAAAGCTTTTCACGCCATCGATCCTGATTACATCGGTGCCGGCTCCCCGTATTTTTGCTCCCATGGCATTTAAGAAGTTGGCCAGGTCAACGATTTCCGGCTCCTTGGCGACATTTTCCAGGACCGTCCTTCCCTCGGCGGCAGAAGCAGCCAGCATCAGGTTGATGGTGGCTCCGATGCTGACCACATCCAAATAAATATGAGCCCCCACTAAACGATCGGCAGTAAGGGTGATCATGCCGTGTTCAATATTGATATCCGCACCCAGGGCGGTAAATCCTTTCAGATGCTGATCAATGGGGCGGGGCCCCAGATCGCAGCCGCCCGGAATCGGAACTTCCGCCCTGCCGAAACGGGCCAAAAGGCTGCCCATAAAATAATAGGAAGCCCTCATCTTTTTCACCAGTTCATAGGGAGGAGCTATCTTAGACAGGTTGCCGGAAGTCAAATCGAGGGCGTTCCGGCCGCGCCTGCGGATGGAAACCCCTAAATTTTCCAGGATCTCGATCATGGTTCGGACATCGGTGATGTCGGGCAAATTTTCTAAATGCACGTTTTCTTTGGTGAGCACTACAGCAGGCAGTACTGCCACAGCGGCATTTTTAGAGCCGCTTATTTTCACAGCACCGGTCAGGCTGACCTCACCTTTGACAACAAAACTTTCCATATGATTACCTCGTATCCCTCCGCTGCAATTATAACATTAAATGGGGCCGGACAAAAATCGGTTACATTTGTTCCGGTATGACCGCCTCTTTTTCAAGGTTTCCGGTAAAAGCATTAATATAATAGTACTGGTTGTTGTCAAGCACAATACGCCACACCGGTGGAATCTCCCATTTTTCCGCATCATATTCTCCACTGTAATAGCCTAAATCAATCTTTTGGATAGAGCGTTCTTCGGGGCTGGGTCCAAGTTCAGCCACCAGGTTTTTTAAAGCCTCAGTCGGCGGAATTACTTCCATTTCCCGGGTCGGAATCCGCTCGCCCGGTTCCAGCCAGTAGATTTCCACAGCCCTGATCTGAGCGGCATCGATAAAGACTTTTAATTGCCCGGAGTATATGGGTTTATCCTCCAGGAGTTGATGATAATACAGGATCACGCTGCCGTCTTCCTTATGTTCCAGGTAATCAAATCTTTTATGTTCCGGGAGCAGGTGATGTTCTTCTAAAATAGTTGCAACCTGTTCAGTTAAATCATTTTCGTCCAGATCAACAGGATTTTCCTCCAGGGAAGACCTGTTATTTTCAAAGAAGACCTGGAGCAGGCCGCTGGTATGGATGATAACCAGCCTGTCATCGGCCCGGTAATAGATGGCCCGGTCCGATTCTTCAATCTGTACCCCGGTTCTGATCAGGTCATATAAAAGTTCATGCCTGATTTCCCGGGATGGAGACACGGGCACAAAATCGCTGGTCCGGGTGGCGCGATCAAAGGAAGCTTCCAGAACGTAGTTGTTTTCGGCCAGTTTTTGTTCTGTTTCCCGCAGCGCTTCAGAAGTAACTGCGGCTTCTGTTAACCGGCCAAAATCAGGCCAGAACAGCTGATAGCCCAGAAAAATATTTAAACCGGCAAAAGCTATGATCAGGATTAATTTTGCCCGGCCCAGTTTCACAGCAAGTCCTCCTTGTTGATTGTTTCCAATGTATCGGCTTCCAGGATAATTTCTTCTCCGTTAATGATCACAAACCATACCGGGATGCCCCTCAGTTGACCTTCTGAGGTTGTAACTGCATAAGCAAGTTCCAGCGCTCCCAGCCGCAGCCTGGATCCGACGTCGGTAGCGGTATCTTCAATATTGGAGATGGCCTGCAGCAGGGCATCGGTCCAGGCAGCGACCTCCACTGTAATCTTATGGGGGCTGACGGGCAGTTCTTCTTCGAAATTTTCAACAGGCGCTTCCGGGTTATACAGGGACCTGGTAAAATGAAAAAGGCCCTGGTCATTAAAGGAAGCCCTGGTCGGCTGCCCGGTTAAAAAGGGGTAACCATTTTTATACAACGTCCATTCCGCAACATAAAACCACAACCCGGCCCGGCTATTTAAGCTTAAATCTGCCAGGCGAAGATTTTCCGGCCAACCCCCATGAAAGCTGATCAGGCTGCTGCTTTTTCTCAGGGCTTCACTATAATTTACCGTCGTTTGCCCTTCTTCCAGCCGCGGATAAGAGTATTCGAACCTATTATTACTGAGGCGCAGACCTTTTTCGCCGTCAGTATAAAGTAAGCTACCGTCTCTCTCTTCTATCTCCCGGACCAAATTGTAATCAACAAAAAATGTCTTCAGCAGCAGTTCCTTTTCCAGGTTCTCCGGTTCTACATTAAATTTTTCCATGAATACCTCTCCAAGAGGCACATAAATAGAAGCCCTGATATCGATTTCCTTTTCCAGCAGGTTACCTTCATTCGTATTCTCTTCTGTCGGGTCATCTTCTACCGGATCATTTTCAATCGGGTCATCTTCTACCGGGTCATCTTGCATGATTTCATTAATCAAGTCCACCGTCAGTAAGCTGTAAGCGGTTTCATTTTCTAGATCAAGATTTTCCAGGATCGCACTGAATTGAGCGGCTTTTGCTTCATCCAAAAGCAGATATTGCTTTTCTTCCTGATCGGCCTTTTTTATGACTAACCAGTAAGAATCTTGCAAACAGTAGAGGCTTAAGATCTCAATACTGCCGGTAGAAAGGCCCGGCAGCCAGAGATTTTCATCTCCCGCCGGAAGGGCCGGATCAAAATAGCAGGCCAGGCACCTGAGGCCCTCTTCTTCCGGGCCATTTTGATCCTCGCTAAAAAAGTTGTTCTCGATATTTTTGAGCAGATCCGATAATTCTTGCCAGAGCTCATCAAAACCGGGGTTTCCTTTACTGTAAAGGTAATTGGTGTTACCGCCGTTTAAGACGATCCGGTAGGGGACAACAGTTTCCTCAAGGGAACGCGGCGTTTCTATCTCAACCTGTTCATATACGTCCTCGGCAACCAGTTCCGCCGGTTTTTGCCCGTACCAGAGTTGATAGGTCAAAAAAAGGCTTAAACCGATCAGGCAAAGCAGCAGAACTGTTTTTAGCTGCTCCATCATGTAAGCTTATCCTCCCCTAAAACCCCGGGCAGGGTCAAAGAAACTTTCGTGCCCGCTCCCGGAGAACTTTCTATCCATATTTTCCCTCCATGGGCTTCGACTATTTTGCGGGCAATGGATAAGCCGAGACCGGTTCCGCCATAATCGCGGCTGCGAGTCTTTTCAACCCGGTAAAATCTTTCAAAGATACGGGGCAGTTCTTCTTCGCTTATTCCGCTTCCCGTGTCTTCAATAACTACTTTGATAGCCTGGTGCTGCTTGACAGCACTGAAAGTGACTTCTCCATCCGGCGGCGTATATTTCAGGGCATTATTTAGCAAATTAGTAAAGGCCCTCATTACTTTATCCCGATCCACGTAGACCCTGGGAAATTCAGGCTCGATGGATACATTCACCGTAGGCAGCTCCCCGCTGAGCTTCTGACCGGCCTGCCCCGCAGCTTCCAGGGCCATACTTCTTAAATCCACCGCGCTTTTTTGCCACTCCAGGCGGTTGGTATCCATCTGGGATAGGACCAGTAAATCTTTAACCATGCTGACCATTCTTTCCGTTTCTTTGGCCAAAACATGTAAAAACCTGGTCCGCGCTTCCGGCTCTTCGGCCGCTCCGTCCAGCAGGGTTTCCACGTAACTCTTAACCGTGGCCAAAGGGGTCCTCAGTTCATGCGATACGTCAGCAACGAATTCTTCCTGGCGGCGGGTCAGCTCCCTTTCCCTGGTTACATCGTGAAGGACGATCAGGGTCCCGTCCAGCTTTCCTTTATCTACCCTGAACGGGGCAATTTTCACCTTCAGGGTACACTCCGGATCATGGCTGGAAATCTCAGCCGTCAGAGGTTCCTGCTTGCGAACAAAGCGGCGCATGGCTTCCGAACCGATCAGGCTTCTAAGCAGTCCGAACCCGGACCGGTTCAGGGCCGGTACTTTCAGGTTCAGGTTTTTGATCAGGCGGCGGGCGGAAGGGTTAACCTGAATTAAATGGCCTTTACCGTTAAGGGCGGCGACACCATCGCTCATATTATTTATAATGGCTTCCACCTTGCTTTTTTCCGAAGACATTTCGTCAATGGTATGGCTGAGCCGATCGGCAAGATAATTAAAGGTTTCTCCCAGCCTGCCAATTTCATCGGAGGTTTGCACCTCGATCTTGCGGGTAAAATCTCCTCCGGCCATTTCATGGGCCTGTCCGGTTACTTCTTTAATGGGCAGAGTAATAGTCCTGGTCAGCACAATACCCAGTAAAAAGCTTACTACCAGGGCCAATCCAACTCCACTGAGAAGGATAGTTTTAACCTCGTTGAGGGTGTCGTCTACCGCCTTCAGGGAACCGCTCAGGTAAATAACCCCAATCGTCCTCTGGTTGTTTTCGATGGGATAAGCCATAAAATAACGGCGTTCTTCGTTAACGGAATCATAGCGCATGTTGTCGCTCAGGTTGCCGGCCAGGGCCCTGGTTATTTCATCGCGGATCAAACGGCTCCCGACGTGGTCCTGGCTGCCGGTAGTTCCGACAATCTGGGCATAACTGTCGAGGACAACAATTTCCATTTCATGCAAATCCCGAAATTCCCGGGCCAGGCGGATTGTGTCTTCTGCCCATTCCTCCCCTTCGCCAAATCCGGGTTTGATGAAGGCTGAAAGAAGCCTGGCCTGGTTTTCAAGACTTTCTTTGTAATTGCTCAGGTAGTACTGCTCCAGGGATTGGACCAGGTAGACGCTGATCAACTGCAGAGAAAACAGGATCAGCATCAGGTAAATAAAAATAATTTTCCACTGGAGGCTGTTAAATATTTTCAATCGGTCTAAAATAATAACCGACACCCCTTTTAGTTTTAATATAATCCGGGTGGGCGGGATTCTGCTCCAGCTTTTCGCGCAGCCGCCTTATGGTCACATCAACTGTCCGATCCTCTCCAATATAATCATAGCCCCAGACCTGGTCTAACAGCTGTTCCCTGCTGAAGACAAAACCCGGTTTCTTGATCAAATGCAGTAAAAGGTTATATTCGCGCAGGGTCAGTTCGATCGGTTTATCCAGATTATAAACCTGCATCTCGTTTTGATCTACTACTATTGAGCCTACCTCAATCTTGCTTCTCCCTTCCTGGGCAGGAAGCTCTTTACGCTTGCTGCGCCGCAAAAGGGCCTTGACCCGGGCGGACACTTCCCGGGCGCTGAAAGGTTTTGTCACATAGTCATCCGCTCCCAGTTCGAGACCGAGGACTTTATCCATTTCCATTTCTTTAGCTGTTAACATAATGATCGGGATATCCCACCGGGAACGGATTTCACGGCAGACGGTAAACCCGTCTTTGAGGGGAAGCATAATATCGAGGACGATCAGGTCCAGATGTTCCGCTTCCACCATCTTCAAAGCCTCTTCTCCGTCGTACGCAGTAAAAACCTGGTATCCCTCTTTTTCAAGGTTATACTGGAGGATTTCCACGATCGGTTTTTCGTCATCTACCACTAAGATTTTTTCTGCCATCTTGACCACCCCATATTTTTAGTAAACATAAAACTTCGCTTTTCGCTCAAAAAACCCTTTATTTAAAACCCCTGAACAAGAGCAACCCTAAAAATATTCCCGCCTGTCCGGCCAATAGGGGGAAAGGGGGATCGGGTCACGGATCCTGTCACACCTGTCCTTAGGGCCTGAAAAACTGAAGAGGATCAATGGGTTTATGTTGATAGTAAGCGCGCCATTCTCCGCTGCCGTCATCCCGCCTGACTTCAAAATGGAGGTGCGGGCCCGTGGAACGGCCGGTAGAACCAGCTTCGGCAATAACATCGCCTTGATCTACTTTGGCGCCTGTGGAAACGTGGTTTATATGGTTGTGGAGATAAAGCGTCCAGTAACGGCCGTGATAAATAATAATATAGTTGCCCTGGGAACCCCCAAAACCGGAAAACCAGACCACACCGCTGTCGGCTGCAAAAACTTTGGTCCCGGTTTCGGCATCGATGTCAATGCCGGTATGCCAAGTACTGAACCCCCTCCCGGGAGTCACTTCCCCCCCTCCTGCCACCGGCCAGATAAATTTTCCGGTGCCCTTGGAAGGCACCTGGGAAGTGCCCCTGGCTTCAACCTGCGTAACAGGCTCTTTAATTATTGACTCACTAACTAAGGTCCTTTTAACTTCAGCACCGTTTTGCCGGGTGATGTGATAGACGATTTCCTTGATGCCATCCTCCCCGGGAACTGTTATTTCATTTTGGACTATCCACAGCTCTTCATCATAGACTGTTTCAACATTATAGGGGATCTTTTCAGTAACCACAAATTCCTCGATTGATTCGACATGGACACCGGCATTATTAGTTAATAATTGCCCGGGATCTTGTTCCTGATCGCCGCTTACAACCTGATCAGGAACCGGGTGGGGATTTGAGTCTTCAAAAGGCTGATGAGGGCCGGTAAAGCTGCGCCCCTCAACCTGAGCCCAGTAGGTAGCATCAAGCGAACGCTCAACCTTTTGATCCAGGAGCAGGGCCATAACCTCGTCGGCGGTAAAGACATTCCTTGGGCTTACAGAACAGGATTTAAGGGCAAAATCTTCAACTACGGCTATGTCTAATATTTTGGAGCCGTTGCTCTCGTTGCGGTAAGCGTCTTCGAGGCGCCCGATAACTGCATCCAGCACTTCTTCCGAAGCAACCGGGACCAGGGGGACATCATCCACCGTAACCAGGTAGGCAGCGGTAACAAAAGAGACTTGCTGCCTGATGATCTCCTGGACAGAGTCCGGATCGGGAACGGCCTGCGGCCGGTACTCTTTAACTACTCTGATCCTGTTTTCAATGGCCACTTCCATTCCATAATATTCGCTGCAGCGCTCGGCAAGTTCAGCGACCAGGTTTTCGACCTGATCTGCCTCCTCTACAACGCCTATTTCGCGGCCGTCGAGCATAACGGCATAAACAAAACTGCCGAGGTAGCTATACAGGCCCAGAACCAGGGACAAAATAAAAACAGAAACCAGGATAAAAGATGAAGCCTTCAAACGGCCTCCTTTAATCCGGGTCCTGCTGCTCTTTAGATCCTGTTTGATTATTTTATAAAACCCTTTTTGGTTCTTTAGCTTAGGCCTTTTACCTGCAGGCACCCTCTGAACTGACCCAGGTCTCATGGTCTTATCCCTTATGTTGATCCTTTCTAAGATGATAAGCCTGCAATGTTATATTATTCGGCACTGACCACCTGAATAGATCATTCCTTCCAGGAACTAATCAATAAAGCTTAATACGACATAAATCCAAAAAATCCTGCTGTATTTTATTTCCACAAGGCTCAGTCGGTGTGGCCCAGCCTGCCAAGGATGGCGCGGGCGGCCAGCATGCCCGTGGCCGAGGATTGAACTAAGCCCCTGGTTATACCGGCGCCGTCACCTACGGCAAAAAGATTCTTAATGCCCGTTTCCAGCTCCCGGTTCAGGCAGAGCCGGAATGAATAAAATTTTACTTCCACACCGTACAGCAGGGTATGTCTGGAATTCACTCCCGGAGCCAATTTGTCCAGGGCTTCAAGCATTTCGATAATGGCCAGCAGGTAGCGGTAGGGCAGGACCAGGCTGAGGTCTCCGGGCGTGGCTTCTTTGAGAGTAGGTTCGACCAGGCCGCGTTTAATCCGGTCCGGGGTTGACCTGCGCCCTTTAAGCAAATCACCCAGGCGCTGGATAATTACTCCGTCTCCCAGCATGTTTGCCAGGCTGGCTATATAGCGGCCATAGCGAATCGGCTCGGAAAAAGGCTCCGTAAAAGTTTTACTGACCAAAAGGGCAAAATTGGTATTATCAGTCTTCTTAGAGGCGAAACTGTGCCCGTTTACGGTAAGCAGTCCTTCGTTATTTTCGGTTACCACCACTCCAAAGGGATTCATGCAAAAAGTGCGGATCCGATCATCAAAATGACTGGTAAAATATACCAGCTTTGATTCATAAATTTTAGTGGTCAGCTCTTCCATAATCACGGCCGGGACTTCTACTCTGACTCCGATATCAACCGGATTGTTGATGCCCTCTAAGCCCAGCTGTTTGGCCTGGCGGTAAATCCATTCGGCCCCTACTCTGCCCGGGGCGCAAATGACATAGTCGGCGCTGTATACCTCGCCGGAGGCCAGCCTGACGCCGCTGATCCGCCCATCCCGGCAGAGAAGTTCCTCCACCGTATTGTGCGTCAGGATATCAACCTTCCCCTTCAGGGCATTGTGCATTTTTTCCAGGATGGTATAGCAATTTTCAGTCCCCAAATGCCTTATTTGAGCCGGGATCAGGCTGAGCCCCGCCGCCGCTGCAAGCCGCTCCATCTTTTTAATTGCTTCTGTATCAGTGCCGTATATTTCTTCCGTGGCGCCAAAAGAGAGGTAGGTTTGGTCGACTTCATTAATCAATTCTTCTACGACCTGGCGTTCAATGTATTCTTCCAGCAATCCGCCAAAAGCAGGCGTGAGGGTCAGTTTACCATCGCTAAAAGCACCCGCTCCCCCCCATCCGCAGGTGATAGCGCAGGGATCGCAGCGCAGACAGCGCCCATATTCTTTTTGAGTTTTACAGTTTCTCTTCTCCAGCGGAGCGCCCTTGTCAATGATCAGGACCCTGGCCCTGCTCTTGGAGCTCAGCTCCAGAGCAGCAAATATGCCGGCCGGGCCGGCACCGACAATGATAACATCATAACTGGTGGTTGACTGCATTATTTCACCCAATCTGGCTGGATGGTTCCCTGGTCATGTTGGCAAACTTCGTAAACCGATCCAGAAAATATAGTTCAACGAGGCCCGTCGGTCCGTTCCGCTGTTTGGCAATGCTGATCTCGGCTATATTGCCTTTTTCAGAATCTTTATTATAATAAGCCTCTCGATAGATAAACAAGACCACGTCGGCGTTTGCCTCTATCCCTCCCGATTCCATCAAGTCGCTGAGAATGGGCCGGCGATCGGGCCTCTTTTCCACGGCCCGGCTGAGCTGGGAAAGGGCCAGGACCGGGACATTAAGTTCCTTGGCCAGGGCTTTAAGGGACCTCGATATCTCAGACAGCTCCTGCTGGCGGCTCTCGGAACGGGTAAAACCGCGCATCAGCTGCAGATAGTCGACAAAGATTGCCTCCAGCCCTTTTTCAGCTTTAAGCCTTCTGGCTTTGGCCCTGACTTCCATTACGGATAACGAGGCGCTGTCATCAATAAAGAGAGGCGAATCGCTGAGCGGCCCAACCGCCCTGGTTAGCTTTTGCCACTCTTCCTGGGATAAAAAGCCCCGGCGCATATTCTGGGCATCAATTTGTGCTTCAGCACAGAGTAAACGCTGGGCCAGCTGTTCCCTGGACATTTCCATGCTGAAAAAGGCCGTAGGCCTTTTTTCTTTTACCGCTACCTGCTGAGCAATATTCAGGGCCAGGGTGGTTTTGCCCATACTGGGCCGGGCCGCCACAATGATTAAATCGGAATTTTGCAGGCCGAAACACATCCGGTCTAAGTCGGCAAACCCGGTCGGCAGTCCGGTTACTCCTTTCTTTTCATCATAGAGCTTTTCCAAACGTTCAAAAGTCCGAACCATGACATCCTTTAAGGGAGCAAAACCCTGGTGCTTGCCCCGGCTCCCGATTTCAAAGATTAGCCTTTCAGCTTCATCCAAAAATTCATCAATATTGTGGGGGGCATCAAAACTGCGGGAAACAATCTCCGTCGAGGCCTGGATCAGGGAACGCAAAATTGACTTTTCCCTGACAATCTGGGAATGGTATTGAACATTTGCCGCCGTGGGGACCGCATTGGCCAGCGTAACCAGATACGAACGTCCACCTATCTCTTCCAGGCACTGACTGCGCTGCAGTTCTTCAGAAAGGGTAACCAGGTCAACCGGCTCTCCCTTTTCGCTTAAAGATAAGATAGCAGAGAACATCTTTTGATGGGCGGTGCTGTAGAAATCCCGGTCCACCAGGACTTCAGCAGCCGCAAAAATAGCTTCTTTATCAAGCATCATAGACCCGAGCACAGACTGCTCGGCATCTTTGCTTTGCGGGGGAACCCTGTCGCTGATAACAGCCACCTGTAACTACCTCCTTTCAGCGGGAATTAAGCCTTCGCTTCCACTATAATGGCGATCTCGGCTTTGATGCCCGCATGTAATTTTACAGCTACAGTATGGCTGCCAATAGTTTTGATGGGGCCTTCAGCTTCTATGTCTTTTTTATCTACCTCGAAACCTTTTTCTGAGAGCTTCGCGGCAATATCGGCCGGGGTCACCGATCCAAACAGGCGCCCGCCTTCACCGGCCGGCATTTCCATAACCAGTTCAACTGCTTTAAGTTTTTCAGCCAGTTCTCGGGCCTGCTCTTCCTGCTGTCTGCCGAGCATTTCTTCTTTTTCCTGCCGTTTTTTCCAGTCGCGGATCCGCTGGGGGGTAGCCTCTACGGCCATGCCCTTTGGGAGAAGAAGGTTACGGGCATAACCTGGAGCGACATCTTTCAGTTCACCCTTTTTCCCCAGGTTGGGAACATCCTGCTGCAGAATGATCTGCATTGCCACACACTCCTTCCGAAGTTTCACATGCCGGGGGGAAGGTCCCATGGTCTTGCCTACCGGACCTTCACTTTGCTACGGTGACCATCGAACCGTCCCCGCAGGCATTGCTCAACCGCTTACTTCTCGCTATACTACTACTAAATTCTCCTCGTAAGTTATTACTCCTGCCGAACTGAGCATAAAAAAAGTGCCCGGATTTCGATCCCGACACCTTTTAAAGCCGGTAGGCCCGGCCCTGTACTGCCATATTTTACTCCATAGTATAGGGAAGCAAAGCCATTATCCTGGCCCTTTTTATAGCCCGGGTCAGCTGCCGCTGGTGCCGGGCACAATTTCCCGAAATACGACGCGGAAGAACTTTCCCTCTTTCAGTCATAAACCGTCTTAATTTATCGTACTGCTTGTAATCTATATGCTGAATCTTATCTACACAATAACTGCAGATCTTTTTTTTCGGTTTTCTTCCTCGATCTCGTCTCATTTAATCAACCTCCTTCTGCTAAAAAGGAACATCATCGCCACTGATCTCCAAATCGTCAACTTCTTGATTGGGGCTTTCACCCGATCCAGTATCTTCAGAACTGCGGGGCCGATCCAGAAAGCGAACGTCATTGGCTACCACTTCGGCCACTTTTCGCCTTACGCCCTGGCTGTCATCAAAGGAGCGAATTTGCAAACGCCCGCTTACGGCGCACTGACTGCCTTTTTTTAGGTAGTTGGCACAATTCTCAGCCTGTTTTCGCCAGGTCACAATTTTTATAAAATCCGCTTCTCTCTCGCCCTGCTGGTTGGTGAAAGGACGGTCAACGGCCAGCGTAAAAGTGGCAACCGGCACTCCGCTGCCGGCGGTGTAGCGCAGCTCTGGATCGTGGGTTAGACGACCGATCAAGACTACCTGGTTTAGCATTTTAGATGAACCTCCCGGTCATTACTCTTTTTCTGCCTCTTCAGAAGGCTGCTCGCCTTCACTTTCTTCTGTGTTCACCGTTTCAGGACCTGGTGTTGTATTCGTTTGGCCCTGTTCCGGGGCTCCTACTTCAGCAGCTCCGGAAACAGCACCTTCCGCATCGCCCGCGGTTTTCGTTTCTTCCGCTCCGGCGACATCTTCCGCTTCAGAAGCGCCTGCAGCTTTGGCAACCTCTTCGGTTTCAGCAACCTCTTCCGTTTCAGCGGCCTCTTCCTCCGCCGACTCTTCGGCGGCGGCTGCTTCGTAATAATCCTCTTCTACCCGGACAATTAAAAATCTAAGCACAGCATCGCTGACTTTGAAGAAGTGTTCTATTTCGGGAATTATGGTGCCTTGACCTTTGAAGTAAAGCAGGTAATAGTGACCTTCTACGTGTTTTTCAATCTCGTAAGCAAGCCGGCGCCTGCGCCAGTCAACTGTTTTGTCGACCAGGCCACCATTCCCGGTGATGGTATCTTGTAAACCGTTTAAAACTTCTTCTTGCTCTTCCGTCTCCAGATCGGGACGGATAATAAACATTATTTCATAAAGTCCCATCTTTTATCACCTCCCTCTGGACTTGCGGCCCCGTAAGGAGCAGGGATTTTCCTGAAACATAATAGCACAAGAAGCCTGACAAGGCAAGCTAGCCTGATTTTTAAATCAGGCCTGGGAATCTTCCCGGTAGGCCGGGCTGCGCTTGATTATTTCCAGGATGCCCCTGACGGTACCGGCGGCAGGAACCGCCAGGACCATGCCCAGCAGGCCGGCCAGGCTCCCGCCGACCAGGATTGATACGATTATAGTAATCGGGCGCAGATTAATGATCCTGCCAAGCACAACCGGGGCCAGGAACATGCCGTCCAGAATTTGGATGCCCACATAGATCAGGATGATCAGGAGGGGCGAAGGAGTGATGGGAGAGAAACTGAGCAGGAGGGCGGGGATAACGGCAATGTACGGTCCGATGTAAAGAATAAAATTAAAAACCCCGGCGATTAGCCCCAGTAACATGGCATAGGGCATGCCAATGATCAGCAGCACCAGGGCAGTAATAATGCCGACCGCAAAACAGCGGATCAGTGATCCCCTGATAAAAGTCCCCACATTGGCATCGATTACCCCAATCAGCTCTTTAACCAGGGGCCTGCTTTTGACCGGCACCAGTTCAACCAGTTCTGCCCTGACCAGGTGGAAGTCATAGAGTAAATAAAAAACCAAAAACAGGACCAGGAAGAAATCGACGGTGCCCACTATCAGCTGCAGCGAGGCTTCGGCCAGATACTCGAGACCCTGGTGGATATTCTCGGTCAGGCCAACCAGGTATCCCCTGACCTCCTCTTCAACTTCAAAAATAATAATCTGCTGTGACAACCATGACATGTATTCCTGGAAGCGGGCCAGGTAATGAGGAAAGCTCTCGGCCAGCTCGGTGGCTTCAAAATAAATCACCGGGACAAGCAAGCTGACTACAAAGGCGCAAAATAATAAAAATGCAAGAAAAACCAGCCCCGTGGCCAGTCCGTGGCTGATCTTAAAGCGTTTCTTGAGGAAGTTCAA